>DLVL01000020.1:4686-8590 GCA_003444085.1 Kosmotogaceae bacterium | reverse complement strand
CTTGTGGGTGTAATCTGCGCTGAGTTTGAGTAGTACTCTCAAAATCAGTACAATTCTCTTATACCTCAAGATACTGGCTAACAACATTCGAGTTAGAAGAAGACGAACCCCAAAGGGTTCACCTCAAAGGTAGTTCTGTAGATATACGACGGGATGGTACAGGGAATATGCTGCTTCTTAGTGGGTTCAGCATTCTTCTCCGAGCTCTTCTTCTGTGGTTCGCTTTTCTTTGGTGCTCCAGGTTTGTGTGCGACCTTCTTCGTACTCTTATCGGCCACTTGAATCTCCTCCCGACGAACCTGCTCATGCAGGATTCAGAAGAAGTCTAGCACCGAAATGATGATTGTCATATCTCAGAAAACTCAACATTTCAGGCGTTTGGGGCCCGCGCTGTTTGGAGATTACCGATATGGTGTCAAATCGAAATGAGGCTTGATCTATCTCTTCAGGAAGACCAGGATTGTTCAAGCTGAAAAAGTCCATGAAGCCTGAAGTATATGTGTGGCTGTGGAGACTCTTCTCCCAAGATCAGCAGCAAATGAATTGATATATTTGAATGGTTGCATTGGTGCTCGTTAGATCTGCTCAATGAATAGCGCTAAGACATTTCTGGTATTCCGGTCACCATTGACTCTATCTGTTCGTCATGAAGAGCTTCTGGTAGCATGAAATGAATAATCGACTGATATACCAGTTCAGCGGGAATGACGCCGGTTGTTTCGAGTGTAACGGGTTCGTTATAATGGAAACGGTTCCAAAATAGTCCGTTATTTGTCGCGAGAGGTTTATCATGAAGAGAGTAAACTTAAGAGTAGTAGCTAAAAAGGCTGGCGTAGGGATTGGAACGGTTTCCAGGGTAATCAACAACGAGCAGGGGGTTCGTGCTTCTACTCGCCAGAAGGTGCTTTCTGTAATCAAAGAGTTAGGTTATGTACCCAATGTCCATGCACAGGCTATTGCAGGAGGTAAGACAAAGAACGTTCTTCTAATAACCCCTGAGATAAGAACCGAATTCTACTGGAGGATATTTGCCAGCTTCAGCGATCTTCTGGATGAAAAGGATTACGACTCATTCATCTACCCGCTAACTCATGTGAAGCAATTGGTCAAGCTGAAAGGAGCAACGTCCCTTATCCAACAGGTTGACGCTGTTGTTTTGTGTACTCTGCCTCTTGAAAGAGTCTTTGGCAATGAAGATTCGATTAATGTTCCTCTCATATTGCTCGAAGGGGCTTCTCCCCTACATGACAGTGTATATGTAGATAACTATGCTGGCGGGAGAATTGCTGCAGAGATTCTACTTCGAAGAAGACCGAGTGCCTTCTATGTAATCAACTCATCAGAACCGAATCCTTTCATTGATGAAAATGAGTATATTCAGCAGAGATTGGTGGGTTTCAGAGACGCTCTTGCTGAAGCTGGAATAGAGTTTCAGCAGGACAATGTGATATTTGGCGACCTTTTTCTCGGGGTCTCCACTGAGAAGATCGTAAGAATCCTTCAGAACGAGAAGAACCCTGCGATCTTTGCTCTTACAGATAATCTTGCACAGATTGTCCTAGGAATATCCTGCACTTTGGGAAAGACGGCCGGAAAGGACTTCTCTCTTGTCGGATACGACAACCAGTTCTGGACTGAAAGAGCAGGTTTGACTACCATTGCCCAACCCATTGAGAAGATGGGTATTTCAGTTGCAGAAATTGTCCTGAAGAGGATTTCAGATCCTGAATCACCTGTTCAGCACACGAAGTTCATGCCCGCTCCCGTAGTAAGAGAAACAGCATAGTAAAGGATAGAAAGAGACAGATAACTGTTTGATGAGGTGACCCTTGCCACGATTAGGAGAAGAGCTACTATCTGAAGACTGTTGGAAGATAACAGAAACCGAATTCAAGCAAGACCGGGCGGTAGCCTCCGGAAGCAATTTCCTGATTGGGAATGGCTATATGGGTTATCGCGGAACCCTGGAAGAGTCAAGAAAGAAGGATTTCGTTGCCTGCATAGTGTCAGATACCTATGATAATGCAGACGGTCACTGGAGAGAGCTCTGCAATGTTCCAAACCCCTTATATACTGTGCTTTCTGCAGGTGGAGTTCCGGTGACCCCCCAAAACGGCTCAATAATCGATTTTTCCCGTAGTCTGGACATGAGAAGAGCTAGCTTCTCACGAAGAACCAGATGGCAAGACGCAAATAACGAACTGGCAATTATTTCAGAGCGATTTGCCAGCATGTCAGATATTCATCTACTCGTATCGAAATATCGTATCGAAGCAGTTTCTGATGTAGAGCTGTCAGTATTGATGGGTATAGACGCAGACACATGGTCACTAAACGGAGAACACCTGCCCGACAAAGAGCTCTACGAACTTGATGGCAGATTAATCGCAAATTGCTTCACAAGTCAGGGAGGTATTCAGGTAGTCGTCTGTGAAGGATTGCTTGACGGTGACCGTGAATTGCTGAATGCTGATATAACCACTTCAGAGAATTTGGTTGCTCGTTGGGCTTCTTTCTCGCTCAAGAAAGGAAAACAGCTGGAGTTCTCAAGGGTAGCCGCTGTATTCTCGTCAAATGATGTTGAAGACCCTTTGAAAAATGCCATTTCAGCGGTCGACAATGCTAAGAAAATGGGGTACGAGAAACTCAAGACTGCACATGAGGATTCATGGAAGAAGATATGGGCAGTTTCAGATATCCATATACATGGAGATGACATTGTACAAACAGCGCTGAGGTTCAACACTTATCACAACATTATTGCTACACCCAGACACACAGACCACCTTCCTATCGGTGCTCGGGGTCTTTCTTGTCAGGCTTATCAGGGTGGAGCGTTTTGGGACCAGGAGATCTTCAATCTTCCGTTTTTCACTTTCACTGAACCCAATGTGGCAAGAAATCTGCTGGTCTATAGACACAGGCGACTGGATGCAGCCAGAAAGAAGGCCCTGAATCTGGGTTATAAAGGCGCTTTCTATCCTTGGATAAGCGGCGATACCGATGAAGAGCTCTGCCCTTCATATTTCTTCACTGACGTTCTCACAGGAAGAAGAATAAGGAATCATTTTAACGACTGGCAGATACATGTTTCACCAGATATTGTCTATGCATTATGGCAGTACTACGCCGTCACAGGAGATTACGATTTCCTGGAGAAGTACGGAGCAGAAATCGCTTTCGAGGTCGCCAGATTCCTTTATTCCTTTGCATACTTCAAGAAGACGAAAGATAGGTATGAGTTGATCAGGGTCCTGGGCCCGGACGAGTACCATGAGAATGTTGATAACAACGCCTACACGAATTATCTTTCAGCTTATGCCATCAGGGTTGCCTTGAAGATTTACAACATGCTTCAGAAGAGTTCATCCGAAGAGCTCGAAAGTCTCATGAATAAACTCGAGTTAACTCAAGATGAGATTGCTGGATGGGAAGAAATGGCAGAAAAGCTGTATCTTCCTCAACCCGATTCAGACAGTGGTCTTATTGAGCAGTTCAGAGGATACTGCGATCTTGAAGATGTCTCTCCTGAACTCCTTCAAGAGCGGTTGATTGACCAGAATGAATACTGGGGATGGCCTAATGGTATTGCAGTTGAGACTCAAGTGATAAAGCAAGCTGACGTGGTTCAGCTGATGTTCATGTTGCCGGATCTCTTTGATCAAAGAGTCACAAAGACGAACTACGATTACTACGAGCCGAGGACACATCACCGTTCATCCCTCAGTCCCTCTGCACATTCTATTGTTGCAAGCAGAATAGGCGACAGAGATGAAGCCTACAAGCACTTCATGAATTCCCTCACAGTGGACCTTTTTGATGCAGGTACTCATTCAAGTGGTGGAACGTTCATTGGTGGCATACACACTGGCGCATGTGGAGCAGCATGGCAGATGATGGTGCT
>DLVL01000020.1:0-4593 GCA_003444085.1 Kosmotogaceae bacterium | reverse complement strand
TTTCATTCAATCTTGTTCTTCACGGTCAGCTCGTGAAGATAGATCTATCAAGGAAAGACATCTCGATTGTCGCTGAAAAGACGAACACGGAGAATACTGTTCTGTTTGTCAATGAAGATGAAGTCGTTGTGGAGCCTGGAGAAAAGAAAACCCTGGTGTATATCGATAAGGAGAGCACAACCTTTGAAAGGAGCTGAACTCAGACGCATCCAGGCCTGCATCTTCGATCTTGATGGTGTGATCGTAGATACTGCAAGACTTCATTATCAGGCATGGAAAGAACTTGCCGATGATCTGGGAATCAGCTTCAGTGAGAAAGATAACGAGAGATTGAAAGGCATCAGCAGGATGGAGAGCCTGGAGATACTCCTGCAGATAGGGGGGATGAGTGTTTCAAGAGTAGAGATGGCGGAGCTGGTAGATCAGAAGAACAGATCGTATGTCAACTTTGTTAAGAAGATGACAGAAAATGATGTGCTCCCAGGAGTGCGTGATTTTGTTCAGGAGCTCCAATCCCATGGAATAAGGGTATCCGTTGCTTCTGCAAGCAAGAATGCCCAGCTAGTACTGCGGCAGGTAGGACTCATCAATGCTTTTGATGCAGTTAGCGACGGAAGGATGGTGAAGAGAGCCAAACCCGATCCGGAGATCTTCTTGCACTCTTCAGCACAACTTAAGATTCCCGTCAGCAACTGCCTGGTATTTGAAGACGCCACCGCAGGGATAGAAGCAGCTCACAGGGCTGGGATGGTTACCGTGGGAGTCGGAAATAGGAAATCTCTAAAGAATGCCGATACTACGATTCCCGGTTTTGCGGGTTTGACAATTCCTAAACTCTGCTCCAAGGTATACAGAAACGGAACCATTGAAATCGAATTTGGAAAGGAGGACGACAATGCCAAAAAGGCGAAAATACTCTGACCTGGCAAACCGAGAACAACGGCTTTCTTACAAGCTACTTGCCCCAGCACTGATTGTACTGACCCTGGTTGCTCTATACCCTCTCTTTCAGGTCTTCTACACAAGCTTTACCGACAGGCGCTTTGCTGCAGGAGACCAGGAGGTTAACTTCGTGGGTCTTGGAAATTACAGTGCTCTTCTAGGGTTTACAATCATAGAGCTTCCGCCATTAGTGGATGAGGAGACGGGTGAGAAGATAACCGATCCTGAGACGGGAAAGACCGAATATGAAAGGGCAATTCGTGTCTTGCCCCGACAACCCCATCGTTACAAAGAGCTTTTTCAGTTCAACTGGTTTGGTAAGCGATATGTGGTCGGCGCAAGAGACCCCATATTCCTGACAGCAATATGGAATACACTCTTGTTCACGTTGTTCTCCGTATTCCTGGAGACAATTCTCGGCCTTGGAGTTGCTCTTGTTGTCAACAGCAAATTCCGCGGTCGTGGTGCAATGAGGGCGACAATGCTTGTCCCATGGGCAGTGATAACTGTTGTGTCGGCAAGAATTTGGGAATGGATGTTTGCATCAAGCAGGGCGGGATTCTTCAACATGATCTTCAACAGACTCGGCATAAGCGATGGACAGACCTCCTTTCTAACTACAGCATCTCTTCAGCTTCCTGCACTCATCATGGTAGATGTATGGAAGACGACACCGTTTATGGCGTTACTCATCCTTGCTGGTTTGCAGACTATACCAAACGAGTTGTATGAAGCCGGTCAGGTAGATGGAGCGGGAAGGATACGTCAGTTCTTGTCGATTACCCTACCCCTTCTGAAGCCTGCAATAGCTGTAGCTCTGATTTTCAGAACACTGGACGCCCTCAGGGTGTTTGACGTGTTCCACGTGATTATGGGAAACAGAATGTACTCCATGGCAAGCTACAACTACTACCAGTTGATTGGGAACAGGAATATGGGACTGGCATCTGCTATCGGAGTGATCATCTTCATCTTCATTGCGGTTTTTGCAGTCATCTATATCCGCATGATGGGAGTTGACAAAGAATGAGAAAGGCCAAACGAGTCGAAAGAGTTTTAGGGAAGACATTGTTCATGGTAGTGATTGTAGTGATATTTGTTTACATGCTTTTCCCATTCTACTGGGCAGTGAACTCATCACTCAAGACAGAAGCTCAGTTGAGAATGACACCTGCTACTTTCGTTCCTCGAGACAATGAAGGAAACTTTGCCCCCAGCCTGGTCAATTATATAGCTGTGTTCAGAGACGGACAGTTCGTGAGGGGGATACTGAACAGCACTGTTGTAGCCACAGCCACCACCATACTTGCACTGTCAATCGGAGCATTCGCTGCTTTTGCACTCGGAAAGTTGCGTTTCCGAGGAAAGAAGCCAACACTCTATATGATACTTGCAATGACAATGTTTCCACAGGTAACAGTTCTATCAGGACTCTACGCGGTAATAACAACTCTTGGTATAAGCGCGCGCCCGAGTATGATCCTTTCATATATGATCTTCACATTACCTTTCACCACCTGGGTCTTGACGGCTTTCTTCAAGGAGCTCCCCACGGAGATAATGCAATCAGCCAGGGTAGATGGGGCAACGCCCTTTCAGACGTTCTATATGATACTGCTACCCTTGACTGCCCCGGCACTCGTAACAACCGGTTTGCTGGCATTCATCGCTGCGTGGAATGAGTATCTCTTTGCGCTCACCTTCACCACCATCGATCCTGCAGCAAGAACGATCCCGGTTGCCATTTCTCTCTTTGGAGGCCTGGCAGCAATGCATGAACCATTTGGTGAAATCATGGCAGCAGCCGTTGTCGTGACTGTTCCGGTAGTTCTATTGGTGTTGATTTTCCAGAGGAAGATTGTTCAAGGACTAACTGCAGGAGCGGTAAAAGGATGATGGTTTGAGGAGATACGCATTTCAGCATTTCTACAGAATCTCTGATGTAAGAAAAGGCAACGTGGTGCGACTACTTGCACTATCTGAAACAGAAACATATCAAAAAAGGAGGAGAAACAATGAAGAAACTACTGTTAGTTGGATTGGTACTGGTTTTCGCCCTTGTGGCAGCGGCACAGGTCGTCATTACGGTGGCAGCAGGTGCAGTAGGTACTGAGCTAGAACTGGCGAGAATTGCTGCACAGCTTTATATGGATGAGAATCCCGGAGTCACCGTCAGGGTACTTGACACACCTGACATGGTTCAGGACAGATTAGGCCTGTATTTGCAGTTTTTCGAAGCCAGAAGCCCCGAAGTCGATGTGTACCAGATTGACGTTATCTGGCCCGGGGACTTAGCAGAACACTTTGTAGACCTTTACGAATACGGTGCAGCAGAAGTTGTTGACATGCACTTCCCAGCAATAGTGGAGAACAACACTGTTGATGGCAGATTGATTGGCATTCCATGGTTCACGGATGCTGGGCTTCTCTACTACCGCACGGATCTGCTTGAGAAATATGGTCTTGATGTTCCCCAGACATGGGAAGAACTCGAAGAATATGCAAGAATCATTCAGCAGGGAGAAAGAGCAACAAATCCAGATTTCTGGGGATTTGTCTGGCAGGGAAATGCCTACGAAGGATTGACCTGCGATGCCCTTGAGTGGATTGCCGCCAATGATGGAGGCACGATTATTAGCCCCGATGGAGTAATAACAATTGCTAACCAGAATGCTGCAGAAGCAATTCAAATGGCGGCAGGTTGGGTCGGAAGCATTTCACCGTTCGGTGTGCTTGCGATGGCAGAAGAAGAATCCAGAGCAGTGTGGCAAGCGGGAAACGCAGCCTTTATGAGGAACTGGCCCTATGCATACAGTCTTGGTATGGCTGATGATAGTGTCATTAAAGACAAGTTTGATGTTGCCCCTCTTCCCGCTGGAAAGAGCGGCGCTGGTGCTGCTACACTTGGTGGTTGGCAGCTCGCAGTAAGCAAGTATAGTAGAAACCCAGAGATTGCAGCGGATGTTGCCCTGTTCCTTGCATCGTACGATATGCAGAAAATGAGAGCAGTCGATGCATCCTACAACCCAACAATCATGGATCTCTACTTTGACGAAGACGTACTCGCTGCAACACCTTTCTTTGGAACACTCTACGACGTCTTCATCAACGCGGTCGCCAGACCTTCAACGATCTCATCACCAAACTACAACCAGGTCTCAACACTCTTCTTCCAGGCTGTCCACAGTGTGCTACAGGGAAGAACCGATGCTGTTTCAGCTCTCGAAGAACTGGCACTTGATCTTGAAGATCTTACCGGATTCGAAGCTATCTTTGATTTCTAGCAGGTCTCTTTCTGGAGACTAAACACCTCCTCAGAGAAAGAGCCAGAAACACGTCGAACTCAGAATCTTTCACCCTTTGGGCACAGCATAGCTGTGCCCTTCTTGTTTAAGAGAAGGACGAAAGAATGGTTTGCTTCAACATGAACCAAGGAAAATCATGTCTGCTTGTGAAGACAGGTGCGCTTTGTCAACCTCTATGGCATCGATGTTTAGCTCAGTGGCGATAGTATCAGCGAGCTTCTTTGTGTTGCCTCCTCATCTTTCCCTCCTAATGGTTAAGACGCTCCCACGAAGAACTCATGAGAAGCTCACCTTCTTTGGTTTGTATAACAACAGCAGTCCATTGATAAGACTTCGGCCAGTTCTT
>DLVL01000016.1:617-6010 GCA_003444085.1 Kosmotogaceae bacterium | reverse complement strand
ACCGCAACAGCCAAATCTGACCAGTACAAAGACCCGCTGATTCGCGTTCCCTTTGTCCACGGATCGAAGACAAAGACACAGCTTCCCAGAACAAGGCTCATAAGCAAAACAACAAACAAGAGACGTTTCATCATGTTCCCCCTCTCGGTAGCACGGGCCGAGCATCGTGATAGCAGTTGCACTACTCGTTTGACATCAGAAGAACGAAACTACTGAATCAGCGGACTGCCTGTTATCAATCATCAAACACTGAAAGATCACTCTTCTTAAAAGGGTTCTCTTTGACTTTATCGAGATACTTCAACCTGTACTTGAAGTAGATAAATCCCAGGATCTCCCAGACAATGAAGAACAGGAAAAAGAAGATACTGAAGTCGATCCCGACCTGATAGAGCAAAATGACCATAATCAATGTGGCAAAAATGCACCCAGTGTTGGTATCACAAAGAATCCCTTACGCCGAACGATCCCGGGAGCTCTCGATCTCAGCGCTTTGTTTTGATTTAGCTGAAAGACTGCCAGCATTGTTGGAATTATCACTGCAACAGCGCCTATAGAAGCAAAAGCAGCAAAGAGATTCAAACCTGTCTCCCCTATTCCCAACAGCATTACCGAAGAGAGGAGCCATATGATCGTCAACAGTACCCAGGGAGTCCCTTTCTTATTGATTGCAGCAAGTTTGGACGGAAAGATCCGAAGCCTGCATAGGGCCAGAAGCGATCTGGTGCCCCACATGTAAGTTGCATTGATTGTTCTGAGATTGTTGATTACTTCTCTAGTCTTTTCTTCAACCATTTCAGCACCTCCGAAGTCTTGTCAAGAATGAGGCGCGATCTTTCTTCATTAAACGTTACGACGGCATCAGAAAGCTTATATGGATATCTCGCAGTGATACTTACATCGCTGATAGTTCTCAAGAATCCCACCATCTCATCAGGAAGATCCAGATCGAGGGACTCCAGCAGCACGAGCAGATTGTGAACTCTTGGCGGCATATCGTCCTTCAAATACGCATAAATAGCCTTCAATGACTTTTCAAGAGCAAGATGTGACGAGAAAACTGTGTATATGTACCTGCCGCTACTATGCATTGCAGAAGCAGTCTCGTAATCATAATCCATAATCGGATTGCTTGAGAAGCTCTCTAGAAAGTTCGATTCCTTTCATATGGCACCTATTCAAGTTCAAGCTCGACGACTCTGTACCTTTCATCAGCATTTCACCAAGAGACATATTCTCGAACTCATCAAGACCATTATAGCAAAACAAACTCTTGTGAAGAGTCGTAGATAAGAAGTTTGGCAGCGGGTCGATATATTGAAGAGTAGATTTCAAGAGCAGGTTTGAGTGAGTTGGAACTTGAAGGATCGCCAGTACGATGCTGCGCACCGTGCCAACACTGACGGCATTTGTCGTCAGCACCAGTACCATCAGACCTGGACGGCGTTCGTACGGTCACAGAATGACCGTGGAAAAGCATGAGAACAGCTGACTGGGAACTGGTAAACATGAACCGAAAACTGTTCTTTGCTCAACCCGCTTCACTGCTGTTCCTGCACTTCCACTTCTGGCCTATTGTGGCCTTCCGCTTCGCTCCTCTAAGTGTCAGGTTGATAATCAGTATCTACTTGCAGAAAACACCGAAGAATTAATGACGTAGTGTAAGCAGTGTAAGCAAAATAATGGTGTTATGATATATAGAGTTATTCAGGCTCTCTCATACATTTCATACTAATGTCAAAACGATGGGAGGATCATTGTGAATCCAGATGCTATGAAGGAAGCTATTCCGAAATTCTACGGTGCAAGCACTATCGGTGAACGCAGTCAGCTGGTTATTCCTGCCGAAGCAAGGAAGGATATGGGTCACCAGCAACCAAGGTACTGGTATTCGGCAACAATTTCGGCGAAGGGTTGCTCATAATCAAGGCAGAATCAGTTGCAGAACTCGTGGCGAATACTTCGAGAATGCTCAGTGAACTTCAAAACATGCTGAATATCCATGATGATAATCCTGACGAGCTTCGCTAGCTATCAGATACTACATTTCTCTTAAGGAGTGAATTACTCATGATTTGGCTAACAAAACTGGCAATGAAGAAGAGATGGTTGACCTTTCTTGTCGTAGCTATTGTAACGGGGATATCTGTCTGGTCGCTGTTCTCTTTGCAGATGGAGTTGATTCCAGATATCGAACTGCCTGTAACAAGCGTTATAACGATCTATCCACAGGCAAAACCGGAAGTCGTCATGGACGAGGTTGCGATTAAGGTTGAAAGTGTAATCTCCGGGATGAAAGGACTCAATCAGTTGGTCTCCACGGTGTCCGAAGGCTCCGCTTTCACATTTGCCGTGTTCGAATTCGGCACTGACATGACAGAAACGAATAGAATGATAGAAGAAGGGCTTGCCGCTCTGGAGTTGCCGGATGCAGTGCGTGAGCTTCCGCTTCTTCTGCCGGAACTGGAGCAGAATCCTCAGCTATTCGCTATCGACATCAATGTCCTCCCTATCGTGATGTTCAGTCTGAGTGGTGATCTTTCATCAGAACAGCTTCAACAGATTGCCACTGCAGACATAGTGCCCGCACTCGAAAACATTGATGGCGTCTACCATGTCACCGTAGAGGGCGGTAGCGAGCAGCAGGTGATTGTCGAGCTCGACCCCGTTCTGCTTAATAATGCTGGGTTGTCTCTATCTTCTGTTGCCGCCTTCATGACTGGTGAAACATATGGATCGATCGAAGAGATAGAAGATATGACCCTTGGCGCAAGACAAGTTCGTCTTGGTGATATCGGTACGGTGAAACTTGGGCTCCCGTCTGGTTCATCAGTTTCCAGGACCAACGGGATGACTTCAGTATCCATAAGCATTATGAAAGACGGCGATGCTAATACAGTTACAGTTGCAAAAACCGTAATGGACGAGATCGAACAGATCAAAACACAGTTGCCTGATGGAGTTCTTCTTTCCACGGTACTTGACCAATCGGTATACATCGAGACAAGCGTTAGCGACCTGACCCGCGATGCACTTATAGGGTGTGGGTTGGCGATCGTAATTGTCTTTCTGTTTTTTATGGCGTTGCGGGCATCGCTGGTTACAGCAGTGTCTATTCCCTTAAGCATCATCATCGGTTTTCTGATTATGAGGTTCTTCGGTATCACCATTAACCTCCTGACATTAAGCGCTATGGCCATTTCTGTCGGACGAGTCATTGATAACAGCATTGTCGTTCTGGAGGTCATATTCCGAAGGATTCAACATGGAGAGCCCTTTAGAACCGCTGCGATCGAAGGTGTGAAGGAAGTGGCTACACCAATCGTTTCTTCAACAGTGGCAACTGTTATCATTTTTGTCCCCCTCGCATTTGCTGGCGGTATCGTTGGTGAACTGTTCATTCCCTTCGCGCTCACCATGACAGCTGCCCTTGCAGCGTCTCTTCTCATCGCCCTTATGGTAATCCCGCCGTTATCGAATTTCACTGTTAGTAAGAAAGCCACTAACAATCAGACCTGGTACCAGCGCCTTTACACGAAGGCATTGGAATGGACGCTTTCCCATCGCGCTATCACTGTGATAATTGCCCTTCTACTCTTCATTGGCAGTTTTGCACTTCTACCGGTAATTGGAACAAGCTTCATACCGGATATGGGCGAAAAGATGCTAACAGTAGAAGTTGTTGTACCCGGCAGCACTGATATAATGGAAACCCTTGTAGCAGCCATAAAAGCGGAGCAGGTCCTGCTATCCCATCCCTATGTAGAAACGATACAGACAACTATTGGTGGGGGGGCAGGCATGATGGCCGGAGCCTCGGCCATGATGGGAGCTGGTGGTGAAACAACTGCCAACATTATGGTGATCCTGGCAAGCGAAGCAGACATGGAGGAGACTGCCGACGAATTGCGCAAACAGTTTGAAGATATCGTATCAGAAGCGGAGATTACCGTGGCGACCGGTCAGGCTATGGCAGCTACTATGATGGGTACCGGGGTAGATATCTCGATCCGCGGCGACAGATACGAAGATCTTACCTCAATCGGGAAAGAGCTCTTCGAAAAGCTCAAAGATGTCGAGGGCATTACTGATCTGGAACTACACCTAGCTCGCACGGAACCCAGCCTTGACATTATTCCTAACCCTGCTATGATAATGGCGGCTGGATTGTCTATGGAACAGATGGCTGGTCTCCAGGAAGAGTTCTTCTTTATGCAAACAGGAGGCCGTGTTGCCAGAGCAAAGCTCAATGGAGATCAACTCGACGTGTACCTGAATGGAATCATCCATAAGCTTGACTCCGCTGAAACAGCCCACGCACTCCTGATAGGTTTTCCTGATTCTATAAGGCTTGGTGAAATTGCAGTAGTAGCATTGGGAGAGCAACAAACGAATATTATGCGAATCAACGGAAAGCTAGCAACGTCTATTAACGGATCTATTACCGCAAAGGATATTGGATCGGTCAACCGTGCCATCCAAATGAAGATAGATGATCTGAACCTCCCCGCAGGCGTGGAAGTTACTCAGGGCGGCACTATGGAGATGATGGAGGAGTCCTTTTCCAGCATGACGGTTGCCATAGCTTTGGCTGTCTTGCTGGCTTATGCCGTTATCGCCATAACCTTCCGTTCGCTACTGACACCTATAGTGATCATGATAAGCTTGCCTTTGGCTTCTATTGGGGCGTTACTGGCCCTTCTACTTGCAGGGCAGACGCTGGGTATTTTTGCCATGATGGGTATTCTGATGCTGGTAGGTATTGTGCTTACCAATGCCATCGTGCTTATAGACTTGGTGGAGCGCTTACGCAGGAAGGGCTTGAATATCCGCGATGCGCTTCTTGAATCAGGCAGTACCAGGGTGCGTCCGATACTGATGACAGCACTGACAACAATGATAGCAATGCTCCCACTGGCATTAGGAATTGGAGAGGGCGCGGTCGTTTCTTCGGAACTGGCTATTGTGGTTATCGGCGGACTCTTCAGTTCAACGTTGCTGACTCTGCTGGTCATTCCGGCTATATACAGCCTATTCAAGCACGACAAGCCCCAGAAGAACGAATCTGCTCAGAAAGCTTGATTAGGATTAATAAAGAAGGCCCTCTGGTGTTATCCAGAGGGCCTTTGTTCTCCACTCAGTATACTCTTGTGACAGTGTTAATTCTCCGTAAAACCTGTTATCCTCAAGGTTTCATATAGTTCTGGACTTTCTGGTCGAGGAAGATCTTACCCACAAAGTGGAACTGGCCGCGGAGTGCACTGGCGTGCCTGGTCTGGCAGAGCTGGGGAAGCCAGAACTGTCGAATCTTCTGCTTTCTCCGGAGGGTTCTGGATTGTTGACAACGGTTCCTCTCATCGAGGAGAAAAGGCCTGTGCAAGACTCAAAGCACA
>DLVL01000016.1:0-259 GCA_003444085.1 Kosmotogaceae bacterium | reverse complement strand
AAGGAAGCCCTCTCGCCTGTGTCTAAACAGAATACGTCACCGTAATTGTGATCTAGTGTACTTAGGCAGTTGTCGGTTGCTCGTTGTTAGTTGTTAAGGAGCAACAGATAGCTTATGGCACATAGCAGTACCCTTTCCCATGGGAACAGTTTCATGAGAGTTGATGCTTCGCCACAAATCTTGTGGCTTCGCTTCATGGCCTGAGTCTAGCCATCCCGCTCGGACCTGAACCTGGTCCTCCGCTTCTCCAGCGATCCTT
>DLVL01000111.1 GCA_003444085.1 Kosmotogaceae bacterium | reverse complement strand
TTCTTGATGGTTGGAGATCCTGCGGTGGTTCCACATTCAAGAAGGACTGTGGCAGTAGAATATGTGGCTTTCAGTCCCGAACACTTCTTGTCAAATTGGTTTGGAAAACCGCCATCGTTATTCTGCCTTCCCAAGAATGCAGATATGGTTTCTCTGGCAAGTTCTGTATGAAGAAGTCCCAGAGTTGAAAAAATGATAGCTTAGCACTTTCTGGAGCCTTCTCCAAAAACGATCTTTATTGGTTGTATTTCAGGCCGTGATACATTGATGACCTTCACTGGTCAGGCAGAGTGTCTCAACACCGCATTCTGCTCATGATTATCTTGCGCACTAGAATATCTTACCATCTTACTCGAATGATTGTCTGAGACGAACTTCTGTTCGTTAGTAGTTGTTCTTCTCCAGATCAGAAATCACTATTCATAGTCTGTGCAACACCTCCAAGAGGTTATAATGATTACATGTGGTTTATGCTTATCATGCCTTTGTGCAGCATTGTATCTGAAACCTCACTGTTTGATCTTCCTGGGTGATGTCGATGGGTCCTGCGGTTTTCCTTTTTGAAGCTCTCATTTATTCAAGTCTTGCAACGAAGAATCTTCTGAGCCAGTTCTTCGACATCTCTGGCTACTCTCCCTTCCAGATAGGGCTGTTGATGTCCACCATTCCTCTGGTTTCTCTGATCTCAAATCCTTTCTGGTTTTATATAGGATCTCATAAGGGGGAGAAGAGGGTCTTTTCTTGTGTTGCGCTCGCGTCATCATTACTCGTGTGGCCGATCTTCCTGGACAGGGGATTCGTCGCAAATCTCATCCTGATGTCGGCGTTTTCCTTCTTCTTCTCCAGTGTGATACCAATTGGTGAAGCGAGAATCATGACGGACATAAAGAGATGGGGTGGGCGCTTCGACCATATCAGACTGTTTGGTACACTGGGATTTGGTATAACGGCGCTGGTGACTGGTTTGCTCGTAAGACGGAGCTTCTTCTGGTTGTTCATGGCCATGTCGCTTTCACTGGTACTGCCTCTCCTGTTCAGGGGAAAAGAAACGCCCAAAGAAAGCAGAACCACAGGAAAGAAGGAAGACGAGAGCAGGCAGAGAACGGGGAACCTTTTTTCCTTTTGGTTGATGACAATAGGTATGTTTCTTGGAATATCACTGAATTCTTTCCACAACTCCTTCATTGCCGTGCTTACCAGAGAAAGAGGATTCGATGTTTCTGTGGTGGGTATAGTGTTCATGATAGCCGCCTTTTCTGAAATACCGTTTCTTCTGTATGCAAACAAGATCATTGCTCTTCTGGGTCACCTCAGGGTCCTTCAGATCGGTATGTTTGCTATAGCCATAAGAGTTCTTCTGGTGTCATTTTCCAGAGGTGTCTTGAGTCTGTTCATGATAGAGATGTTGCATGGTTTCACGTATATTCTCATGTACTACTCTCTATTCGATTACATCCATTTCAGCCTCCCGAAGAGGTTCCTGGTATTTGGTCAAAGTGTCTTCTGGGTTGTTCGATCTGGTTTTGCTTATGTTCTCGGGTCAATCGTCGGAGGATTGATCATTGAAAGCGTTTCGACCATTATCGCTTTTCGTCTTGTGGGAATCGTTGGAATAGCATTTGCCCTGATTGTTCTTGTATTCGGGGAGATGAACAAACAAAGAACGAAAGTGTCCTGAAGAACAGGAAAGGATACCAATGCACTGATTCGTCGCATAATGTGCATCGCCCTCTTTTAGGGATCGGATCAGCATTGGTTCAATGGGCAATGCGGTCATTTATGGACAAAAAGTCTGACTCCTTGATCTATGCATAACTGCGCTTCGAGCATTAGAAAATGGTTGCACAAGATAGAAAATATCCACCGTGGGAGGGATTTGCTATGGGTGATTTCGTTAAGCCGAAGCTTGTGATAAGCCGATGTCTTGGTTTTGATCATTGCAGGTTCAACGGCGAAATAATCAGGAACAAGATTGTTGAGCGACTGAGCAAACATGTAGAAGCTATTACGCCATGTCCTGAAGTTGATATCGGTCTGGGAGTTCCTCGCGATGCGATTAGATTGGTCACTTCAAATGGAAAGATAAAGCTGTATCAACCAGCTACCCAAAAAGATGTAACCAGGAACATGGAAGAATATATTGATAAGTTCTTTTCAGAATTATCTCAGGTTGATGGCTTCCTCCTGAAATCAAGATCGCCTTCTTGTGGGACAGGAGATGTGAAGCTCTATGGCGAAGACAAGGTCTCACCTGTCTCAGGGAAGTCATCGGGTTTCTTTGGTGCAGCGGTTCAGGAGAGATTCGCGTCTCTTCCGATTGAGACAGAAGGGAGGATGCTTTCGTACTCAATCCGCGAACACTTCTTCACAAGAATTTTCCTGATTGCTGAATTCAGAGATCTGTACGAATCTTTCAGCATGAAACAGCTTGTTGATTTTCACTCCAGAAACAAGCTTCTATATATGGCTTATAACCAAAAAGAGATGAGACTGATGGGAAGAATCGTGGCCAATCAGGAGAAGAAGACAAAAGATCAGTTGCTTCATGACTATGGAGTGCATTTTCGCGCAGCCATCGAGAAAAGTCCGCGGCATACCTCAAATATCAACGTCCTGATGCATGCTCTTGGTTACTTTTCATACTCCATGTCAAGGGCAGAAAAAGCGTTCTTCCTGGACACCTTAGAACGATATAGAGAGGGGAAAGTACCTCTTAGTGTTCCGGTGAGTCTGGTTAAAACATATGCGATCAAACATGAGATTGATTATCTGCTGAGCCAAAGATTCCTGGAACCATATCCTGAGGATCTGCTGATAATAAGCGATTCAGGAAAAGGAAGAGATCTGTAGAAAAGATAAGAGACGCCAGCTCCATCAGACCCAGACGGGCAAGTTCGATGAGTAACATCATCGGTCAGTTCCACGTCTGAAGAGGAGTGACCAGAGGATGGCCACGAAGCGGAACCACAAGAACTGTGGTGAAGCGCATCATCGTCCCTAATGGCACCGTTAATGCTTCTAAGTAGCTTTTCCACAGCCTGGTTCTGGCTGTACGGGCACGATCATTCTGTGATCGTACGGGCATTGACATGGTCTTGGTCAATAAAGTGCATCGATAATGTTTTTCCGATCGATACTGTGCACCAAGCACAGCTCGGTACTCGCTTCTATTTTTGCCCGGAACCAGGAACCGGGAACGCTCTCTGTGAATCTGTCTTGTGGTTTTTCGTACGTCGTAAGTTGTCCGGGTTCTCGCACAACGGCTCTTATGAACTGGCCCGCGAAGGGTGTGCAGCAGCTCTCAGAAAAGTTAATCCATGATATGATAGATATCAATGAAAGGAGTTATCTCAATGAAAATAGAAAGATCAAGGATAACGGGCAAAGGACAAGTTCAGGTTCCTGCGAAAATCAGAAAGGCTATTAATGCTGAAATCGGCGATGAACTGGCTTTCATGGTGGATGAAAGAGGAGAAGTAAAAGTGAAGCTTGTGAAGAAGAGAAAGATCTCAGAATTTGCCGGTGTACTGAGGAAACGCAGAAAGTATGTTCAGAGAGATAAAGAACGGCAGCTAACAAAGACAAGAGTAGCGGAGAGAGTAGCAAGAGAACATGAGCAGCAATAAACGAATAGTATGGATAGATGCTAACGTAGTACTCCGGTATCTCTTGCGTGACAACGAAGACCTCTTCAAATCGGTTTCCGAGGTCTTTCTTAAGGCAGAAAGTGGAGATCTTGCGCTGATGATCCATATACTCACACTTGCAGAGATTATCTGGACTCTCGAAAGCTACTATGAATGCTCTAAGGAGGAAATATCTACGATCCTTGAAGAGCTGATCGATGCTGATGGAATTGAGATGCAAGAAAGTGAAATTGTTAAGAACGCTCTTACTTCCTATCGAGATAACAATGTTGACTTTGTCGATGCTTACCTCGCTGAGCTTGCTTTCTCTAAAGGTCCAGCAAGAATCTATACTCTTGATCGAAAGCATTTCTCTCGTCTTGCTGGAGACATAAAGATACTCTAGCTTTCTTAGCAAATATCCGAGACACTCCCGATACACGAACGCTGCAAAAACAAGGGCATAATATATTATGCCCCTACCCTACAAGAGCTACAATCGTTTCCCACAGTTGTGTAGGGGCAGAACACCGTTCTGCCCTTGTCTCAGAACAAGGTAACTGCCCCCATCTTATGGGGTGAACAAGGCTTTGTGCTTTTCGCACAACTGCTCTTATGAACTGGTGCTTCTATCTCGGTTTTAGTGCGTTATAATGGCATTAGCCATCTAATCAGCAAGACGAACTTCTCTCAATTAAGACAAAGAATCGCCCCGTATTTGAATCGTGGTTAAGCTACAAAGACAGGAAAGCCAGGTGGAAAAAACTCTGAACAGAAGACTTCCAATACTCTTTACAACTGTGATGCAATTCACTGTGGAAATCACTTTCACCATGCTTCTGCAGTTCAGACTGCGAGAACTCGGTGCATCAGTTTTTGTTATCAGTCTTATAGCAACAGTCAGAGGAGCCATGATGGTAATTGGATCACCAATCTGGGGCTCCGTAGCTGATCAAATGCAATATACCAAGAGACTGCTGGTATCTCTGATGACTATGTCAGGTCTTCTGTTCATGGTCTATGTCTTTCTCGGATTACCCTTCCAGTTCATTGTTCTCACCAGCGTCGTTTCATTCATAACATCGGGCTTCATTCCGATCGCACTCGTCATGAGTACCGCTTCGACTGATGAGTCGCTTGCACGTTCTGCACGCGAGATATCTTTCTTCAATGCTGCAGGGGCGATAGGAATGTTCCAGGGCGGCATCCTGATGTCATTGCTTCTTCTGATGATATCTGTA
>DLVL01000088.1 GCA_003444085.1 Kosmotogaceae bacterium | reverse complement strand
GGGCTCTTGGAGCTTACAAACTGCAGCCACCTGCGAGACTCTTTCCCGGAGTTGTACAAAGGAGTTTTGTCAGGAAGAAATGGGCTGAGTACGCCGAGCGAGATGATCCTTTCTTGATGGACCTGCTCGATCGAGGAGATGAAAGGTTCCGAAGAGGACTGGCCTTCTACAGGGCTAAGAATCGCATAAGAATGTGCAGGTTATATCTTGAAGCAGAGACCAGAGGATATGCAGTAGTTGGTGCGACAAACAAGACAGAGTATCTTACGGGGCTCTATGTGAAGTGGGGAGATGAAGCAGTAGATATTGAGCCAATTCTTCATCTGCTGAAGACAGAAGTGTTGAAGATAGCAAGAGAACTCAATTTACCGGATGTAGTGATTCAAAAGGCTCCATCAGCCGATTTGATCCCTGGACTGATAGATCAGGACACATTGGGACTTGACTACAATGAACTTGATGAAGCTATTACAAGAATAGAAGATGGTTACGCGACTGAAGAAGAACCATACAAGAGGCTGAAAAAAATCTTGTCTGCTGCATCACGCAGAAGAATGAAAGCTCTGAATCTGCTTAGTGAGACTTAATCTCGCTTATTCGACCCTTGTGACTTTTGCCGCGTGCACTCCCTCTCCGGGATTGTACCCTGCTCGCTGTGCAAGTTCGTTGGCCACCCTTTGGAAAGGAACGAGGAAGGTTAGAGGAGCCAGTTCTTCTGTCAGCCCCGTTCCGGTTCTTATAACATGAATGTCCGGGTTATACTCACTGGCCGAGTTAGTTAACATGACTACTGGACATTTCCCAGAAAGCTCGTCAGCAAGCTTATCCATAAGGTGAGAGGTTTTCCCCTCGGGGTTCATAACGATTACGAGAGGGTCGTTTTCTAGGAGTTCAAGAGGTCCGTGCCTGAAAGCACCTCCCGAAAAGACCTCAACGTTTCTCTTTGGAATCTCGGCGAGCATAAGCCTTATCATCTGTGCGACGCCGAGGGAAAATCCTCTGGCAACAATAATCGGGAGCTTCGATGATTCTATTGCTTTTGTAAGCGAGTCTATTTCTAACTTCAGGCCCTTCTCAACACATTCGGTTATGGTGTTCAGAGGAATTTGTTCGCCACTCCACTCGGAGGCAAGAACCAGAAGCAGCAACGCAGTATTCAGAAACGTCTTTGATGCACCCATTGCACGTTCTTCACCGGCGAAAATCTCGAAAACTCTCTCTTCAGGGATGAGTAACGCGGATTTTGACCTGGGGTTATTGGTTACAAGCACAGATTTCTCGATAAAGGCGGGGAATCTCTCCAGAAGATTTATCAGTTCAGCACTTTCCCCTGACTGGCTCACAAAGACCACCGTGTCGTAATAATCCATGGCATGAGATGCTTCGTACCAAACTAACTCAGAAAGCTCAATAAATTCTGCGTCAAGCTGCCTTGATCTCAACAAGAGTACTGCGGGTTGACATGCGAACAGGGAAGCACCCATACCCGTAAAGAGGACTCTTCGATGACTGATCCCATCGGCCTTTTTTCGTATACTTGCAGATTTTTTCAGGAGTTCTGCGATTGAATGTGGCTGCTCAGTAATGTCCTGCATGAATACTGACAAAGCAATCCCTCCCATTGTGTAGCTGTTGTGCCATTATTCTACCGTGAAATCGACCAGCATGCTAAATAGAGTGAGAATTACTCCAAAAGAATCCGGGTAAACGGTTGATAGGAGTTTATGATTAGTGATTCCCGTATATAATGTCTTTATCAATAACTTGCAGATAGTTGGTGATTGCTGGATGGAAAAAGAGTTTGACGTTGTTGTAGTAGGGGCTTTTGGTGTAGACACTTATGTGTTTCTTTCAGACAGTGAGTTCGATGTTTCGGTTGAAGGGCAGTTCAGCGAAAATGTTGACTCTGTGGGACTTGCAGGCGGGTATTCGAGCATCGCATTTGCCAGGATGGGACTCAAGACTGCCGTAATAGGTTATGTTGGCGATGATCATAACGGCAGATTTATCAGAGAAACGCTCGACTCGCACGGGATAATCACAAGAGGACTTCAGATTGATCCTTATGGAACTAAGAGAAGCATCAACTTCATCTTTCCTGACGGCAGGAGAAAGAGCTTCTATGATGGAAAAGGGTCAATGTATACAATACCTGAACTGGATTTCGCTTCTTCGATTATCTCAAGATCAAGCCTCGCTCATGTGAACATCGTCAACTGGGCAAGATTTCTTCTGCCCTCAATACGAAAGCAGGGGTTGACCTTATCTTGCGATCTTCAAGACATAATTGATCCTGATGATCCATACAGGAGAGACTTCGCTAATTCTGCGGATATCCTGTTCTTCTCTTCTGTAAACAAAGATGACCCTGCTCCCATTATTCGGAAGTATCTTTCCGAACACCCGAACGTGATAGTGGTTTCAGGGATGGGAAATAGAGGATGCTCAGTAGGTATCGGCAAGAATGTCACTCGATTTCCAGCGGTAGATTTCGGAGAGCCCGTAGTGGACACGACAGGAGCTGGAGATTCTCTGGCTGCGGGATTCCTTTGTAGTTGGTTGTTTCAGGGTCACTCGATCGAGGACTCCATACTGAGGGGACAGATTGCAGCAAGATACGCATGCTCCACAAAAGCAAATAGCTCAGGTCTTATCACAATGCAGGAGCTGAATCACGTTTTTGACAGCATTCGTGGTCTGAGCCTTTAGAATATCGCGCTACTTCAAATTAGTAGATCAGGACTATGAGCACTTCTTGAAGAACGAAATTGAGCGATCCCATGTCTCTTCCTGGCCTTTGGTGAAGTAGCAGGCAGGCAATTCATTGTTCCGCCTGTGATAATTCAGACACTCACAGCATCTACCTTTTCTGGGACACCCTGGATAGGTGCAGTTACAGTTCTCAAGGTTCTTATCAAGGTTTGAACACTCCAAGACAATCGCTCCTTTCAGTCACTATGCTAACACATGGTTGTTCAGCAAGATCGTGATTCATCGGATCTGTAGCATGCGTCTTCTCAGATCTTGGAGGCTTCATTCATGCGGTTGAATGTCAAAAGGGGGCGGTTTATAATTGGTGTACACCATGCTAGGCGGGGAGCTGGCGGTTCCCTGTACTCGAAAACCGCCATATGCGAGGCCGAATGCCTCCCGAGGCACACTGATTCGGAAATCGGCAGAGTGAAAAGTGTTGAAGGCCGAGTCTTACGCAACGGAACCCCGTGAATCTGGTCAGGTCCGGAAGGAAGCAGCCATAAGCGGGTTAACCGTGTGCCGTGAGGGTGCTCGGACGGAGCTGGAAGCTCTGTTAGACCCGGGTCAGTGTTTCGAAGGAGGATGCATGGTGTATTACTTGATGATATATCAGAGTATTATGCTCGGTTAGAAAACAATGATCTAATTACTGACTTCAATGACAGGAAATACCAACGATTCGTTTCTGGGCGATACTGAACCGCAGGAAATCTGGTCTTCAGCCCTCAGTGAGATGAGCGCGACAGTCTTGTTTTTCCAAGAAGCGATTGAGTTCAATAAAAATAGCATTCTGGTTTGCGGGCAGTTCTATGCGCCCTGATTATATCCTTGACGAGATGGTTCCGGGAAGACACGGACATGTAGTTCTCCAACACTTGTATGAATTACATGCTTATTCTCACTCCCAGTCTTTGCAAGATCATGTGGATCCCGTGAAATCCGCTACGGGGAAGCTTATGAGATTTTCAGCGATCTGCAGCTATCCGTTTCAAAGCGAACCATTCTTATCAGAAACGTGGTAGGGCGTTGGTCCAAGGGTGGTTCCAAGTAACCCGAATATGGATCAGACCAGAAACAGTCCAGAAATTGGTTACAGCCATTCGTGCCAAATTGATAAGTCCGAAAGACTTCCTAAAAGCCATTATTGGAAAGGATTACAAAAAAGGGGTTCACAACCTCAATTCAGCAATGAGTTTCAGAGTGTTATCAGTTGCATTCGCCCCCCTAGAAGTGATAGAATAATGTCATAGACTAGTTTATGCTTAGGGGGGTGATAACGTGAATAAGAAAGAACTGATTGCCGAACTCGCTGCAAGAAAGAATGTAACAAAGAAGCTTGCTACTGACATCCTGGATGGTTTTGTGGAATTGGTCGGCGAGAGTCTTGCTAGAAATGAAGAAGTAAAGCTGGTAGGATTTGGAACATTTGAGGTTGCGTCTAGAAAGCCTCGAAAGGGTGTTAACCCCAGGACGAAAATGCCGATACAAATACCGGGGGGTAAGGTTCCTAAATTCCGTCCAGGCAAGGAGCTAAAAGAGAAAGTTAAGTAAGCGGAAAGGAAACGGTGGGATTATCCCACCGTTTCTCTTGACCATTTCAGTATTTCTTCAACAACCCGTCTGTTTCGAACGATCTTGATAAGCTCTTCTTTGGAGGCTCTTCTAATTCCTGCGACACTTCCAAAAGCTCTGATAAGGTTTCGTTTTGTCTTTGGGCCTACACCCGGTACCTTGTCTATTGAAGAGCGAGAGATGCGTCTTTCCCGCAGAAACCTGTGGTAATTCACTGCGAATCTGTGTGATTCGTCACGGACAGCAGTGAGCAATCGTTGTACCGGGTGGTCTGGAGTAAGTCGTAGTCGATTACGGTTATCCGGGAAGACAATTTCCTCTCTTTCCTTTGCAATTCCTATGAGATCTTCTGCTTCTATACCAATTTCACTTAGACTCTTCTTCACCGCTCTGAGCTGTGGTTCTCCACCATCTATAAGCAGCAAATCAGGAAAAGGATGTTTTGAGTATCGTCTTGATACTACATTGGATAATGATTCGAAATCATTCGGTTCAGTAATCTGTCTGATGCTGTATCTTCGATACTCATCCTTCTTTGGACTTCCATTCTCATAAACAACTACAGAAGCTGTTGTCATCATTCCCTGAGTGTGAGAGATATCGACACCTTCGATTCGTTTTGGGAGCTTCGATAGACCCAGGATTTTCTGGCACTGCTTCAGTGCTGATGACGATGCAAGCCTTACTTTGAGCTCATTGTTGATGTTCTCGTAGGCGATTTTCATGAGTCTTCGATCTTCGTCAGACATTGGCTCGCCAAGGTATTCAAAATCCTGCTTGAGAGCCTTCAAATGACGTGCACTCAAACCTGTGACGATCAACTGCGATGGCCTTCTGTGCTTCTTTGCGTAGTAGAACTGAGCAACAAAATCCGCAGCAGTTCCTTGAGGAAAGTCGTAAATCAGTTTTCCAAGAAGCATACCACCTCTTACCTCAAGCAGGGCTGCAAGACCCGAGGAGATTGCGACAACATCTTTTGATCGTGATTCGCTGTTATCAACAGCCTGAAACGAATAGATGCGATCCATCGAAGACAGGATGTCCCGAATTTCTTTTGCACGTTCGTATTGCTTGAGATCAGATAGTTGAAACATCCTGTTCTCAAGCATCTGACGTATTTCTGTTATATTACCGTCCAGAAAACGGCTCAGCTGGGCCAGGTGTTCCAGATACTCTTTTTGAGATACTCTTCCTATGCAAGGAGCAGAACACATTCCCAAATGGTTCAGAAAGCACACTCTTTTTATCCTGTCGAGTTCTTTCGTGCAGCTTCTGATCTTGAAAGTACGAAGGAGTAATTCAAGCAATCTTCGAATAAGACCTGCAGTTGTGTATGGCCCGTAGTAAGTTCCTTCTTTGTCTCTTGTTCTTGTTACTGCAATATACGGAAAAGAGTCCGCGGAAACATATATGTAGGGATATGTCTTTGAATCCTTAAGGAGAACATTCATCAAGGGCTTGTTCTCAAAGATCAGGTTTGCTTCGAGGAGAATGGCTTCTCTCTCAGTAGTCACTGCTATGAAATCTACTTCAGTAGCTTTTTCGATGATACGTCTCGCTTTTTCGTTTCGTTTCCATGTTGATTCTCTGAAATACGACTGAACTCTCTTTCGTATATCATTAGCCTTGCCAACGTAAATGTATTGCCCTGAGTCATCTCTGAAGATATAGACGCCCGGGGACCGTGGAAAGAGATTGGCTTTTTCGCGAAGCTTCTCCTTCATCCTGGGTGACTCCTCGAACAAATAACCGGATCAGAACAATTATGGCTTTCTATCATTTCCAAGACGATTTTGCCGATCGGATTTTCTACACCGCACAACAGATTCGCGACGTGCATGTGCAAGCATTTGATATGTGTGAAATCCTTCATACCACCTATTCCTCTACCTTCCAGAGCCCCCAAGAACCATAGGGGCGCCTGGTTCCTCTTCAGTTGTGCCATGACGACTCTGTTGGTACTCTTGTGTGCATCGATGTAACCAGAACAAAGCAAATCGTCTGAAGACAGTCTTGCTTCCATTTCATCTATGAGACCTTCTGCCTCCAGTTTTGAGATCTCTTTGCACAAGTGAGGGCAACAGAGCCAGTGAATAGTGGGAAACGGCCGATCTCTTACTATTGGCGGCGCTGAGAAGCTGACCGGATAACCCCATTGACATTTGGCACAGACTTCGAATTCGTTCTCAAGTTTTCGACCTATCTGCCACTCGATAACCTCTTTGTCAGAATTGACGATACCCAATCACCTTCTTCAAGTACTTCGGTGAATTCGAACAGCTGCCGGAGCGCACTCCTGACAAGCTCTTCGTTGCTCTTCAAGATGCCAGAAATAACGAGTCTTCCTTTCTCAGCCATGTGTGGGATAATACTCTCCTTCAAACTGCAGAGGAGTGTTTCATTTAAGTTTGCCACTATCAAATCGAAGTCTTCGTCTTCTCTTAGGGAGGAGACCAGGTCTGATTTTCTGATATCAAGGCATATCTCATTGATTTCTGCAATCTCCGCAGTCTTCTCAAGAGCCAGAGGATCGTTGTCAAGAGCAACGACACTCTTTGCACCAAGGAGAAATGCAACTGATGATAATATACCAGAACCACAGCCGATGTCCAGGACACGTTTTCCAAGAGGTTCGGCCGCTTCCAGTAATCTGGCGGCAAGGCGTGTGCTCTCGTGGCTCCCGGTACCAAAAGCGAGCCCTGGTATAAGATATATTCTGCCAGTTTGTCGTATTTTGGGCGGCTGTTCTACTGGAACAACAGTAATACGATCAGTTAACCGAATCGGCTTAAGCGATTTCTTCCATTCTTCTATCCAGTTGTTGATAGTAAGTCCTTCTTCTTGTCTCTGAAGGGTGATACTCTCAAGCCAGTTCGGGAGTTGACTGGCGTTACTCAAGAATATATGCAGGGTTGCACGTGTATTCTCAGGGTCTTCGTCAATGTAGTATTCATTAAAGCCATAGCTGAAGAAATCCTCTTGTAACAGGTCTTTCTGCTCCTGGGAAACTATTCCTGAAAAATGGATATATTCTATCAGTAAAGACACCTCCCTTCTCATTATATTCCATTTGGACGAACCGTTGAACGCGCCCTCTATCCGACAGTGGTGATACAATAGATCGGAAGAGGTGATCAGGATTGGACAAGAGCGTACTGAAGAAAAGTCTTGAAGAATTAACGAGATCTGAACTCCCACTTGAAAGCTTCTATCGTGAACGCATCAGCAGATTCAATGGTGAAATAAACGCTTTCACAGAGGTTCGCGAGGCGAACACGGATTGCCACGAGGGACCTCTTAAAGGGATTCCTTTTGCTGCAAAAGACAATATTCATTCCAGAGGCTTTCGAACTTCATGTGGCAGCAGGATGCTCAAGAAATACTATTCCCCCTACAGCGCGACTGTTATTGATCGTCTCGGGCGTGCAGGGGCCTGCCTTATTGGTAAGACAAACATGGACGAGTTCGCTATGGGTTCTTCAACTGAGAACTCTTGCTACGGAGCCAGCAGAAATCCCTGGGATACGCGGAGGATTTCTGGTGGCAGCAGTGGGGGTAGTGCCGCTGCTGTGAGCGCAGGACTAATACCTTTTGCACTTGGCAGTGATACGGGTGGGTCAATAAGGCAACCAGCAGCGCTTTGCGGAATTGTGGGATTTAAGCCTTCATATGGTCTGGTGTCACGTTATGGTCTGACCGCTTTTGCCTCATCGCTTGATCAGATTGGCCCGCTATCAAGATCTGTTAAAGATGCGTTGGATGTTATGAGGGTGATTGCGGGTAGGGATCCCAAAGATGCAACGACTGTGGGCGCCGAGAGAGAACTCTTTGATCATAACCTAGAACCTGATCTCTCGGGAAAGAAGCTTGCAGTTCCCAAAGAAGTCCTTGAGTATGAAGGGCTTGATGGTCGTGTGTATGGTTCGTTTATGGATATGATTGAAAGGATCAGGCAAGAAGGAGGCATCGTGGACGAAGTATCAGTTCCTTCTATCAAACATGTAGTTGCAGTCTATTATTTGATAGCTCCCGCAGAAGCCAGCTCCAATTTGGCTCGATATGAGGGAACAAGGTACGGGTTCTCCGAGCTCTCTTCCAGCTACCTTCGTTCAGTCGGAATCACCAGAGACATGGGTTTAGGCGAGGAAGTCAAGAGGAGGATTCTTCTGGGAACGTTTACTCTGAGTTCTGCATATTATGATGCTTATTACAGCAAAGCTCTTAAGGTCAGGAGAATTCTTGACAGTGAGCTCTCTGCACTGTTCGGGGACTATGACTTCCTGGTAAATCCTACATGTCCTGTTATTGCCCCGAAAGTTGGTGAGATCACTGATCCGCTTGTATTCTATCTGATGGACATATATACAATTGCTGCCAACCTCTCAGGGCTTCCTTCCATTTCAATTCCTGCCCAACCAGCAGACAATATGCCGGTTGGGTTCCAGATTACTGGTCCTAGAATGAAAGATATGGATGTTCTTTCAACAGGAGCAGCCGTAGAAGCTATTTCTCCATTCCTCAAGGATGGCATTGCCCCGATTCCTGAAAGGTGGGATGAATAGTGTTCAAAACAGTTATCGGCCTGGAAATCCACGCTCAGCTCAGCACTCCCACGAAAGCGTTTTGTTCCTGCCCGGCAGATACTTTCGGAGATACAGAGAATACAGCAATTTGCCCTGTGTGTACTGGTCAACCGGGGACCATTCCTGTACTGGGCGAAGAAACAGTGAGACTCTCAGTGATGTCAGCTCTAGCGCTGAACTGTCAAGTCAGCGAAATCTCCTGCTTTGACAGAAAGAATTACTTCTATCCAGATCTTCCAAAAGGCTATCAGATCACTCAATACTTCAGGCCCTTGGCCAGAAATGGTTTCATCGAGGTTCGTGTTGGCAACGGGCGTAAGAGTCATATACGAATCAACAGAATCCACATTGAGGAGGATGCTGGCAAGACCATTCACGAGGGAGCTTCCTCAATATCTGCTTCTGGAAAGCAAGGAGGCACGCTTGTTGACTTAAACAGGTGTGGTATCCCTCTGGTAGAAATAGTGACTGAACCAGATATCACGTCATCTCGAGAAGCCAGGTTAGCTATGGAGTCGATTCGGGATATCTTGAGGTATATCGGTGTTTGCACTGGGGACATGGAGAAAGGTGCTCTCAGATGCGACGCGAACATCTCGGTTATCAACACCAGAAATGGACAATCTTCAAACAGAGTCGAAGTGAAGAACATAAACTCCTTCAGGTTTGTCGAAAAAGCGCTGGACTACGAATACAAGAGGATTACTCAAGCAATGAAAGATGGCAAAGAAGTTGTGAAAGAGACCAGAACGTGGGATCTTGCTTCCAAGACTACAATAACAATGAGAAAGAAAGAAGAAGAGAGCGATTACAGATATTTCCCAGAGCCTGATCTTCCTCCTTTGAGAATAACCGGGAGTTATCTTGAGGAAGTCAAGAAAATGCTTCCTGAGCTTCCTGATGAGAAAATCGATCGGTTCATGAGAGACTACGCTCTTCCCGAACATGATGCAGTAGTCCTTGTTTCAGACAAGGAATTGTCAGGCTTCTTTGAAGAGACAGTAAAGGTTACGCAGAGGCCGAAGGAAGTTAGCAACTGGCTAACTGGAGACCTTCTAAGAATTCTTAAGGAGAGGGACATGACAGTTGGGCAGAGTGAACTTGTGCCAGATCACATTGTGGACCTCCTGAGACTTCTCGATTCCAGGACGATCTCCATAAGCGTTGCAAAAGAGATCTTTTCCGAGTGCGTGAGACTTGGAAAAATGCCTTCGAATATTGTTGAAGAGAAAGGTTTGCAACAGGTTGATGACGAGGAAGAGATAGAGTCAGCAATTCGTCAAGCTATGAAAGATAATCCGAAGGCGGTTGACCAGTATCGCGCTGGCAAGAAGGCAGTGCTCAGCTATTTCATAGGTGCCGTGATGAGAAGAACAAAGGGGAGAGCTGATCCTGCAGTGGCAGGCAGTGTGGCCAGGAGGTTGCTAGAAGATGATTAGGCCATGGTTGTCGCTGTTGATTGTGTTCCTGGCATTATCCTCTGGGTTGTCTTCTGGTCTTGAGGCGGACTTTCGAGTGCATAATCTGGACTGGACCGCAAGAATGGCCCTGCCATTCTATGAGAGGTTTTCTCTGAGTCTTAGGATGTCTGCAGATGATGCTCAGCTGGGTATTACGTATTCAGATGCATGGGATGAGTATACCCGGGGATTTCTACGGATCAAGACACGCGAAGGCAGATTTCACGGAGGGCTGTCACTTGGAGAAAAGGGCGTTTCACTCTATGCAAAATACTCATCCAGCATATTCACACCACCTGTATTTTCGCACACTTATTTTGAGTCCGAGGTGAGTAGCGACGGGGACTACTCGCTGTACATGAGATCCTGGTTCAGGGTACCTCTTGGTAATCTCAATGGGGGAGCCCATGTTCTGGGATATGTTTCGCCGACATTCGGCTTCATGGATGCTGGAACGTATCTTTATGCCAATGAATTCGAGAGGAGTTTCCGACTAAGAGTTGCGGGACCAGTTGCAATGGCCACAGTTGATATTTCGACTCAGGATAGTCTTGGAGAAGTTGGCTATGGAATAGGCGTTGGGATGAATTATCGTTCCTTCAAATTGGGGATTGCCATGTCCGGCAACATGGTTGTATCTCTCAACGGGTTTAAGATTGTTGTGTCACCAGCGATCTGTGTTCGTCTTGATACAGTAGAATCTCAGTTCATGATAACAAAGCTTGGTACAGACAATACTTTCTCATTCGGCCTTGGAATGGATGGACTGAAGATTACCAGTTTCTTCTTAAGGTTAAGTGTGCAATGAGATTTGGACTTTATGTGCACTTCCCTTTCTGCATAAGGAAGTGTAGCTACTGCGACTTTTATACGGTTCCTTTCGATGAAGAAAGTGTGAGTCGATATCAAACCTTTCTCAAGACTGAATTGGATATGTGGGCAAAAGAAGTCAACGGGACCGTCAATACCGTGTATATTGGCGGCGGTTCACCTTCCATCTGGCCATTCAGAGGATTTTCTGATCTTATTGAACATGTGTCCCGTAGCTTTGACTTTCTTCCGGTTGAGTTCACGCTCGAGTGCAATCCACAGGAGCTTGTTGATGAGCGCCTTGAGTCATGGAGAGCCCTTGGAGTAAACCGTTTGAGTGTTGGAGTGCAGAACACAAGCAAGAGCCTTCTTGGACGTGTTGGGAGGAGTGTGCCAGTTGACCTTTATTCAAGACTGCGAAAGGCAAGTAGCCTCTTCGACAATCTGAATCTTGACTTCATACTTGGACTTCCAGGTGAAAACACAGAGACAGTAGAAGCAAACCTGACTCTCATAGAAGCGCTCTTGCCCGAGCATCTGTCATACTACGTGCTTGACAGGTACAATGAAAGCGATTTGATGAGACAATACTACAATGGTAGAATTGGATTGCCAAACACGGAGCAACTCTATCAGATGCATGACCTGATTCTTGATCGACTTGGAAGTATGGGTTACACGAGATATGAAGTCTCTTCATGGCAAATGAAGGGCTTTGAGTGTCTACACAATCTCGCTTACTGGAGGAATAAAGATTATCTGGGTGTGGGAGCGTCTGCTGGCGGGCACTTTAAGAACATCAGGTATGTAAACATCTCGGATATTGCCAGCTTTAGTGAAATGCTGGGGCGCGGTGTCTTCCCCAGGGAGTACTACTCGGAGAACTCTCCGATTCAGGAGCTGATTGAAGGGCTTTTCATGGGATTGAGAATGACGGCTGGTATTGATCTTGCAGACCTTATGCCGGATGACTCAGACCTCGTTGCTCAAATGGCCAGTCTTCTCAAGAGTGTCTTTGGAGACCATGTTTCTCTTAGAGGTTCAAAGGTTAGTTTCACAAGTGAAGGACTTGATCTTACGAACCAATTGCTTCAACGTCTGAGTGAACATAAGGAGGAGATCAGCGGTGTTTTCAGCTCACGAGATACTGGATATAGCAATAAGCATTGAAGAAGAGGGGATAGATTTCTACACGGTGCTTTCGAGTGACAGCGACAGGCCAGATGCAGCATCAGCTTTCCGTTATCTTGCTGAACAGGAACGTCAGCATGCTGAAACATTCAGCGAGCTTCTTGCTCGCTTCAAAGAAGAGGAACAGGAGCTGTTTAACTGGAGTGATGCAAGTGATTACATTAGAAGCTTCAGCAGAAACAAGGTTTTTCCCAAAGCAGCCGACGTCTTGGGTAACCTTTCCGCAGCTCCCGTCAGCAAAGCTATTGACTTTGCGATCGATGTTGAGAAGGAGTCTGTGATTTTCTACTATGAAGTCCTTGAGATCCTGAACGATGAAGATGCTCGTGCTGCTGTAAAGAAGATAATCGAAGAAGAGAAGAAGCATATTGTTGTTCTAAGAAAACTCCTTGATAAGTGATGAAGAAGCAGATAGAGGAATTCTTGAAAGATTTCAGTATCACTCCTGTTGATAAGAAAGGGAGAGAGAGCTGGGACAGTTATTTCATCAGACTGGCTCGCCTGATAAAGAGACGGTCTTCCTGTCATCATCGACAGGTAGGTGCTGTTATAGTTAAAGAGAATCGTATCCTGGCAACTGGATATAATCAGCCGCCTTCAGGCTTTCCTCATTGTGATGAGATAGTTTGCATTAGAGACGCACTGGAGATAAGGGCGGGCGAAAACCAGGAGATCTGCTATGCTGCTCATGCTGAGCAGAATGCAGTATCTCAAGCCGCCAAGTTCGGGATCTCTACTCGTGGGTCGACGATCTTTATCACGCATAAGCCGTGTTCCATTTGCGCAAGGCTGATTATCAACGCAGGAATTGTTAGAGTAGTCTACGCTGAAGGTTATCCAGATCCTCTGACCGAATTCCTTTTCGCGAAGACAGGAGTCGAGTTGATTCTTTTTGAGAACAATACCGAGGAGGACTTATGATGGCGGTTTCCAGACTGGCAAAGTATCTCAGGCAAGATAGACTACCGCATGTCTGGTGTCCAGGTTGCGGGAACGGTGTGGTCATGAAAGCGTTTATCGACGCGGTTGATCGCGAGGGTCTTGATCCAGACAGAGTGGCAATAGTTTCGGGAATAGGTTGTTCTTCTCGTGTTACAGGCTACCTGAACTTCAGTACAATGCACACTCTTCACGGTCGTGCGGTTGCTTTTGGAACAGGTGTTAAGCTTGCTCGCCCCGAATTCAATGTTATTGTCATGGGCGGCGATGGAGACATGCTTGCAATCGGCGGAAATCACTTTGTTCATGCTTGTCGCAGAAATATGGATATGACCATGATTGTCTTCAACAACAATATTTATGGTATGACCGGCGGTCAATACTCACCCACAACGCCTTTCGGAAAGATTGCATCAACAGCTGTGAAGGGGAATGTTGAAGACTCTTTCGATATTGTGCAAATGGCTATCACCTCTGGGGCGACATTTGTGGCACGATCCACAGTATATCATTACAATCAGATGGTCAGAGTTATTCAGAAGGCTCTGGAGCATAAGGGCGCCGCAGTAGTCGAGATCTTGACCAACTGCCACACCTATTTTGGACGTTATAATGCAATGCCCGAAGCTACCCGGCTTCTTGAATTCTTCAAGAACAACTCGGTAACAATTGAAAAGGCAAAGAAGATGACTGACGAAGAGCTCAAAGATAAAATAGTGATAGGTGAGTTTATTAGCACGAAGAGAGAGACATACCTCGATAGGTACAGTCGTTTGATAAAGCAGAATCTGGCCATGAGCCATAAGGAGTGACTGTATGGCCGTCAGGAATCCTCGTTCAATAAGAATCTCTGGAATCGGCGGGCAAGGAAATGTGATAATGGGGATAATCCTTGCTGATGCTCTGGTGAGTCTGGGACACTGGGTTGTACAGACGCAGTCATATGGAGCACAGGTGAGAGGCGGACTTTCTTTTTGTGATGTTCTTTACAGTTCAGAGCCAATAGATTATCCTATGGCGAATCAGTTTGGTGTTATCTATGCGATGCATCAAACAGGTATCAGGGCACATATGCCTCTCCTGAAGATGAACGGAGTTCTAATAATTGATACATCATTTGTGACCAGTATCCCGAAAGAGGCTTTCAGGGTAACAAAGAAGATTATAACCAAACCGGTTACGACACTTGCGGAACAGAAGTTCGGAACGCCACTTCCTGCAAACCTTATGGGTTTGGGAATCATTGCGAAAGCAACAGGTTATGTAACAAAAGAAGCTCTGAAAGAAGCTATGAAGAAACACATTAGAGAGAAGTACCATAAGATGAACGAAGAGGCAATAGACTATGGTCATTCATTGATCGAGAGAGAGTATAAGATTCGAGAGGAAAGGCGAGAATTCGCCGGCCAGGGTTTTGAATGAGGCGTTTTGCAAAGAATGTTAGATTTGCCATTAGTGGCATTGGTCATCTGGCAAAGAGTCAGCGAAGTTTTCGAATTCAGCTCTTTTTCGCTGTT
>DLVL01000049.1:3305-7854 GCA_003444085.1 Kosmotogaceae bacterium | reverse complement strand
CCCGCACCGGACGTCAATACGAACGCCCAGATTATGGCATGGTACATGGACACTTACTCGATGAATATCGGTCATTCAGTCCTGGGTGTTGTAACCGGTAAACCTCTCGATGTTGGGGGATCTGCTGGAAGAACCGAGGCAACGGGAAGAGGCGTCCGAATTGCTGCAGAAGAAGCCCTGAAGTACAGGGGAGACAATCCGGCTAATGCAACGGTTGCCGTGCAGGGATTTGGTAATGTTGGTTCTTTCGCAGCCAAGCTACTGAAAGATGAAGTGGGTTGTAAGATCATAGGTGCAAGCGATGTTTCAGGCGGTCTTTACAATCCAGACGGGTTCGATGTTGACGATCTGATTCGCTACCGCGATGAAAACAAGGGTCTCATTAAGGGATATCCAAAGGGCGAAGAAATCACGAACGACGAACTGCTTGCTATGGATGTTGACGTTCTCATTCCCGCTGCTCTTGAAAACGCTATCGACGAGCACAATGCAAAAGACGTTAGAGCAAAGATAATCGTTGAAGGGGCAAATGGACCGATGACGCCTGAAGCAGAAGACATTATTGCTGAGAAAGACATCTTCGTTGTTCCTGACTTCCTAGCAAACGCCGGAGGAGTTGTGGTCTCTTATTTCGAATGGGTGCAGGGGCTGCAGTGGTACTTCTGGGATCTCGAAGACATCAGAAAGGCTCTTCAGAAAATCATGAAGGAATCATTCTACTCTGTTGTGAATACAGCCAGGAAGTACGACACCGACATGCGAACGGCTGCATACGTGGTTTCTATTGAAAGAGTGGCAACCGCTACGAAACTCAGAGGAATCTACCCCTGATTCTTAATTCACTTACATTGTAAGGACCGGCCTCTTGGCCGGTCCTTGTCTTATCTGTTTGGCTGAGATTATTTGCAGTCTTGCTGAAAGATCTTCATATCGTCCATCCGGATTGCTGTAAGAGCGCCTCCGTAGACACACCCTGTGTCTATACCGATTTTGCTGTCATGAATCAGAGGACCAGAAAGAAAGGGCGTATGCCCAAAGACAACGGTTTTGCTCTTCAAAGGCTCAGGAGAGTATACGAATTCCTCACGAATCCAGATCAGATCAGTAATATCCTGGTCTTTCAGGCTGACTCCTGGTCTTACCCCCGCATGGACAAAGACCCACCTGTCGTACTCATATACATACCTTGTCTCATTGAAGAAATCCATATGGTAACCGGGAAGGTTGCCGAGTCCTCCGTAACTGACTACGGTCTGTCGCATGCCGTTGAAGGCCCAGATCTTTCCGTCATCTCGTTTGGCAACGTGGTCGAGAAGCATCTGTTCATGGTTCCCTCTGAGAAAAATGCAGTTGTGGTTTGAAGAAAGCGCTATGAGAAAATCGACCACGCCTCGAGACTCCAGGCCCCTGTCAATGTAATCCCCAATGAATACGATCTTGTCCTCATCATCAAGGGGGAGTTTGTCTATTAGCCCCTTGAGCGCACCAAGGCAGCCGTGTATATCTCCTACAGCATACAACAATCAGAACAGCCCTCTCATAATCACCAACCATAGCACCGATACAAGAACACCAGCGACTGGACTTGCTATCCACTCAGTCTTGGAATCTTTCGAGAATACCAGCCTGTACAGAACTCCGCCAAGTACAGTGATAGCCACCCATTCATAATGTCCGGCAAAAAGGAAAATGAAGATGACAAGTCGTTCGGTGATGCCGATGGAGTCGGCCGATAGTTTGCTGATTATGGTCCTCCTGAAGAAGTAAGTAACACCAACAGTGACAACGAGCATTCCGCAGAGGTACCACGAGAATACGGGAGTTATGTAAGAGATCTCAAAACGTGCATAGGTGATTGCCGAAAGGGATACAAAGACAACAACTGCCAACAATTCGACTATGAAGTTTGGGATCTTCTTGTCGAGGAATCTCAAACCGAAATTCAGCACGACTGCAAGCCCAAGTATCGCAATGCCGCCAGCGCTGGCAAGCAAAACATCAAAGGTCAGGGCAAGGAAGACCAGCGCGACCCATATGAAATGCCTTATTAGTTTCCTTTCATCGTAAGTCCTGAGTTTTGCGTTGTTCACAAAAGCATGGTTGGCAATCAAATACGCAGATAGAAAGTGCACTGGCATGGTTAACCTCCGTCCTTTCTTTTTTCACTCCATGGTAGCACAGGAACAAGAATACTTGCAACAACGAGCGAAATGAACACACCTGCTGCCAATCCCAATCCGAACTGCCTGAGGAGTCTGCCCTGAGCAAATACGAAACTCAGGAATGCAAACATTGTGGTTACTGAAGACATGGAAACCGACTTCAGAGTCCTGGCGGCTTCCATCGGATTCTTCTTCTCAGATCCATGTACCATATGAACTAGACTATCTACACCTATCCCGATTATCAGTGGAGCAGAAACGACCGTTATGAAAGATGTTTCTATGCCCATGATCTCCATCATTCCAAACATGGCAAAGAGTATCACGCCTATGAGTATGGCAACCTTCAGGCTGTCAAAGACACTCTTTCTTTCGATCAGCACAACAACGAAAATCGCAGCAATAGCCACAAGCGAAATCGGAACAGCGCTCTTTCTTATGACGTCCATGATGTGGTAGAAGACTCTTGGATAACCACCTGCGCTTTCGCTCTTGTCGCCTATATCGTCAAACAGCAGTTTAAGAAGGTTGTTCTGAAAGATATTCGCAGTGGGTTCAACTGAAAGGACAAAGAACTGTTCTCCCAGATGATTCTCGTATATGAACTGCTCCCTCAATGTCTCGGGAAGCACCTCAACAATCAGCTCCATCAGCTGTTCACTGTTCTCAATCTTCTCCGCTCTGTCGAGAAACTCGATGGCGAAATCGTAGTAATTGGCTTTCTTCAGAACAGCCTCCACAAGCGGTGAGGCTCTTATCTTACCAGCCTCAGCCATGAGGCTACCGAACTGCTCAAGGTTATCGAGCTCGCCGCCTTCAAGAAGATCCAGCACGGACAAAGTCGTCTTTACGTATGGATTAACTGCGAACTCCTCCTTGAAAGCACGAAGTTCGTCAAGATCACTGAGCACAAACGGTACAGTATTGATTATGCTGCCTCCAAATGCCAGTTCGAGCTCTCTGGCCGTGCTAAGTGATTCGGAATCATAAGACATCAATCCTTCTGGCGTATAAGTGAATTTGGTCAGGTTCACATAACCCAGGTAGAAAAGAATGACAAGCACGCCAACAACGATGGCGGCGTAAGCAGGGCCTCTATTCTGCTCGGACCTTGTGAACCTGTAGAAGAATCTGTCGAGAGAGTGGATCTTCGCTCCGGAAGCTTTCTTAGAAATTGTTGGAAGCGACAGTGCCGGCAGAAAAACATACATGGTGCTGAAGAAGACTACTATTCCGATAGCCGTCAGGATACCCAGTTCCCTGATCGCGGGGGCATTAATGGCTGCAACTATACAGAACACTATCAGGGTAGTCGACATGCTTGCCAGGAGTGGCCTTGTTATCCTGGAATATGTGTTGAAAAGCACCCTGGACGCTCTGCTTTCCTTTCTGGCCTCGTCTGATAGTCTTGTGATCATATGGATGCCGTAGTCTATACCCAGACCAAGGGTTATGGCGTTTACGAAAGTGGTTACGATATTCAGTGAGCCAAAGAGAATATATGCGAGTCCGAGTGTTATGAACATCGATATCGCAAGTGATGCAAATATGAAAAACGTGATTATGGCACTGGAATACGCAGCAAAGAATATGAGCGCTATCCCGGTGAGTGAAAGAATCGACGTAAGAAGAAAGTCCCTGTTGGCCTGTTTGTGAGATTCATAGGCTCCCATGTGGTTACCTGCCATAGCAAAGGTTACGTTGAAAGGCTGAAGCTTTTCTGTGAGCCACTGTCTCAACTCGGGAATGGCTCTTGCGACGTAGTCAAGCTCTGATGATGAACCACTCATACTCATTCCCATTACCAGTAACATGGGTTCTCCTTCGGGAGGGTGTGGTGGTTCTCTCGTGTAGTTAAGGAAAGCATCCTCTTCTGAAGTATCACCGATTATGTCTCTCAATCCGATGAACCTGTACGCGGTCATTCCTAGACTGTTTATCGCGGAGAAGTCGTGGTTGATCAGTCGCTGAAGATCCCTGGTCATATCCTGCTCCGAAGGAGCCAGCTCTGAAAACTGAGAAGGATTGATCATCAATAGACCCAGAGAACCAAGATCTGAAAGCACATCGAATCTGACCAGTCCTGTGACGTGGGGAATCTCAGCCACACTTGCATATATCGCAGCCGCTGCACTCCTGAGACTCTGCTGGGGATTCTCGTCTCCCGGAAGAGTCTTCAGAACAAGATAAGTGGTATCCTGGGAAGTCGCCTGATCGATGAACGCCTGATTCTCAACAACTATGGGATCTTCATCAGGTAAGATCTTGAGCCAATCTGAGTCGATAACAAGTCTGGTCGACAGGTAAGCGCCCAGAATCCCCATTATCACAAAGAAAGAGATGATCGGTAACCTCAGTCGTACAACAGTCTCGCTGAATTTCTTCAT
>DLVL01000049.1:0-3043 GCA_003444085.1 Kosmotogaceae bacterium | reverse complement strand
AGGATTAAGACTAGAATAGCATAATCTCCCGCCAGCAAAGAGAAGACACTGAACACATAAGGCAAGAATGAAAGCACCACTGAGAACTGCATCGTCTCAGTTCCTCTGAAGAGGAGACGATAAAGACTCCCCACAGAAAACACGTACGACCAGATGATAACCAGAACAACTATGGCCAGTCTAACTGAAGAGATTCTTATACCTATGGCTGAAAGCTCGTAGGAGAATCTTAGCAACCAGGGCAGTGTAACCAGCCATATAAGCGGTGAAACAAAGAGTGCATATGCATCAGCTTGTTTTACAGCCCTGGAAGGCTTAAACAGAGTATCAAAGAACTGTTCCATTCAAGCCTGTATTACCAGATACCCTCTATGATGAGTTCAATAGCAGTCTTCAGCTGTAGATCTCCTTCGATATCTATTCTCGCCTCGGCCAGGGTAATCTCTCTTGACTCAGCCACGGCAACGTCTGTTGCTTCAACTGTAATATCAGGAACAATCCCCTTCAGGTGAATGTCTGTGCCGCTGGGTGTGAAATAGCGAGCAGATGGCAACCAGATCTCACCGCCATTTGAGAGCTCGTAGACACTCTGGACAGTTGCTTTCCCAAAAGTTGTCTCACCAACGATCTTTGCAACACCGTTGTCTCTGAGGGCACCAGCAAGAATCTCTGATGCGGAAGCACTACCCTCGTTGACCAGCAGAACAATAGGTTTGTCTTCAAGCCATGAGGACATGAGACTTCCCCTTGATCTGTAGATTTCTTCTCTTCCGTCCCGGTCACGTATGGTAACCACGACGCTCCCGCGAGGAACAAGCATGTTCGAGATGTTCAGCGCACTTGAAAGCAGTCCACCAGTGTTGTTGCGCAGGTCGATGACCAGTGCCTCGGTATCCTGAAGAATCGTGAGAGCTTCGAGGAATTCCTGGTGTGTTGGGCGGCTGAACGTGGTGATCTGAACGTATCCGATTTCCACGCCTTCATGATTGAAGCTGCCGTACTTCACCGTCTTTATTTCTATCTCTCTCCGCGTTATCGTAAAGAAAAGGTAGTCCTCTTCTCCTTCTCTCATGACCTTGATCTCAACATCCGTTCCCGGGACTCCCCGCAGCAGTTCTACAGACTCGTAATACCCGGTCTCCGAAACCAGATGTCCATCGATCTCAATTATCAGGTCTCCCGAAAGCAGGCCAACTTCTTCAGCAGGGCTTCCTGCCATGGGTGCCACTACAAGCAGGCAATCGTACTCAGCGTTGTACTGAACTGTCGCCCCTATTCCACCGTATTTGGACTCTGTATCAAGGTCGATTTCGCGCGACTGGATCTTATCGAAGTACCACGCATACGGATCATCGAGTCCTTTCATAAGACCTTTGAGGGTCTCATCGAGGAGTTTGTCAACTGCGACATCGTCGATGCTGTAGTAAGACCTGCTTATGTGTGTCAGTACCTCAAAGACCGGATCGAAACTGGATACTATTTCGTCATAAGAAAGCGTCTTGAAAGCGCTAAAGAGTACTGCAGAAGTCAGAAGAAATACGATTGCAATCAGTTTGATCACGCGGTTCTTTCTCATAGTCAACTCTCCTTCCAGATGGTCCGCGTGCCAAAGACAAGATAGGTAGTATGACCGACCATTTTGTCTTCGGGTCTGAAACGATCAGGATTCGTTTTCATCTCGCGGACAAATGTCTCCCAGACATTGATTCTTGTGCACGGTTCTTTTCTCAGTTCTTTAAGTACGTCCTGGACCTGGTTCGCCGTTGGACAGATGATACAAAACCTTCCCCCTCCCCTGAGGGTGCTTATCATACCCGGTAGAACGGGCAGTGGATCAGGAACATCCAGAAAGAATGCATCAGCATTGCTCTCTTCTATGCCATCTTCAATGTCACTGTTCTTGAATACAACGCAATCATGGAGACCGAGCAATCTGACATTTTCTTCTGCGTTCTTGAGAAACCTGGCGTTCTTTTCGTAGGAGTAGACTTTTCCGGTCTTTCCAACGCTTCTTGCAAGGGCCAGTGTCATGGCGCCACTTCCCGTACCACATTCGATGATCCTGTCACCGCTTTTTGCATCAAGCATTAGCAGAATGTAGCCCATGTCCTTGGGATAGACTACCTGGGTCTTTCGTTGCAGGGCAAAGACATGATCGACGATACCCGGAGTGAAGAGGTAGGCTTTTCGGCGCCCCACGTCTATGAAAGAACCGAATTCTTTCCCGATTAGCTCGGCAAAGAGTATGTTTCCCATATGTGTCGAGACATAGCCGTCATTTGTTGCCTGGACAATGAAATCTGTTCCATCAGGCAATGCGATCAGAACCATGTCTCCTTCTGCGATCGTCACTTCGAACCTCCAAGTTTGATTATGTTCTCTATCAGGGCGTCGATCGCATCTGTCTTGCCGCTCTCGGTCACTTCAGAAATACAGCGATATGCGTACCTCCTGGCAACCAGCTCAGAAACACGTTGAAGGGCTGAAACAACTGCGGATACCTGCGTCATGACTTCCTCACATGAACGTTCCTGTTCAATCATCTGTTGAAGGCCCCTGACCTGGCCTTCTATTCTTTTGAGCCTGTTTATTACGGCTTTCTTCTCAATCTGCTCTGGCACGACTACCCTCCTCCATTTTATGCGAAGGAACTACCGCCGATGAATTCTCTGATGATTGAGGTGCGTGGTATTTCCTCGATAGTCGTTATTGGCAAAGCATAATCGATGAACCTGAGCAACCTTTTTGCTTCGCTGAATTCAGGAACTGAATCGTCTATCTGAACCAGAAGGGGTTCGGCAAAGATCTTCAGTGTGGCGAGTTCATAAACCAGTTCTGAGTTGAACATCGCATCAGCTTCTTCCTGGAACGGGAAGATGTACTTCTCCTCACCTTTTCTCACGTTTGGCCACATGCGCATAGTGGACAGTGCCGAGTAGCCGCGGAACCTGTAATCGCGAACGATTCGACGTAACAGTCTGACATCGGTCGTCGGGATGCGGTTCATGTCATCCAGGTTCATCTGCGTGAGGGCGCTTACGTA
>DLVL01000098.1 GCA_003444085.1 Kosmotogaceae bacterium | reverse complement strand
ATTATGTCTGGCAGTACTTTTATGAGTCTATCGGCTTCAGCAGAGACTTCATCGTGTGCCAGATCTTGTAAGAGATCTTTGAGTAAATCAACATGACTGACATTTCCATGTAGAAGATGCTTTTCCCTGAGTTGCAGGTACCTAACGTCAAGTCCGAGAGTTTCAACAATGCCTGACAACTCCTCCAGGGTGACGGTTCGATCCACCAGCATAAACTCCTCGGGTTTTTCTGTCGTGAGTTGAGCATAGATCGACTCGAAGGACTCTACATCTTCTTCAATACCAGTAACAACTAATGCTTCTGCGATCGGTATAATATGAACGTTGTACATGAAACTCTGGGAGAGTTCTCTCAAAATCTGGCCGTCAAGACCCGGATGCATCTCAAGTATCGTGTAGGATCTGCCGTCAGCTCTCGCATCATCAGGTTGCTGTCTTCGAGATATAGAGTGGAGCAACTCCGCGGCATCTTCAACAAGTTTTTCGGAGCCGATGATCAGCACACCTGATGGGGAAACCACCAGGTCTACACTTATCTCAAGTCTTTCAAGGATTTCTGAGTAGGCATCTATTGTCTCTGGCAGAATATCAACGAATTGGTATGAGAGTACAAGCTCTTCTTCAATCTCCTCTGACGATATCTGAGTTGCTCTGCGTCTGATAATCTGGTTTACTATTTCATCCGTCCTTGACACTTCTTCCCGGGAACCGATCACCATGAACTGATCTCCCACAGGAAGTAGCGTAACACTGATACCCATTCGTTCCAGAAGCACCTTCAGTTCCTGCACAGGAGGTACATCCTGTAGCAGTGCGTAGTAGGGTTCAGTGATCTGTGTTACTCGTTCTACTTCATCGAGAACAATCTGCACTATTACAGAATCTCCCACAATCATGTAACCTGAAGGACCAGAAGAAATGGTTATCTTTTCATAGTTATTAATCCCAAGGAATGTCTCGAAGTACGATCTGAACTCCTCGTCTGTCCATCCAGGTACTCGTGCAGAGAATCTTGAAATCCGTGTCTCTTCTTCGAGCTGCCTCTCCAGGCTGACCCTGTCACTTATTCTGGGAGTAAGATTCTCTATAAGTGCCTCAACAGAGTCTGTCGTACTCTGGGGAGCCTGAATAATCAGAAGCCCCAATTCTGGAATGAAAGTGTGGTCTAGCGTATCAGAATATAGCTCGGCAAGAATTTTCTCGATACCTGCACTATAGAACTCGTTGGGGATCTCAATAATCCTTTCCACCCTGTCCAGTAAGAAATGTGACTCATATGTGTAGAGACTCTCCAGAGCCTCGGCAATTATCTCGTGAGGAGCTACGATATGAACCAGTTTGTCCGAAACCACATCAACCCGAAATTCCTTTGCAGTAAGCCCTTTTGACTCAAAAAAACTGGTAAGAAAACCTGCAACACTTTCAGTTCTTGCTTCATTCTTGAGTTCAATGAACTCTGAAGACAATTCTGACAAAGGAATCCCTGTGAATCTTTCGAGAAGTGTTTCTGCCATCGCTATTCTGTCACTCTCGCCCTTCACCATATAACCATTCCGTTCGCCAACAAAATCAATTTTCGTTCCGGTGACAACTTCTATCTCATGTATAAGTGCCTCTTCCAGAACGATCGCGGACTTCAGCAGAGCATAGGATACTCGAGCACTCAACTCTGTGATATCTCTCTGAAGGCTTGTCAGTGTGCTCTCAAGCACTGCCGGAATTCTGAAGAGGAGTTTGCCAAAGCTCTCCAGACTTCGATCTACTTCAATCACTTCTTCTTGCGTGTAGATGTTAAGAAGCCCCTTAATCAAATCAGCAACAGACGTGACTTCTGTCCCGGTAACAGCAAGTACTTCTTCAAGTACCCTGTGATTGTCTGGCAGAAGAAACTCTCTTACAACAAGCTTCGTTCGATCTACATCTGATAGCATCACATCAGCATATTGCTCAAGATAATCACTCAGTATGCTGAGGCTCTTCTCTTCTCCAGTAAGAACTATTCTGTTGAATTGTGGCAAGATATCCAGGGTAACAGATCCACCACATAATATTCGATTCACTTCTTCAGCAAGTCTCAAAAAGTCTGAGAGAATTTCTGGAAAGCTTTCAACAAGTTCACCAGGCACATCGAACTCAATTGAACCGGTTTGCATTGATAAGAGAGAGGAGATAATCATATGAGTGCTCAGGTCTCCGAATGCCAGAATAACTGATTCATTAGGGAGATACTCAACGAAGCTCTCTGCAGGAATCTCTTTTCGAATTCTCTCAAGCTGTTGTTTTCTATCATCATCGCCATCAAATATGTCTACACCAATGTAAGTCCTCCAGAAGCTGTTTACAATACTTCTAACTTCCTCTTGCGTTCCGAGATAGAAAGTGCCGTCTGTCAGGTATGCATATGCGACTTTATCACCAAGTGAGATAAGTATATTACGCAGAACATCTTCGGCCAGAGCCGTTGTAAAGCCAACAATAACCTGGATATTCCTGACAGAAGGGGATACGACATATGATCTGTCAAGTATTTCAGAACCAAAGATGAAAGAGATCGCCTGCTCAAGCGTAGCTCCATACATTCTGAAGCTGTCAATATCCACGTCTGGGGCAGCACGGGGGATATCGATTATCAAATGGTTTGACTCAATTGTTATCTTCGGAGATTCGGTTGCAGGAATCAGCAACGCAAAGCTAATAAAGAATCGATCTCCAAGATCACGAGTCCAGAGACCCTCAACAGGGCCAAGTCTCAGCGGCAGATCCATGCTCTTGCCTGTAACACCGTCAAGTGTTAGCGAGAAAACGGTCCTGGACGGATTTGGTTTGAGAACGATCTCCTGATCGATTTCTTCACTAAAAGTGACGGTGATTGCCACAGATCTTTCCTCAAGAACAGGTGAAATTGACACCAGCGAGGCTGATATCGAAAGTACGGAAGTAACCATAATGAGCAGTAATATAACTCCAAGTCGTCTCATGTGTATCCCCCCAAGAGCATTGTCTTAATTACTTGCGGCGTACTGTCTCACCACAGCAAATGTGTTGGTCTCTTTTTCATTCAGAAGTACAGCAAGATCAGTTATTCCGTAAATCACATAACCAGCAACTTCATCACCGACTCTAACAATGTACCTATTGCCCATTATCTCAACGACAGCAAAATCTATGCTATTCATTCTTAAATATCCTCGATAGACAATGTCGTTTGCTTCTTCACCAACAGCAAGCATAGAAGCTATCATCTCAGCTGGACTTGCAAGAAACGGCTCAAATCGGTTCGCCAGGGCGACACTCTTGTGAACAACGGAAGTATCGATGGCCTCTATTCTCATCGCACTCTGAGCAGACAGGTCTGCTATCTGAACTGGTCCGAGCATAATCATATATACGATTAGCATGGCAACAAACGCCCCCATAACCAGAACAAACAACACGAAGTATTTTGCCATCAGATCACGCCCACTCAGAATACTCTCGCAATTGAAATGTCAAGAGTCGCATTCAGTCTTATAACCGGCTGCATGGCAGTTCTCGGAAAGACAGGAAATGAAAGACTGGAATTCAGGTTGAGTCTTCTTATGACAACAGCCGGTTCACTTATGATCAGATTCAGAAGCCTCAGAAACTCTTCTGCTGGCTCGGAAACTCGAAGATTATTGTGCTCGTGTTTCGCCCTGCTGATTCCGAAGTACTCCTCGATCTCCTCAATTCTGCTGTTATCTCGAATGTCTCTTAAAGCGTCATTCCTTACTTTCGTGAGACGTTGCGTCTCAAAAAAGACATCTGCCAGTTTTTCTGTTTCTTCTGCCATTTCGACTAGAGATTGACCGCTTTGCCATACATAAAGCCCTATGAAACCTCCAAAACCGACTGCGATAAGCAGAACCAAGACAATGCCGGCAATCAGTGATTTTACCCCTTTTGTTTTGAGGGCTCTCCTTCTCGAGCTCATCTTCGCCGAGAATCTCTTCGAGACGAAAACGTTCGCCACCTGATTCTCACCCACGTTCACAGCATGCTCATCTCTTGGCAAGGCGTCACTGTCCGGCATTCTTATCAATCTCCATTTCTATATGTCGTACTTCCAGATTCTCTGTAAAGAAAGAGAGCTTTGTCTCCTGAAGCTTCACATAAGCTTCGGTTTCAGGAATCACACCCAGCACCCTTTCAGGTTCTACTGAGCCGTCCAGCACGAGATAGTAGAGGACACTTCCACTCCCCTGGGAGTAATCCATTCTTGTCACTATCTCCTTCAGTGCCAGCTCACCGTGCTTTTCCAGATGCAGGCAAGCGATTTCAAAGAATCTGAAAGCTTCTTCTTTCTGCTGCAAGAATGCTCTAATGTCAGTTATCTGAGATGTCAATCTTCTCCGTTCCTGAACGAGCTGGTTGTGCTTTTCCCGGATCACTTCTGTATCTCTTTCAATAACGCCTGTGAGTGCAAGTCCAGTATGCTCAAAGATGTAACTTCTTGCGCGCACTAGTTGAAGGTGCCTCGTGCTGAAGGCAGCAGTTGCCATCATTCTCACTGCCAGCACCACCGTTACAACGAGAATGACCAGAAGAAGGAAAGTCTCGAGCTTGTTCTTACGCTTCTTCCTTGTATACAAGTTTACGCTTACCAACAACTTCACCGCCTTCAAATGCCAGACCTGCAGTAGTGTAGGATATCTCCATAATCTCCCCTGTTTTCAGGGGGAGAGGTTCCACAGTACTTTCTCCACCAAGGATGGATCTGAGAACCTGCGAATATATCCGTGTCGAAAAACTTGATTGCCCGGATACAAAGAAATGATTGAACTCCTTGTCATCAGTCTGTTCAGTGTTCGGAGAACTCGAAATCATATTGCTGAGGTACATGCCTATCTTATATCCCATCAATCCTTGCAGGGTCGTCGAAAAGTCGCTTTCATAGCTTTCATAGTGCAAATGACTACCTCCCAGAAAACTCATTTTGAGTTTCAGGAGTTCGGCTTCTTCTAACAGGCTCTGTCCATCAAGCAAAGACAAGAACCCCTCATCAATGTAAGTCAATCCGACCATTTCTCCATTCTTCATTGCCGCAAGGAAACTGAAGTCCATATCCACAGCAAAGAAGAGGAAGTTCCCCGATGAGACGAGTCCGTCGACTGCGAGACTAATGATGGGTAGTGGGCGAAGACTTATCCTGTCAGGCTCAGGAAAACCCAGGCTTCTGAGGGTGTTCACAAACTCGTTTACAAACCTTGTTTTGAGTATTACGAAGGAAGGAACCAATCCTTCTTTGATCGCTTTGAAGGAATTCAGACAGTCCATGTAAACCTCATTGGGAGGAAGAGTAAACTGAGAAGCAGCTTTGAACCCGGCGACATCCATCAGGTTCTTTCTGTTCTTAACTCTTGGTATTTCAATATGTTGGAATATCGCGTTGGATGGATGAACAGCTGTTACAAATATCTCGTCAACGGGAAGAAAGTTGTGTTCGAAAAAGATCTCGGCAGATCTCTTCAATGAGTCGTGCCCAAACTCCAGGACTCTGAACGTAAGGTGCAGGTTCCTCCCTCTTAACAGGAATCTCGTGATCTCTGTATAGCTCTTGCTGGTGCTCAGTGTCGTGATCGCCGGGTTGAACATCCTGAACCCCCTCTAATAAGAAACTCTACCAGTTACCGGGGAAATAGTTAGTCTGGAACCATCTCTATAAGTTAATGTTGTCGATCCACTCAGAATCGCCACAGCCCCGTTCTGGTTATAAGAAATGCGAAAATCACCTTCTGAAATCACATTTGAGTCCCAAAATGTCTTTCCTGTCGAGGTAAAAAAGACTCTATCAGTTGCCCTGTAATAGACCAACACCTTTCTTGAACCTGATATCGCCTCCATTCTCGCACTTTCCAGAAAGCTGTCCAATTCAGATTTGCCGTAAAGTACATCCCTGCTACTAAGAATCTTGGGAACATTGACAACAGCAAGGGACATTATAACAATCGTCAGAGCAATACAACAAAGCACTTCTAAGAGCGTCATGCTATCCTATCGTTTGCTGTAAAGCAAATATCGAGCTGTACATCGTGTACGCCAGGAAAGCAACAAATCCTCCTATGAAAAGAATCATCATTGGCTCAACAAGCGATATCAACTGCTTCAGAGCGGCCTGAACCTGATTTCTGTAGAAATCAGCTACCTTGAACATAACGGTATCGAGTTTCCCGGTTTCTTCTCCCGTCTCAACCATGCTTATGACTATGGGAGGAAAGACGCCCTGTTTCTGCAAAGCTCCGTGAATTGTCTCTCCAGCCCTGATTTCTTCAATTGCTCTGACTATGGCATTGACAATGCTATTGCTTTCGGAGACTTCACTTGACAGATTCAGGGCAGTTGGTATGTCAACACCACTCGATACCAGAACTGCCAGAGTCCGCGTGAACCTCTCTACAGCAGTCATGGTCCTGAGCCGTTTCACCGGCGGTATTATTGATGCAAAGACATCTTTCACCATTCTCCCGTATTTCGTCTTCAGAAAGATCTTACCACCGACAAGGGCAAAAACAACTCCGATCACTATCGGAAGCCAGTGATTCATTAGCAGCTCGTTCATTGAGAGAAGTAACCCCATTACCCCTGTCATCGGCGCATCGCTACCAAAAGCCGAGATAAGATTTGGAAGAATGAACAGGGAAATGACCATCACGATCATTACAGCAAAGACCATCATGAATAGAGGATAGGCCATCGCAGATTTGACCTGTTGCTGAAGATCGACCATAGACTCATAAAAGTCCGCAACTCTCAGAAGCGCTTCATCCAAAACTCCTCCAGCTTCTCCTGCCTTTACAAGATTTATGAACAGGGAATCAAACACCCTTGTATGCTCCATCGCTTCAGAAAAGGACATTCCGCCCTCGATGAGAAGAACAACTTCTGTTAAGACCTTTCTGAATCGTCTGGAGAAGACCGGCTGAACTGAAAGGACCTGCACCGCATCACGGATACGGACTCCTGCGGAAACCATTGTAGATAACTGTCTGGAAAAAAGGCTTACCTCTTTAACTGAAAT
>DLVL01000046.1:4495-4888 GCA_003444085.1 Kosmotogaceae bacterium | reverse complement strand
AAGGTCGAAGCATTGGACTGGATGGTGTTATTGAACAACAGAAGAACTATGCAAGATCTGGTTTCAAACTTGCTCACAGGAATATCAGATTCGAGTTGCCTGTAATACCGGATTCAGTGGCAGAGATGCACTATCCGGAAGTTCTTCCAATCAGTGATGATCTATTGCAGCGAGTTCTTGAGTATGATGTTGATTTCTTTCCGGCAAAGAGGGAACAGTTCCTGAAGCGCTGGATAAAGCAGCCCGGCGGAACAAGCCTGTGCTGGTTAGATAATAACCAGGTCAGAGGGTATTCAGTGATGCGCAGATGTCGTAAAGGATACAAGGTGGGGCCTTTGTATGCAGACGATCACTTTATTGCAGAACAACTCTTCCGCACCTTGATCGCATCAG
>DLVL01000046.1:0-4212 GCA_003444085.1 Kosmotogaceae bacterium | reverse complement strand
CTTTTGTTATAGCGCAAAGACCTGTGTATGCGAAGTGATATGTTATACTGTTTTAATCGGGTTGTTGATGTAAAGGTATATCTATGCTCTTCTAAGCTCTGGTAGGCGGCTCTCCAAGATTGTAATCAACAGGTACGTTCGTCTGAATCGATAGATCTCGTAGACTTTTCTGATATAGAGCCAAAGCGATACAGGAGATATCTGTGAGTATCCATGTCTCATATTCTGATTTGTTTGAAGTGGAGGTTCCATGGATAATATCGATCAGAGTGGGCAATCATCTCCCAACCTGGAAGAGCTACTGGCTTTTTTGAAACCTCATGACCATCTTTGCCTCATTTACGAGAGTGAAGAAGAATGGGCAGAAGCTGTTGTGCCATTTATGCGTTTGGGTCTTGAGCAGTCGCAGAAATGCATGTATATTGTTGATACTAACACCTTCAGCAGGATCAGAACCACGTTCTTGGATGCTGGTGTTGACCTGTCTGAATACGAGAGAAGCGGACAGTTCTCAATTCTTCACGAAAGAGATACCTACACGAAGGAAGGCTTCTTTGACCCCGATCTGATGATTGAATTGCTAATCTCTGAGACGGAAAATGCTCTTAAACAAGGATACTGTGCTCTTCGCGTAACTAGTGAAATGACCTGGGCGCTGCGTGAATACACGGGTGCTGAAAGGCTGCTCGAATACGAAGCAAAGCTTAACAGGGACTTCTTCCCCTATTATCCTTGCGTTGCCATCTGCCAATATGACCGCTGGAAATTCGACCCCGAGATAATTAAAGGCGTCGTACTGACACATCCGCAGCTTATCAGGGGCAGTCATGTATATCGGAACTTCTACTATATTGAACCCGAAGAATACTTCAACCACAAGAAGAGTGAGCGAGAGATCCAGCACTGGCTGAACAACCTTGAAAGGGAAAGGCAGTTTCACGAGTCTTTGAGATCGAGCGAGGAGAAATACCGTGCGCTGGCAGAACAATCTACTGAAATGCTCTTCCTGCATGACCTTGAAGGCCGTCTGGTGGAGGTAAACAGAGCAGCAGAAGACGAAACCGGTTTCACGAAAGAAGAACTGCTTTCGATGAATGTATTTGATCTGCATGCAAACAAAACTAGTGAAGACACGATAAGGTACCAGTGGCAGGGCTGGTCAGTCGGAGAATCACACGTTCTGGATACCGAGCACAAGAAGAAAGATGGTTCCACCATGCCAGTCGAAGTGAGAGCGCAGAAAGTGTCGTTCGCTGGAGAAGACTTCATACTCGCTTTGGTCAATGACATTTCTCTGAGAAAGAATGTTGAACAGGCAACCAAAGATTCGTACAAGAAGCTGCTTGCTGTAATGGACAGTATAGATGCTTTCATATATGTTGCTGACATGGAAACCTATGAGGTGCTTTTTATTAACAAGTATGGGCAAGATCTCTTTGGTGACATAGTCGGACAAACGTGCTGGAAGTCTCTGCAACAGGGACAGGATGGCCCATGTTCTTTCTGTACAAACGACAGGTTATTGGATGAGAAAGGACAGCCAACGGGGGTTTACAAGTGGGAGTTCAAGTGCACCAGAAACGGAAGATGGTATAAGCTTCATGACAGTACGTTCCGCTGGACAGATGGGCGACTGGTTAGAATTGAGATAGCAACAGATATCACGGAGCAAAAGAGAATAGAAGAAGAACTCAAGGCAAGTAGCATCCGGCTCCAGCTGGCGTATGAAGGGGCGCAACTTGGAATTTGGGACCATGACTTCAGAACAGGTCGAGTTGTGCGTACCGGGAAATGGGCAGAAATGCTTGGGTACGAACCAGAAGAAATCGAAAACGCTGTTGGCGGATGGAAGAATCTGGTTCATCCTGATGACCTTGAGATGGTTGAAAGAGCCACGGAAGACTATGTGATTGGTAAAACGGACGATTTCAAGTTTGCCCACAGGTTGAGATGCAAGTCGGGAGAATACAAATGGATTCTCAACTGGGGTAGGGTGGTGTCAAGAGGCGAAGATGGCAAAGCGCTGAGAGCTGTAGGTGTTCATGTGGATATCAGCGAGTTGCGTGAAGCCCAGGAAGCATTGAAAGAAAGCGAAGCACGGTGGAAGTTCGCCCTTGAAGGTGCGGGCGATGGCGTGTGGGATCTGGACGTACAGACAGGAAAAATCTACTATTCGCGTCGTTGGAAAGAAATGCTTGGTTATAGAGAGACAGAAATCAAGGAGGAGCATGATGAATGGAAAGCACTCATTCATCCTGAGGATAGAGATAAAGTCCTGGGAGAAGTGGAGAAATGCTTGACAGGAGAGACAGTGTCGTACCAGAACGAACACCGTCTGCGCTGCAAAGATGGCAGCTACAAATGGATACTTGCAAGGGGCAAAGTAGTTAGCTGGACAGATGAAGGAGAACCCTTGAGGATTGTTGGAACTCATACAGATATTACAGATCGAAAGCACGCAGAAGAAGCATTGAGAGAAAGCGAGGAGCTCTTCAGGACACTTGTCTATAACGTCCCTGGGGCGATATTTATGTGTGCGAACGATCCTGATCGGACCATGGAGTTCATCAGCAAACAGATCCAAATGATTACAGGATATCCCGAAGATGACTTTCTGAATAACAGGGTTCGATCGTATAACAGCATTATCCATCCTGACGATCGTGAGAGAGTCTTTATGACTGTCGATGAAAGTGTCAGATCGGGGAATCCGTACACCATCGAGTATAGAGTGGTCTGTGCCGATGACAGTGTGAGATGGGTCTCAGAAAGTGGCCAGTGTGTTTTCAGCAGGGAAGGAGAAGTGCGCTATCTTGCAGGTGTTATTATGGATGTCACAGAACAGAAGGTCGCGCACGATAAACTTCGAGAAGCTGAAGAGCGTTTCAGGTTGCTATTTGAGAATTCCACAGCTTCAATAATTATCTTCGACAAAGAAACCGGCGGAATTATTGATGCAAACCGGACTGCCATAGAATCGCATGGACTGGAGACACTCGAAGAGCTTCAGAAGAATGAACTGTGGTTGGATTCACCTTATTCACTTGATGAAGCGCGCCAGTGGATGCAAAAGGCAGCAGAAGAGGGTCCTCAGCAATTCGAGTGGTTCGGTATCAAGAAGTCTGGCGAGTACTTCTGGAAAGATGTCAGGTTGAGCAAGATCATTCTCGGTAGCTCAGAAGGGATTCTTTCCGTTTCGGTTGACATTACAGAACGGAAGAAGGCCGAAGAGGCTCTGCAGGAGAGCATAACCCAAATGAGCCGAATCACTGAGAGTGCCATAGAAGCCCTTGCAGGTGCGGTTGATCTTCGTGATCCTTACACGGCCGGTCACCAGCGGAGAGTCGCTCAGCTCGCCGTAAGAATGGCCGAAAGGATGGGAATGGATGCTGAGAGGATAATAACACTGAGACTGGCTGCAATGATCCACGATGCAGGCAAGATTCAGGTGCCTTCCGAGATTCTTAATAGACCGGGTAAACTCGGTGACCTCGAAATGTCGCTGATCAGAGAACATCCAAAGTCAGGTTGGCAGCTATTCAAAGACATCGAGTTCGGTATTCCGCTTGCAGAGATTATCTACCAGCACCATGAAAGGCTTGACGGGAGTGGATATCCGCGAGGATTGACCGAAGAGGAGATTCTTCCGGAGGCGAAGATCCTGGCCGTTGCTGATGTTGTTGAAGCGATGTCTTCGCACAGACCCTACAGACAAGCGTTGGGCATTGAAGCAGCTCTTCAGGAGATCGAACAGAACGCTGGCATTCTGTATGATAAGGAAGTAGTGGACAACTGTGTTGAATTATTCAGAGAAGAAGGATTCGAGTTCGAGGAGTAACGACGAAGCTCCGTCTTGTTTGATGAATGTTGTTGCTGTAGGCAGTATCACTCCGACTCTGATATATCGAGTTTTCTGTTTTGTTTACTGAACTCTTCTGGTAACTTTGAGTTTATAGCGATCGCCCCTGTAAATCGATCTGACAACTTCGATACAGAGGTCTTTGTTTGTGTAGGTGAAGCGCTCTCTCATTATTGCCAAAGCACCTTCTGCTAATCTGAGTAACCTTGCTTGCTCCCTCGACAGTTGACAGACTTCTATGGTCTCCTGAGCATAATCGAGGAGAATACCCAGATCGTTCTTGAGGAATGCATAAAGAGAATCCTTCGACATATCCTCCTCTACAACTCCCAAAACCCTTATGTCGACAGCAG
>DLVL01000050.1:52803-55170 GCA_003444085.1 Kosmotogaceae bacterium | reverse complement strand
TGGGGTTTCTTGTGTTGGCTGTAGCAGTGGTAGGCATGTGCCTGCTGCTAGTGGTGTTTCCAAGCCCTCCAGCCAGGGTGACAGTTGAAGACATAATGAAGTGGGCAGGAGAATGTAATGAACCTGTCTTGCTCGTGGCAATTGCAAAAGCTGAGTCATCGCTACGTCCTGCGGTGGGAAACCCTGTTTCGGGTGCACAAGGGCTCTTCCAGTTCATGGACGGAACTGCAAAGGATATTGGAGATCGCTTCGGCTACGATTTTGACCCTCTGAAACCTCACGAAGCAACTCTTGCAGCGTGTATATACCTGGATTGGCTATTGCTGCATTTTGACGAGCTTGACCATGTGCTGATGGCCTGGAACTGGGGTTTTGGGAATACCGTTGCATATCTGAATGGAAATGCACAGCTGCCAAGAGAAACCGAAGTCTTCATTCGTCGTGTCAGGGAAAACTTGAGAACGCTCGGGTATGTCCACTGAATTAGTAGGCATGATTATTACCGACTCTCTCAGAAGAAGAAAACGATGCCCGCTTCCCCTTGCCTGACCCTTTTTCCGAGACAACTCTGAAGATAGTTTTTGGCCTTCTTTCCGGTGCAGTGACATGGAACAATCAGATCCATATTCTGAAGCCTTTTGACAGTTTTTTGCAGCCTTTCTTTGCTGGCGTTTACGAGGTGAAAACCTCCAATGACTTTCCGAACGGTCTTTCCTGGATTAATATCCTCGACGTATTCGATTGTGTTTATGAGACCGGCGTGGGCACATCCGGTAAGAACTGTCAATTCGCTATCCTTGATCAACCAGATAGCAATATCATCTTCCACAGGATCTGCTTCTACACCTTGAGTATCGAAGAAGAATGACCCTCCGGTGTCTTCGTAAGCATTTCTACGAGGAATAGGTCCCGTAACACCGATTCTATCGTCTATCATTATGGGTTCTTTGATCCAGTGAAGCTTAGCATCAGGAAGATTATCAAGTGCTTGAACAGTGCTTCTTGGAGGCTGGATCTCTTTCACTTTGCTATCACGGACGCTGTAGCGTGTCTTCTTAACGGTAGGATGGCAATAAAGCTCGCAATTTGGAGCTATTTCAAGAACGTGGTCCAGTCCGCCAGTATGGTCGTAATGACCGTGGCTGAGAACGACTGCATCCAGATCTTTGAGATCAATGTCAAGAGCACGGGAATTATGCTTTAGCGCATTTCCCTGGCCTGTATCAAAGAGAATGCTCTTCCTTTCAGACTCAACCAGAATGGATAATCCGTGCTCTTTGACCAGATTGCCTTTTGCAATATTGTCCACCAGAATAGTTACTTTGAATCTCTCCAACGCTCCACAATCCTTTCTATCAAGAGAACTATGATTAAGTCTTACTAAAGAGCGTAGAATTATCTGCCTTCTCAGGAGTTCTAATGATCGCAGATGTTTTCTCCTTCCTGAAGGCTTCCGCTGAGGTAGTCATCGACCAGTTTCTCAGGAGCTTCAAATGGCGCGCCTACAACAACCTGTATTCCCTGGTCAGAAAATAGTGACTGTGCTCTGGGCCCCATGCCAGCAGCAATGATTACGTTAGCTCCGCGTTCAGCTAGCCACTTCGGTAGTAGACCGGGTGCATGCGGAGGTGCATCAAACTCTTCAATCTTGAGGAGATCTCTACGTTCTCTGTCGACATCGACTATTGCGAAACGTTCACAACGACCGAAATGCGCTGAGAGTTTCCCTTCTGCAAGAGGGATTGCAATTCTCATTGACTCGTCCTCCTTCGTGGATTCTTCCAATGTAGAGAGTAACACAATGCAAGCCCAAAGTGAATGGATATGCTTTATCAACTCAGCCAGGACTACAGGGAAAGCTTCTCCCAAATAATTCTAATGTCTTCTGCGCTCCTGGCATCTGTTTCGACAACTGCTTTGTTCTGCATCTGGGCAAGCGTCACTGCTCTATCATATCGGATCCGCCCCAAAACGCCTGCTCCTGCTTCTGTTGCTTCCTTTTCTATCGTTTCGGTCATGGGCACGTTCAGATTGTACTTGTTTACGCACACAGAGGCTGGCAAACTGAAGTGTCTTGCAAGCAGAAGAATTCGTTTTAGTGCATGTCGTCCAGAGACTGTGGGTTCAGCAACTACTAGTACTCTTGTTGCTCCCGTCAGAGAGGCAATTACCGGGCAACCAATTCCAGGAGGCCCATCGACAATAACCAGTGGCAGGTTCTGCTCATCAGAAATTCTGTGAGCTTCACGACGGACAGTTGAAACAAGTTTCCCAGAGTTCTCTGCTGCCGGATTGAGTCGGGCGTGAACCATAGGACCGAAACGCATCTGTGAAACCATCCATTGTCCGCAATGCCTCTGGGGGAAT
>DLVL01000050.1:48656-52582 GCA_003444085.1 Kosmotogaceae bacterium | reverse complement strand
TGCCCACTATAGAAGTCATAGCTTTCCATGATCGTTGGCGACAGAATCAGGTGAAGGTCAGGAGCGTCGACATCACAATCTGCAATCACTGCTCGCTTTGCAAGAGCAGCAAAAGAAGCGGTTATGCTTGTCTTTCCTGTGCCACCCTTTCCGCTGATCACGACAAGTTCTCTCATTTGTCCTGATCCTCGCGTTCAAACCTTCTCAAATAGAATACATGGTTCTCATACCTGGTTCTCAGGAGTTCTCCTTCAGCCAGCATGTCATCCACGACTTTCCAGGTAGAACCGGCCTGAAACAAAAGGTTCCGCAATGCTTCCTCGCGCAAAGGATGCACAGCAGTTATGGCAAGCACATCTTTTTTCAAGTCTCCAGTTAGTGAGAAGTTGTTTCCTTCGTACCCGATCAGGCACTCAACGTGTTTCACAGAACCGGAGATAATCTGATAAGCGCGATTTACTGTATCTTCACCGGGTCTCTGAACGTCCTTCAATGTGGGAGGACGCGTTGGGACACTCACAAACGCTTTCTCAGGCTGAAGTAAACCCAGAAATTCGGCCACGGCTTTCAAGGACGCATCGCTGTCATTGAAGCTGCTGACAAGCATTGTCTCTGTGAGTAGTTCTCCAGGAAACTCTCTCGAGAAATCGATCATTCCCTTCAGGATTTCGGGAAACTGGAGCGCATTATGGGGTCTATTTAAACGTTTCCAGATGTTCTCTTGAACACAGTCGATTTTCACTGAAACAAGGTCGACGTCCAGAATATCTTGTCGCACTTCCTTTTCGCACAGAAGAGTGCCGTTAGTGATTACTGCAACAGGTATCTTCAGTGTTTTGATCATTGAAATAGTTCTGCCCAGGTTGATATCAAGAGTGGGTTCTCCATCAGGCACAAAAGTAAGGTAATCAATGTCCTCTGACTTTTTCTGTGCCGCTTCCAATCTGGATTCAACATCTTTGAGGATAGCTTCTGGATCGTAAAAGGGTTGCCGCTCATTGGTCATCTGGGAAGTACTACCAGCTTGGCAGTATACGCACGAGTACGTGCATACCTTGGCCGGAACATTGTTTATGCCCAGACTCCTTCCCAAGCGCCTGGATGGAACAGGGCCGTAAGAATACCGGATAGTATTATCAATCACGTCATCAGTCACCTCAGTTGCTTTGTTTTTCGAGTTTTCTGTACAGACTCTTGAACAAAGGTCGGTATTCAGGAATCTCTTCAACGATCAGCTTGCCTCTGGAATATGCTTCTGCAATTCTTTGGTCATCAGGTATCTCGAGTAGTATTGGAATACCGGAATCTCGACAGAAATCATGCGTTCTGGTGTCCCCAATACCGATTCTGTTTATAACCACTCCAAAGGGAACTCCCAGCTCTCTTATCATGCTGACTGACAACTTTAAATCGCTTAATCCAAATGGAGTTGGTTCTGTCACAAGAATCACATAATCTGCACCAAGAACGGTGGTTACCACTGGACACGAAGTCCCCGGCGGAGCATCCAGAATAGCTGGTACATCATCACGCAGATGTGCCTTGGCCCTTCGAATTACTGGTGGGGACATTGCCATACCAACATCCAGACGCCCCTGAATGAGTCTGATTCGTCCTGCCTGGGATGTCTCAATGCTGCCAATGCGTTTTTCAATCTCGTGGATTGCCCCTGTGGGACACACTTTTTTACATCCCCCACAGCCATGACACATGTCATCGAACACGATAGCCGTACTGCCAAAAGATACAATGGCATTGTATTCACAGAATCTTCCGCATTCTCCACAGCCGTTACAGAGAGAGTCATCGACCTCAGGAATCATAATTGAGACTGTTTCCTCATAAGCACCTTCTGTCTGCAAAAACAGATGTGTGTTTGGATCTTCCACATCACAGTCTAAAAGCTGTACAGGAATGTCGATAGCTATTGCAGTGTTAACTGATACGGTTGTCTTTCCTGTTCCTCCTTTGCCCGATGCCACTGCAAGTATCATGCGGTTGCTCTCCTTGAACGAGTAACCACGTGCGCCCCTAACGGCATTCCTATGTCTTCGGCGATCACGTGACACTTCACTCTTAGAAGGAAATAGATCTTCTCCGGGTGTTCACTGAGCGTTTCGTAATTTCCCTGCCCTTTTGCGATTATCAAATCAGCGTTCTGAAAGCATTTCGTGAATGCTGCAGCCGAGCCTTCAACGATAACGCCTGGAAGATCACAGCCTGTGTCAACGATTTGCACGATTTCGTTCAGCCCAGCAGCTCTGGCATCCTCAATAGTGGCATCATTGATAACGGGTAGACCACGGACAGCAACAGTAATACGTTCGGGACCGATTTTCTCTATCAGCAGCCTGTCGAAGACAATCTCTCCTGCATTGTCTGTGATGAACAAGATACGCTGTGCTTCAGAAAGGGATCTCAGAAATGAGCCCAGCTCTCCTATTAAAGGCTCTTTGATGGCTTCGCTGATGATACTTCGAAGTGCTGATTCTTCCACTTCACCATTTGTTGCCACATCAATCACATTGCCAGCGATCGAAAGCTTCAGCGCCATCATCATCGGATCGGCCGCAGAGTCAATCTTCTCTCTCATTTCTTCGAGCAACCTCTTTGCCATGTCATTCTGTGTCTTTTTCATGCTCTCGTAAGGGTCCTCAGATTCAGAGAGTAACCTGAGTCTTCTGTGAATGTATTGACCAGTAACAGGGGCTGGTTGGTTGAAATCCATCTTTGACATATAATACAGGATATCTCTCAGCATCTGTTCATGTATCCTGCTATCTGCAGAAACCAGCTTTGAGGCTCCGAGGGCTTGTCTTACGAAACAAGGAACGCAATCAAGATGCGTCTTCATAGAGAGTAACTACCAATACCTTTCCACGGTTGGTGCTGTTGTCTCTTTGAGAGTGCCACTGATGAAGTTTTCAAGAGCTTCTTCAACAGTTGAGGCTTCGCTACTAAATACCTTGATTCCAGCCGCACGAAGTACACTGAATGCTTTTGGGCCGCAATTGCCAGTTACTATCGCATCGGCTCCGGTACGAGCAACTATTTCGGCAGCACGAACACCGGCACCGTGAGCAGCATTCATACCTTGATCGTTATTGATTACCTCAAAAGACTTGCTTTCGAGGTCGTACACTATAAACCGTGGAGCTCTACCAAAGCGATTGTCCAGATCTGATTTCAAATTATCTCCTGATGTTGTGAAAACGACTTTCATGTTATTCCTCCCTTAGAATACGTGTGATAAACCCCGACCCCCGGATTTTTCAGATCAGTCTTGTTGTTCGCTAACTACCAGTGCCATGGCATTCGCCTGGGCATGTAAGCTCCATAGTATGATCCGTAACTCCAGAAGCGCCTTCGTCCACCAAATCTTCTTCCACGTCCACGCCAACCTCTTCCAAAACCCATGCCAGGGCCTCTCCCTTGAACAGGGTTCATGATCCCCGGCACTTCGTATCCCGCGCATAGACCAGCGGCTCGCCCGGACATTGGGCCGGCTCCAAGTGGACCTGTCCCGTCACCTCTTGGCATCTATTATCCCTCCCTTCACACCAGGTGTTAATTTATTGCCTGATCAATGCTGAACCACATTGAGGGCACTTTATTTGCATGCAGGGTACGCCTCGCTTGTGAGGTTCTGTGTGGCCACATCCTGGACAGATGCAGCAAGCGTCACCGTTAAGGACGCCGGGTTCAACGCGGCGTTGCAGACCCTGGCCTGCTCCCTGACGATTTCTGTTTCTTCCTTTGCCATTCAAACCGAAATACCCCCTTCCAGGTTTTGTTGGTTGAAGTGTGCTGGTATGGCAGCCAGGCATTTTGAAGTGGTCTTTCTCCAGACCAGTCAAATATGCTTGAACGATCTCGCTCAAACTTCCCATCATGAAAGGGATTACCTCAATACCGTAAGCGGCAAT
>DLVL01000050.1:45652-48360 GCA_003444085.1 Kosmotogaceae bacterium | reverse complement strand
GAAGTTTCCTATAATAGCATTGCAACAATGCAACGCTATTATGGGACTCTGAGTTGCAGTTACGCTACCTCGTTGTCTGCTACTTCTGTTTTGGATTCGATGAGGCAGAGATACCAAGCCTCTTCATTCTTCTGTACAGGGTAGTCTTGTGTATTCCCAGGTCCCTTGCGGTTGCCTGCCTGTTGAAAGCATTTCTTTCCAAAGCGGACCTGATAACCTGCGCATCAAGAACATCATGAGCTGTGTGCAAATTAACACCCGGGTACTCCACGAATACACCTTTGGTAAGCAGAGTGGGGAGATGTTTTGTATCTATGTACCCGTCGTCACAGAGAATGAAAGCATGCTCGATAGCATTTTCCAGTTCTCGGATGTTTCCTGGCCAGTCATGAGCCATCAACAGCGCAAGAGCTTTTGATGTAATGCCTTTGACGGATCTCTTCTGCAGCCTGTTAAACCTTTCTATGAACTGGTCAATCAACAGAGGTATGTCTTCCATTCTGCTACGTAATGGTGGAAGTTCTACTCGAACAACGTTGACACGATAATACAGGTCCTCTCGAAAGAGTCCTCTTTTGACCTGTTCAGTGAGATCTTTATTAGTAGCAGCAATTACACGAACATCAGCTGTTTCAGAGCTCGTTGCACCCAGTGGTTCGTAAACCCTTTCCTGAAGCACCCGAAGGAGCTTCACCTGTAATGCAGGACTGATCTCCACGATCTCGTCAAGAAAGATCGTGCCTTTTCTAGCAAGAGCAAAGCGACCAGGTTTGTCTTTTTGTGCGCCGGTGAAAGCCCCTGCTTTATAACCAAACAACTCAGACTCCAGGAGAGTATCCGGAAATGCGCCGCAATTGACGGCTAAGAAGGGCCCGTTCTTCCGAGGGCTCAGAGAATGTATTGTACGAGCCACTACTTCTTTTCCTGTTCCGGTCTCTCCGAGTATCATAACAGTACTGGGACTGGAAGCAATCGCTGGCAAAACCTCGAAGATCCTTTGCATCAGTGAACTTTTGCTGACAAGGTCCCCCACACGAAATCGCTCCTCCAGCTCCTGGCGTAAGGCCTCAACTTCCGAAAGATCTCTGAAGGTTTCAGCACCTCCAGCGATTCTGCCACTGGCATCTCGCAACACCGCTGTAGAAATGCTGATCGGTACTCTGTTTCCTCTTGAGTTGATTATGTATCCAGATTCTCCAATAATCGGTTTCCCCGTTCTTATGGTCTTCTTGAGTGGACAGTTCTCACCACACATACTCGATCGAAATACATCGGAGCAACGTCGTCCGATTGCCTCTTCACGAGGAATACCAGTAATCTCCTCTGCAGCGCGGTTAAAAGAAGTAATACACCAATCTCCGTCGACTGTGAAGACGCCGTCCGAAATGCTTTCTAGAATTGCTTCTGTCTGAGCTACGGGATTTCCTCTTGTTCTTCTACTACTGTCCATGATTTCTACACAATCCTTTATGATTCATTGTTTGATAGGGCTTTCTCAGTTCCAGTCTAGCACTAAATATACTACTGCGAGCTCTTCCAATGGGGTGCTCAACAATTTGAGTTGCAGTGGATCCGGATCAGATGTGCTTCAACTGATACTGATCAGGTTGCTGTTATTCACGTCAATTGTCAATCACAACACAAGTATCTATGGCCAGACGATGTATAATGCAGTAATCCTTGATTGAAAAAACAGAACTTTGGAGGAAGGTTGACTAATGAGAAAAGTCGTCTGTTTTGTCTCTGGTATGGTTTTTTTGGTAACGGTTGTGCTGAGTGCATCTATGGAGGATCCTGTTCGTCTCATTAGAACACTTTCTGGACATGATTCCATAGTGAACACAATATCGATAAGTCCTGATGGAAGATTCCTGGCGTCTGGCTCAACTGATAACACCGTGAGACTCTGGGACTTGCAACGAGGAAAGTCTGTAACACTGAGCGGACACTCAAACTCGGTCCTTGCGGTAAGCTTCTCGCCTGATGGAAGCAAGATTATCTCCGGGTCTGCAGACAACACAATCAAGATATGGAAGCTTCAGACGGGAAAGTGTATTAATACGCTTGAAGGTCACAGGAATTGGGTACAGGCTGTAGCAGTTACTCCAGACGGTAAGTGGATTGTTTCTGGGTCTTTGGACTACTCAATCAGGGTTTGGGACCTTTCAACCGGAGAGCAAATCAGGAGTATAGGGACGGGTGATACCACAATCGTCTCACTGGCAATAAGTCCTGACGGTGAACTCGTCTATACAAGTTCCATGGCTGTAAGAGCCTGGGACTTTGAGACAGGTGAATTGGTGCAGGTACTTAATGGTCACAATGGCAGGATTGAATCCATCGCTGTGAGTCCCAATGGCTATTGCCTGGTTTCTGGCGCAGGGGACAATATGGTGATATTGTGGGATGCTGAGTCGGGCGATATAATCCATGAGCTTCAAGGACATACAGCAGCAGTAAACTCCGTTGCGATAAGTCCTGATGGCCAATATATTGTTTCGGGTTCATCGGATAAGACTCTCAAGATTTGGAATTTGCAGGAAGGGACACTCATTCGAACGATATTTGCTCATTCATACCCGGTGAGTTCTGTGCTCTTCAGTCCAGGCGGAGACTACATAGCTTCAGGTTCAAATGATAGGACAATCAAGATCTGGGAAGCAGGCGACCGGGTTAGATAATTGCGAAGACCCGAACAACTACGCTCG
>DLVL01000050.1:15947-45493 GCA_003444085.1 Kosmotogaceae bacterium | reverse complement strand
TCAACTTCGGCGACATCAAGTCCGAGACCCTTTGCAATGCGTTCACCATATTCCCTGTCAGCCTTGAAGAATAAAGCCGTCTGTCGAAGCTGAATACGTTTCTGGGCCCCCTTGATATGACCCACAATGTTATTGACAAGGTGTTCGCGTTCTTTCTCCGTCATGACTTTTCTGTACAGATCGCCAGCCTGGACGAAGTCATTGTCTGTTAACTCATAAGCATATCTGTCGGCTGCATCTGATATCTCTATCGGGGGGGCCGCCATTTCAGGATCAGGATCCGGACCTCCGAAGCTATTTGGCCAGTAATTAGGCTCGCTTCCGCCATTGTTATCGTAACGTGCTGCTCCGTCTCTCTGGTAGCTGTTCATATCTGACTTGGGTGCGTTTATGGGTAGCAGATGATAATTGGGACCAAGCCTGTGTCTTTGTGTATCGTGGTATGCGAAGATTCGGGCCTGGAACATTTTGTCTGGTGATGGCCCTATTCCTGGTACCAGGTTTCCTGGAGAGAAGGCAGCTTGCTCCACTTCAGCAAAGTAGTTCTCTGGATTTCGATTCAGAACCATTCTGCCTACATCTATTAGTGGGAAATCACCATGCGGCCATACTTTTGTAACATCAAAGGGATCGAAGCGATAACTCTTGGCCTGTTCTGGAGTCATGATCTGGACCTTCACTGACCAGGCTGGATGATCTCCCTTCTCAATCGACTCATGGAGATCTCGAGTCGCGGTATCGGGATCTTTGCCACGCATCTTATCAGCCTCTTCTCCAGTGAAATTCTCAATTCCTTGTTCTGTCTTGAAATGAAGCTTCACCCACCAGTATTCTCCCTTCTCGTTGTACCACATCAAGGTATGTCCGCTGTAACCGTTCATGTGGCGATAAGATCTCGGTGTACCCCTATCCGAAAACAGTATAGTGACCTGGTGTATCGACTCTGGAGTGAGCGAGAGAAAATCCCAGAACATGTCCGGGTCCTTCAGATTAGTGGCCGGGTTACGTTTCTGGGTGTGTATGAAGTCGGGGAATTTCATCGCGTCTCTAATGAAGAATACAGGGGTATTGTTACCCACCATATCGAAATTGCCTTCTTCTGTGTAGAACTTGACTGCAAATCCACGAGGGTCGCGCTCTGAGTCAGCAGAACCCTTTTCGCCGCCCACAGTGGAGAATCTTGCAAAAACTTCAGTACGCTTCCCAACTTCTGAAAGGAACTTAGCCCTGGTGTACTTCGTCAAGTCATTAGTTACTTCAAAATAACCATGTGCGCCCGCTCCCTTGGCATGGACCACTCTTTCGGGAATTCTTTCTCGGTTAAAATGGGCGAGTTTATCTATGAGATGGACATCGTGCAAGATTACTGGTCCTTTGGGGCCCGCAGTGATTGAGTTGAGGTCATTTTCCACTGGTTTACCAAAACTGGTTGTGAGTTTCTTTTTCTTCTTTTCAGCCATACCTGTACCTCCTACAATGTTAGATTGATTATAACCAATTATACATTCCCGAGCCGTCCAAAACAAGCAACGTGAAAGAGAATTGATAGTCTGGTAATTTCAAGAGAACAAGCCGCAGCGCTTCTTGCTAATCATCTATCATCTTTCGAGCAAGAATAGCCGGTTCTTCTGCTGAGCCTTCTCAAAGAAAACGTCTTCTGAACGAACCACTTTGAAATGCTTCTGCAAAAGTGAAGACCATTCGTCAATTGAGAGGTTCCAGAGGTAAAGCCCGGTTGGCTCCAGATAGAAGTCTTCTTGAATTTGCTTGAATCCCAGCTTCTCGGCCTTATCATTATCCACATAATCATTGACTTTGAAGAAGCACCTGCCTTTTGGCTTGAGAAGGCGGGAAGTCTCTTCTATGACAGATTTTCCATCTTCGGGGAACAGGTTGTCGACCACGTTAGAAAGGATCACGGCATCGTAAGAATCACCGGGGATTTGTCGGAGTCCATTGATCGACCCCTGTTCAAAGAGAGCGTTCAGAATACCGTAGTGTTTGAAAAGCCGTCTTGTCAGTCTGCACGCTTCTTCCGAGAGTTCAATGCCGTGATATTTCCCAGGATGACCGTAAGCAAGTATCAGCAGCAGAAGACCACTACCGAAACCGAAATCAAGCACTTGATTCTCTGGACTTCTCAGCCAGATTATTGCTTCATCCAGTGCTCTGACTCCAGTGCTGGGCTTCTCAGGCAATGGCCTGTCTAACTGTCCAAAGATCTTATCCCAAAAGTCTCTTGCCTTCTGATAGTCTTCCATTGCTCGCCCCCTGTTAGTGGAGTAATAAAGAGTTTGGTAAAGGCATCTTTCTGAGGTCAGCCCCGCTTTACGATACTTATGAGCAGAGTCTAGCATTTTGCATCACATCCAAATTCTCATTCCTCCACGCTACGACAAACTGATAGAAAGAGCACTCAAGTGTTTGGGGAGCTAGTGTGAGTTTAAGTAGCTCTTAAGAAGGAGCCTGATAAGTGACAAAAACCAACAGTATTTGAGGTTGACTGAAATTGTTTGATGCAGCGGGAAAAACTCCACCGGTTCTTTGGATCGGCGGATGCACATGAGTATTCATGTGACAGATTGGTAGCGGATGAACGTTAAACGATTTGAAGTATCTTTGAGGTACTCGCAGATGAGTCGTTCCTGCTACAATGATGACATCATGAATAGTATAAACACATCGAACTGAATAGCCAGAGTTCTGCATTCGTATGAGGAGGGACAAGATGCTCGTCTTGCTGAAAAATGCCACGACCTATGCACCGGAATACCTCGGGAAAAAAGACATCCTGGTTTGTGGAGAGAATATCCTCAGTATTTCCAAAGATATACCTTCCGAGAGTGTTGCCAGCCTTGGAGGGGAGATTATTGACTGTTTCTCTAACATAGTAGTTCCCGGTTTCGTTGACGGGCACGTTCATCCACTTGGTGGGGGTGGTGAAGGAGGTTTTTCCTCACGAACTCCGGAAGGCTTTGCCGAGGATTTCATAGAGGCAGGAACCACAACGATTGTTGGAATGCTGGGGACAGACGGTATCACCCGCGACCATGTATCACTTCTGGCGAAAACTCGAGACTTTGGGGAGAAGGGACTGAATGCATACATGTTGACCGGGTCATACAGGTATCCCGTCAAGACAATCACAGGAGACCTGGCAAAGGATATTGTACTCATTCCTGAAATCATAGGCGTTGGAGAAGTCGCCATCTCTGATCACAGAAGCAGCAACGTGAGCGCCGAAGAACTACAGAGACTGGCAATGGATGCACGTGTGGCGGGACTGCTATCTGGAAAGAGCGGAGTTTGTGTTTTTCATCTTGGTGATGCACAAACACGCCTTGAACATCTCTTTAAGGCCACCGAAGATGGTACTCTTAGCCCCAGACAGGTAATGCCAACTCACATAAGCAGAAGTAATGAACTGCTCAAAGAGGGCCTGAGGTGGGTGAAAGAAAGAGGGGGTTATATCGACTTTACCGCCAATGAAGAATTCACTCATGTCATATTGAAGGACTTGTATGATCAAGGTGTTGATTTTGGGAAGATCTGCGTTTCGTCTGATGCTTGTGGATCATTGCCAGTATTCGATGACCAGAAGAATCTCACTGAGTTAAAATCTGCGCCTGTTAACACTTTAATGAAGGTGTTCGTTAACATGGTTAATGAAGCAGGAATGGAAATATCCAAAGCACTGATGCCGTTTACCGTGAATCCTGCTCGTTTCTACAGACTTGTTGATATAGGGATAGGCGTTATCGAAGAATCAAAGAGGGCAAACCTGCTAATCATGAGCAAAGACCTCGAAACCCTTGGTGTGTTTTCGCGCGGGAAGTTCTTACTGAATAGAGTGAGTAGGGGTGAGTAGTATGAAAGGTATGGTGGTCTATTACAGCAAGACAGGTTCCACAGGAGTTGTTGCAGAACGTCTTGCGGAGAAACTAGGATTTGCCGTTGAAGGACTGGAAGACAAAAAGCCCAGGCCATCTGCAGCACCTGTTCTGAGTGGGATACTCAATCTGACTGTTGCCCTGCGGGATCCGCTCCCGGATATCAAGAATGCGGATCTCATAGTTCTCGTCACACCAATATGGGCCTGGCATCCCACGCCACAGATGAGCACTTTTGTTAAGAAGGTGGGGATTTCCGGAAAGAAGGTCTTCCTTGTTGGTGTTGGTGCTGGCGTGCCACCAATAAAAAGGCCATGTCAAGATTTGCAAGGAGGATCAGTAAGAAGGGTGGAAAAGTGATTGGGACAAAGAGTATCAAAGGTCTCCAGCTAAAGCAGGCACTTGAAGAAATAGAGGCAGATCTCATCAAGACAGCAGATGACCTGGCTGACAGCATAATAGATACAATCAAGTGATACTGTATGTCACCCTTTAGCCGATCCTGAGTTTCTCTGTAACCCGTTGCATAAAGAAGAAAAAAAGATCCCCAAATAATGTGGGGATCTTCTCCTGTAAGAATCTTCTGGCTCCAGCGGAGGGACTCGAACCCCCAACCATCCGGTTAACAGCCGGACGCTCTGCCAATTGAGCCACGCTGGAACGCAATGATATTCTATCGTGCTTTGTGCTGGATTTCAACTACTACCAAGCGAAGAGGATCGTCGCTTCGCGACAAGAAGCAGAGCAGACAGAAGCAGTCTGCGAAGCCAAGTCACAGGAACAGTGACGAAGCGGAACCACAAGATGATTGGCGAAGCGGAGTGTGCAAGTTAAGCACACGAAGCTGAAGACCAAAGCAGGTCTGAAGCCAACCGACGAAGACCGCGTCGAGAAGCGGAAGGCGAAGAGCATGCCTGAAGCGGAAGATTCGGAACACTTCGATTGGATTCTTGTGTTTACTATATTGACAACTATGTCTGGGGAATCCGCAAGATGCTTGCCTATCCTTCTGTTTGATGCTGAGCGTGATAGAGTTCTATACTAGGTGATTTAGGTAGTGGATCTGAAAGATCTTCAGGTATGGAAATCTGGTATTGAACTTTGCGGAAGAACCTATTTGAAGACTTCTTCTTTTCCAAGTTCTGAGGAGTTTGGACTGACTGCTCAAATGCGTCGAGCTGCAGTATCTGTTCCATCAAATATCGCGGAGGGAAAAGGTAGAGGAACTGCAAAAGACTTTGCGAACTTTCTTCATACAGCAAGAGCTTCACTATATGAACTCAAAACTCATGTTGAACTGGCAAAAGAAGTTGGATTCTTAAGTTCTTCTGATCATGAAGAACTCGGCAAAGAAATCGATAATCTTGCCCTGAAGATTGGTAAGATGATCAACCATCTCCGCAACAAGAGTAAGAAATAGAGTATACACCGTTCCTGGGCATTCGCTTCTCCGGCTCTCTATGCCGAATCCGCTTCACAGCCCGTTCTTGGTTGTCTCGCTTCTGCGCAAAGGAACTTCTCTTGTGGCAATGAGCGACACGCCTTTTCCGTCGATATCCTTGACAATTACCTGTCCGACAGAGACAGGGGCGTCAACAGAGATTTGCTTGATCTCTTTCATTTTCTCTCTGATGATGGAAAGGTCTATAGGTCCGGAAGTTCTCACAGAAGCAAGTTCGCATGACCCCCCGTTCACTTTGATACTTGTGGTGAGAATCCTTGTTGGGTTTATGAGCTCGTCAATGGCGTATTGCTTACCTCTTGCACACTTATTTCCTTCGATCACGTATTCATTGCCATCTTTCTTCACAGAGATCCTGCAACCTACGGGACAGATAGTACATGTTATATGTCCCTTCATGACAGCACCTCCACAGTAAGTTTATTCAGGTCTCTTATCCTATCGAGCTTGTCTTTATTTACGACAAGTTGGATCATCTCACTGGGAACTCCGTAAACGAAGCTCTTCTCTATCTCGAGTTCTCTTATTATGACTTTTCCCTTATCCATAGGGGCTTTCAGCCTTAGGTAGATTCGCAGATGTTCGTTAGGATCCACCATGTTAGGAACAAGTACTCCAACCATGCCCTTTCTGACAACAGGGATTCTCTGTGACTGGTGTGCTTTGCCCAGAGCGTTAAAAGCAGCATGTCTGCCAGCAATCCAGCCTTCCGCTGCCACATAATCAACGAGATCAAAAACAGCCACATTATTGCCAGCTGCAAATACACCTCTAACATTTGTCTCACATGTATTGGAAACGCTTAGTCCTTTGTTGACGGGATCTGTGTCGAGATCTCTCACATAGTCTTCAACTTGAGGAATGAGTCCGGCAGAGAGAATAAGTGTATCCACTTCGAAGGACCTTTCCTTTCCCGAAACGGGATTGAATTGCTCATCGACTTCAGATACTTCAACTGATTGAAGCCTTCCATTTCCCCTGACTCTTGTCACCGTATTTGAGAGAAGCAGTGGTATTCCAAAGTCCTCAAGACACTGAACTACGTTCCGAGTGAGACCACCTGGGTAAGGCATGCGTTCTACCACAGCTGCTACTTCCATTCCTTCAAGCGTGAGTCTTCTGGCCATAATCAGGCCGATATCTCCAGAACCAAGTATCAGTGCTCTGTTTCCCGGCAGATGGTTTTCCAGGTTAACGTACCGTTGAGCAAGCCCTGCCGGGAAGATGCCTGCAGGTCTGTCACCAGGGATCAGAAGTGCGCCAAACGGTCTTTCCCTTGCTCCGGTTGCTATGACAATTGCTCCGGCGGTGATTATCTGTGCCCCAGACGGTGAAATTACGTAGACTGAATTGCTCGAGAAATCAATGTATCTTACATAGGACCCACAAACAACATGAACATCTTTGTCTCTCAGCTCATACTCGAGCTTGTAAGAGAACTCAGGACCGGTCAGTTCCTGTTGATAGAACTGCAAACCAAAGCCATTATGAATACATTGATTTAGTACGCCTCCAACTGCGTCTTCGCGTTCCAACAGTATCACATGGGCCCCTTCTTTTGCTGCACTGACGGCAGCTGCCATACCACCAGCGCCGCCTCCTACTACTAGCACATCTGTCTTGGTGTTTTTCATGGTCTGACCTTCCCATTCAGTATCCAGGCGTCTTTTTCGTTGAGTCTGACTTCTGAAAGCTCTATTCCGAGTTCTCTTGAGAGAATCTGAGCAATTCTCCAACCGCAGAAACTCCCCTGGCACCTTCCAAATCCTGCTCTAGTGCGAAATTTAACACCATCGATCGTCTTAGCGCCCTCTCTGATTGCATTGATGATCTCCCTCTCAGAGACTTCATTACACTGGCACACAATTCTTCCATGAAGGGGATCATCGTCTATCATCCGAGCAATCTCCTTGAAAGGTAGCTCATTGATCTTCTCGGTTTTCGGTAACCTGGTTACAATTCTCTCCTTTGGTTCTGCAGAGAACTCAAGTATTTGTGGGATCAGTTCGTCTACGACCAGTTCAGCGATCGCTGGTGCCGCTGTGAGTCCAGGCGAACGAATGGCACCAACTGTAATGAAGTTCTTGACCCTATCATCTGCCTTTATGAAGAAATCTCTTTCGTCTGTGTCAGGTCTTAGCCCCGCAAATGATTTGATGATCCAGTTGTAGCGAGAGATACCTGGCACCAGTGAATCTGCAGCATCTATGACATCACGAAGACCCTTGTCAGAAGTAGCTACGTCATCAGGAGTGTAGCTGTCAAGCCTTTCAGATGTTGGACCAAGCAAGACTCCCCTGTCGACAGTCGGGAGAACGAGCTTTCCCTTTCCCTCTTCAGATGGAGTAGGGAAGATTATAGACTTTATCATTCCGCCTGCAAGCTTGTCCAGAAGAATGTATTGGCCCTTGCGAAGCTTCACGGGTGGCGTAACGACACCAAAAATCGATGCCACCTCGTTGTAGTGCACACCCGTTGCATTGATGACGCAGTCTGCGGTAATTCGAGTCCCCGACTCCAGGATAATATCTTCCACATGTCCATCAGAGATATTACACCCGGTGACCGGATCTCCTGTAATCACTCGAGCCCCGTTCATTCGTCCGATATTTGCTGCAGCAATTGCTATCATCCAGGGTTCCGTTATCCCTGCACTGCTGCAGTGAAGAGCATGTTTATAGTCTTCCGAAAGATTTGGTTCGATCTTTTTCAACTCATCCTTGCCGATGATCCGCAACCCTCTGGCCCCGTTCTTCTTCCCATTCTCAAGCAGTTCCTCAAGCTTTTTGATCTCATCAGGATTGTCTCTGGCAACAACAAGCGATCCCGTTCTCTTGAAAGGAACGTTCAGTTCTTCGCACAAGTCTGCGAAGAGATCATTTCCCTTTACACAAAGAGCGGCTCTGACAGTTCCATGTGGATCATCGTAACCACCGTGAACAATTGCGCTGTTTGCTTTCGTTACACCTTGTCCAAGATCAGATTTTGCTTCAACAAGAACAGCGCTCACGTTTCTGAGCGCGGAAAGCTTCCTCAAAATCAAGCTGCCACAGATGCCACCGCCTATAACGACAATCTGCATAACGGGCCTCCAAAAAGAAAACCACGCCAAACACGGCGTGGTTTTCTCCAAATAGTCTCTACCACGAATAAATTATAGCATGACAGATCTCATGATATTCTCTTGTTCACATTGGCAGTATATCATTTCACCAAGGAGGTTCACAATGCTTAGGGGAATTATCGCTGCACTATGGGAAAAGAAAGTTACTCCGGACGGCATTTTGCCATCAACGGTCTTTTTTCTGGACGGAGGGTTGAAGGAGCTTTCGAGAAGGGTTGATCTGTTCAAGAATAGCGGAAAAACAGTGTTTGTTGATATTGACTTTGTCTCGGGACTCCAGGGTGATAGAGATGGAATTGATTACCTCAAGAGCATCGGAGTCGACGGCATAATAACAGCGAGAATGAGAACTTACAACGTTTCTACCAGTGCCGGTCTTCCTACTCTCCTCAGGTTCTTTGCCCTCGACTCCAGGGCCGTTGATAAAGGGCTTCAACAGGTATCTCAGAATAACGTCAGAGCAATTGAGATACTCCCGGCTATGGCGGCTGCGAAAATCGCCAGCAGAATCAGGGGGTTTGTCCCCAACATAAATATCGTTGCCGCTGGTCTGGTTAGTAATCTGGAAGAAATAGAAGAGCTCAAAAAGCATGTTGATGCCGTATCTACCAGCTCAGAGAGGCTTTGGAATGCAATGTGGTAGTAATGAAAAAGAGGCAGGGAGTCTTCCTCCTGCCTCTTCTTGTCGATAGTCTCTTTATCGCTAACGAATCCGCATGGGATCGTTTCTGTTGGTGATGTTAAAGAACAGGATGTCTTCTGCGTTTATCAGTGCCAGTACCCTGTCTCCAGCTATAAGTCTGCTATTAGAGTCTATCCCGGGAATGTCGGCTACATCTCTTATCACAACCGGAGCCCCTGGAATGGAGATATCGACTATGGTCAATCCACAATCGGTCAAAGCATAGATAGTACTCGCTGACACAGCAATGTCGTTGCATAGGAAATACCTTCCTATCTCTCTCTTTGACATGGTGGAGAGATTCAGACTGTAGAGTCCTCCCTGGGCACCTGATTCACCTATGAAAGCAAAACCCTCAACATACTCGACAGCGCGGGTGAACCCATCAAGAGAAGCCAGGCCAGCTATTTCATCCATGCTTGATCTGTATGTTCCTGCATCGGTCCTCTCCAGAATCTTAAGACCCGACAGGGCGTCGGCAATAAACATTGTGGACAAATCCTGGTCAAAGGCCATGTCAGAAGGACTGATGAGACCGCTGAAGACGCTAACAGGGGTTCCTGGAATTCCTTCTGAATCCAAAGGTACCCTGAGCACTCTTCCGGAGCCCCTTGAGTCAAGTATCCACAGAAAACCGTCTGCAAGAAGTAGTTGTTCTGCGGTGGAATTGGTAATCTGTTCGGCCACCAATGTTACTCCCTGAGGCGCAAGTTCATAAGTTTTGAGGACTCCGGTTCTGTCTATGACGTAAAGTTTATCATCCAGAAAAACTGGAGGAACGACCGCATTTATTCCCGTAGCAACTGTTGTAATTGTGGGTGTTGTCCGCGCATCAGTGAAGTATGCCAGGCTCACATTTCTGTTGATCACATAAGCGATCGTATCAACAACCTGTTGTGTGCGGAAACTTGCCACAGGACTTTCAACCGCTCCTGCGTCTCCCGAATCAGCAACAACTCTCCAGAAGTACCGAGTGTTCGCCTGAAGAATCCCGGGAATCCTGGCACTCGTTCCACCTGTCTCAAGGACCGGTTGAAGGTTATCACTGCTTGTACCCATGTAAACTCTGTATGTTACAGGATAGCCAGCGGAATCGCCTCTAGTCCACTGGAGCTCGGGAATCAACCGAACGTTCCTCTCTTCATTTGCAGGGGACCGAATCTCTGGTGCGATCAGAGGTATCTCCCCAGTTGTAAGAGTTCTCGTTTCAGAAGTTACGGTATCCCTTCCATCGCTTACATTGATTCTCCAGAAGTACTGTGTGTTGGCTCTATACGTTCTTATTGAGAGGCTTGTCTGAGTAGTTGTTTCGATCTTCTCAAGATTGTCCCGAGTTCCGAAGAAGACTTCATACGTGAGGGGATCATTGTCCAGGTCTTCTCCCTGCCATCTGAGAGTGATAACTCCTGTTATCCCTGTAGCATTGTTTGCAGGAGATAGCAATCTTATGGTTGGAGGATGGTTGCGGGTAGTGAATCGCCATACGGGAGATCGTGAAGTATTACCATGTTCATCTCTTGCAACGACCTGCCAGGTGTAAGTAGTGTTTCCTGAAAGACGCTGGTCAAGTGTTACACTTGAATCCTCGAGATTTCTGAACAGCGGGGTGTTCATGTTGTTCAGGTAGACATCAAATCTGATGTTATCACTATCTGGATCTTCGTAACTCCACGAGAGGACGACATCTGTTACAGGAACATTTGTCATGTTGTTTGAAGGGGCAGGGTTGAACAACCTGGTCGGTGTATCAGGAGTTCTGAAACTGAACACAGGCCCCTGCTCTACCCGTTCGCCCACTGCGCTGATGCTCCAGTTATAAGTTCTGTTACCCGGCAGTTCCTCTGGGTAGACAAATGAAGTCGATGTTCCCGCGTCATGACTGTCAACCAGATTGCCTTCCTGATCGAAGAGATTGAACACGAATTCAGGATCATCCTGTGTGCCTCTGTAATTCCAGGTGAAAATTCTTTCTGCATCAAGATTTGCGCCGTCAAGAGGCCTTGAATATGTCAGCGCACCGGTTCGCGCCCGTATCAGCACGGGTTCTTCAATGGAACCTACTGCACCATGGGGGTCAGTCGCCCTTATATAAGCGTAATAGTCAACACCAGGGATCAGGTCTTCTCTATATGTGAAGGAATCAATGTCTTCACCGCTTGCGATGACTCTCATGTCTTCGACATGTTCTGATTCGCCTAGCAAGAGTTCAACAAACACTGGTTCACCCTCTGGATCCTGAACGTCCCAGACAAATCTTACGGGACTTGTCAAAGCTATCATCGAAAGTCTGTCGGGGGAAAGCAGCCTTACCTGAGGCGGAAGGTTTCCTGTTCTGAAAGCACCTCTTGTGCTTTCGTTGGTCTTCCCCTGACTGTCTTTCACTGTGACCCACCAGGTATACTCCGTAAAGGGCCTTAAGGATTCCAGGACGTACTGCATTCTGCCCATTCCCATACCTATGGGTATCTCTGTAGCATCCCGACCTACCTCTGATATGTGAAGAATCACTTCAATCTCGTCATCGTCAGGATCGTAGACTGACCATTCGAGCATAATATCCTCGGTACCGACACCTTCAGATCTGTGAGATGGTTGCAGCAGTTCCGGCCTTTCCGGAGGAAGGTTCAGTGTTCTGAAAGACCACACGGGTCCAGCAGTTTGATCCTTGCCATCGTCTGCGATTACCTGCCAGTAGTATTGTCTGTTTGTCTCCAAACGTTCCTGGAGCTCGAGCCTGGTACGCTCTGTAGAGAAGACCTCAGGATCTTCAAGATCCGGGTCAGTACTTATTCTGACTTCATAAACGAGCGAATCACCATCAGGATCTGAGCAAGACCAGAGTAATAAAGCGTTGTCAACTGTAACGCCCGTAGCTCCAGGTTCAGGAGCTACTACTACAGGTACGTCTGGGGGAGTATTTATCGTGTGGAAGACTCTTTCCTCACTCCAGGTCTCTGCTTCCTTTGAATCAACGGCTCTTACTCTCCAGGAGTATGTCTTTCCAGGGACCAGATCGTAAAGACGAACCTCTGTCTCCTGAGTTTCAAAGGACACTTCTTCGCCGTCATCGTCGACAATCAACAGGTCAAAAGAAACGTCGTCTCCATCAGGATCATACGCTTCCCAGCTAATAAGCACTTCAGCAGGGTAGAGCTCTTCCTCATTCTCGGGAGAAATCAGGTTCACCACGGGTGGTCGATTATCTACGACAAAGGAAGCCTCAAGAACAGTCTCGCCACCGTGTTCATCGGTTGCAATTATCGTTAATGTGTATCTGGCAGCACTTTCAAGCTCTTCCAGCGTGACTGATTCCAATCTTGAGTCTGAAAGAACAGGAGAAGGCTCATCATCATTTCTTGCAACCAGAACGTTGTATGTAACGGTTGTGCCGTCAGGGTCATAACCTCGCCAGCTCACAACGACATCTCTTGGCACACCGTAAGCACCAGGTTGAGGAGAGAGGAGTTCAACCACAGGCGGTCTTGTTGTCGTTTCAAATTCCCATGTTTCACTTCGGGCAGTTCTTCCGCGTTCTGTATCTGTGGCTACAACATACCACGAATAGACAGAGTGAGAACTCAGCGTTCCTATCTCGACTGACATCTCTTCTGTCTTTCCAATGGATACAGGATTTTCACCGCGACGGGCAAAGAAGACCTCATACTCAACTGGCCAGTAATAGCGTTCAGGGGAGATACTCCATCTTAGAGTGACAAAGTCTGGATTGACATCGTGATTGCCATGTGATGGTTCAGGATCAACGGGTGTTGCGCGAGCCGGAACAGGTTCAGTCAAAAACCCCGCTGTGGTCGAGAAACTCTCCCCGCCAAAGGGATCTCTTGCCTCAACTCTCCAGTAATACCTCGTAGAGAACTCAAACACCCTGAGTTCGTCCACCCTGAGAGAGGTTCCGGAAAGATCTGTAGCAACAAGATTGTCGGCTGTGAGTCTCGGGGTTAGCCCGATATATACGTCATATGTGACAGGATCCCCGTCAGGGTCAGAGGATTCTTCCCACGAGAAAAGAAGATCTCTTACAGGGACGTCTACAGCGTTGTTAGGAGGATAGATGACTTCCGGTCTCGTTGGAGGGTGATTTCGCATGGAGAATCTCCAAGGACCACCTTCATCTGTCTTGCCATTATCGGAAATAACCCTGACCATCCACCAGTACTCAGAATGCGGCTCTACTTCTGTTTCATATGTGAAAGATACGATGCCTTCTGCCTCACGTTTTCCTGATACCGAGTCAGCAACCATTGTGAGATCATCTCCCGATCCTCCAATGTAGAACTCAGCCCTCAATTGATCTGCAGGCCCTGAATAGAGCACTTCACAGTAAAGCTCGAACGGATCTGTGAGAAAGACACTGGCGGCATTTGCTGGCCTTGGAGAAACGCTACTTATATGAATTGTGGGTGCTGGCTTTGGCCATGCAACAACCGTTATCGCAATTATTGCTACCAGAATACCAATCAGAGGGAAAAGGAGAACTCTGTAGTTTCTACGCCTTCTTCGCCTGTACACATTTATCTCCTCCTCAGACACTTGCTCTCATTGTTTCATGTTGCTCATTTCTTGTTCCCTGAGCGATCTTGAACTGACGGTCACTCAGCTTTCTCACATGATTTGTTTCCAGTTCCAGATCTCCGTTATAGCAGGAGACAACAAGATAGAATAGCTCTGTCTTTCGTTCAAAAGCCACTGAGATATTCTTATCGATAAGTTCAATCAGTGGTCTCCATGTGCCGGTATTTGCATAGAAGTTGTACTCACCGCCAGAAGGGATGATTCTCAATGAGTGTCTGTGATTATGACCCATAACGACACCTTTTAGATCACTCGGAACAAATTCCGGGGTCCGCCCCCCAAGGTCTGCAAAATGCTCGGGTTTCATCGCCTTCTTGTAACCCTTTTCGCCACGTGCTCCCAGTAGCTTCTGCCCCGTTTGAAGAAGATAATCGGTTCTTCTCAAGCGTCTTAAAGTCATAAACAATCGCACTATTGTGTTTCCAATTCGCATACCTGCAGGACCGTTAACAAAAAGGTTAGAGAAGAATCTAAGCCTTGGATAATTATTCTTCATCCAGACTCTTACAAATGGTGTATCCATCATATCCACAAACGCACGCGTCCACAAGTCGGAAAGATTCAGCCCAATATCGTAGAATCTACGGATGTATTCGAACCACATGAACAAGTCAAGAGTGGGATGAACCTTGTGGTAGTTCTGTATGATTTCAACAGGAGCATTCTTCTGAAGCACGATTTCATCGAAGTGCATCATCATATAACGTTCGAGATATTCTCCCAACGGACCGATCAAATCACGGGTCTTTTTGTCTCTGCTGAATCGATTCATAGCGTCGTACTGGTGGCCATGAATTGCCAGTATGTTGAAGTCTCTGTCGAGCTGATAAGGGAGTATTCTTATGTTAGAACTTTCACCGCCAATCACTGTTACAAGCGCATCGGAGAGCTGTCTTGAATGCAACAGGTAATTGTCATGGTTTCCCACGACGAATGTGAGTTTCCCAGAATGCGAAAACTCCCCAAGGGCCGAAAAGACTTCTCGGTGTCTCTCTGCGATTCTCATAACGAGAGAAGGACTGATTCGCTTGGTAAGAACAGTATAGGGGACCAGACCATGGGATTTTACCTCTGAAGAAGCAACAAGTTCAAAAGTGTCACCGACAAATACTATCTCCCTTATTCCCTCAGTAACGGCCTTCTCAAGCAATGTTACGAGTTCCTTGTCAAACTCGAAATCGTCTCTGACCGACCGATCTCCAATATGAAGATCGCTGAGGTAGATCTTCTTCACTTCCTTCAACCATATCACTCCATCGGTGGCGTGCCCTTGGAGCAGGCTATTTCGGCTGTGTTGTTTGATTTATCTGACGAGATTAATTATACTAGTCTCGACAAGATTGACAGCAGTTACTCTTTGCCGTCCGGAAGAAACACACCTACGGATTTCGTAAAGATTCTAACATAGTAGTATTAGCTGGACATTTAGATACGCGTTCCTCATGAGAAGTATTGTCCTTTATTCTCGAGACTTCGAGGTGTTTGTGATTCTTTATATTGTAGACCTGCTGGTTTGTATCCCGGTTCTGGTACTGGGGTTTGTTGAGATGGTCTGGGCAGTTATATTCTGCTTTATTGTTTCCTTCATGAGTCGTGCTAACGAGCGCAGAACCTTTGTAAAAGACGCTGAACGCCATGCATCTCTTCTCACTTCAGTGGCGATACTCATGCTTGGCGGCATCGTGACATTCCTGGTAGGCGAAGTGATTGTAATCCTGCCCGCATTTCTGTTGACTGTCTTCAAGTATCTGTTGCCTGTCAGGATTCTTCTGAAGATAACAAGACAGATGCAGGAGAAGATAACCCCCGAAGAGATCTCTGCAGACGCCTTCCACAAGAAGCATAATGGCACCGCAAAGAGGTTTTTGGACATTGTTGCAGGTTCTTTCCTGCTGGTGATACTCAGTCCAATTCTCCTGCTCTCAGTCCTGCTCGTTATTCTTCACTCAGGAAGGCCTGCAATAATAAGACAAGAGAGAGTAGGCAAAGGAGGAAAGCCGTTCATGATGTTCAAACTCAGAACCTTCTCCAGGCAGAACGGAACTCATGCTGTGAACAGCGTTGGAAAGCTCCTGAGACCCCTTCGTATAGACGAGATACCACAGCTTTTCAATGTCTTGCGCGGGGAAATGAGTATAGTAGGTCCCAGGCCAGAACTGCCGGATTTTCACGAAATGGGGATCAAGTGTGTGCCAGACTATGAACTGAGATTACTCGTCAACCCAGGGCTGACTGGTTGGGCGCAGATAAACTACAAGTACACAACAACTCCTGAAGAGTACCTCGAAAAAACTCTGTACGATCTCTTCTATGTTAAGAACAGAACGCTCCTCATGGACTTCAAGTGCATGGCAAAAACCCCCCATGCGCTCGCAAGAGCGCTTCTGACGAAAAAGGAATAAGAGAAAAGGGAGGATCCCTTTTTGGAATCCTCCCGAAATATCATTCGTGGAACTAACTCACTTGACCTTTTCCAGTTCTTTCTCCCTCTCGATTACGGATGCCTTTCTGTTTGTGTATGTGGTGTGGAGCAGTTCATGGGAAAGATGGCTCAAAGGCTTCCCAAGGTAGTCCTCGTATATTTTAATAATCGCAGGATTCTCGTGTGATTTCCTGAGCTTCTTGTCTGTGTCAATTTCGTAGATGGATTTCATTCTGTCCTGAAGATAACCAATTCTGTTCGACTTGGGCTGGCCACCGCCGCCGATACAACCACCAGGACAAGCCATCATCTCAACGAAGTCATATTCTGCTTCGCCAGATTTTATCTTCTCCATCAGTTTTACCAGATTTGCACCACCATGAGCGACTGCCACCCTCAGTTTGGTTCCCTTGATATCGACAACGGTCTCCTTAATACCTTCAAACCCTCTTACGTCATCGAAATCAAGCTTGGGCAAAGGTTCTCCGGTGTGCAGCTCGTAAGCTGTTCTAAGAGCCGCTTCCATTACACCGCCTGTAGTTCCGAAGATTGCAGCGGCTCCGGTCGAAATTCCAAGAGGTTCGTCGTAGTCCTCTTCCTCAAGAGATTCATAAGGTATCTTATGCATCTTGATGATCTTTCCCAGTTCTCGAGTTGTGAGGACGGCATCGATTGTCTGAATACCATCGACTCGCTGCTGAGGTCTTTCGGCTTCGTCTTTCTTTGCAGTGCACGGCATTATCGATACAAGGAAGATATCTTCTGGCCTTTTTCCGATCTTCTTGGCGAAGTAAGTCTTGACCAGAGGGCCAAGCATCTCCTGCGGAGATTTTGCGCTGGATAAATTCTCTGTGAACTCGGGGTAGTACTTCTCTACCAGGTTTATCCATCCTGGACAACAAGAAGTGAACATGGGGAACTTGCCGCCTTTTTTCAAACGCTCAAGCAATTCGGACCCTTCCTCCATTATCGTAAGGTCAGCGGAGAAGTTCACATCGAACACATAATCGAACCCGAGGCGTCTCAAAGCAGCCACCATTTTACCTGTTGTAATAGTACCCGGTTCCTCGCCAAACTCTTCACCCAAAGCGACTCTGACGGAAGGAGCCGTCTGAACAACGAGTACCTTTTCTCTGATATCCAGTTCATGAAGAACCTTTCTGAAATCCATACGTTCAGTTATTGCACCAACAGGACAGACAGTGGCGCACTGACCGCAGTTAATACAATCCGTGGCACCTATCGGTGCTCCCAGAGAGGGAAGCGGTAAGACGTGATAACCTCTCTCTACTTCCGATAAAATGGACAGTCCCTGCAACTCCGTACAGGCCCTCACACATCTGCCACAAGTGATGCATTTGGTCATATCTCGGAAAAGAGAAGGGCTGGAAGTGTCGTATGGAACATCACGCAAACTCTTCGGGAACATGTCTTTAACGTCATACTGGTATATGAGATCCTGGAACTCACAGTTACCATTCACATCGCATGTCATACAGTCGTTGGGGTGGTTTGAAAGCAGGAGTCCAAGGTTGAACCTTATGGCGTTATTAACTCGTGTTGATTTCGTCTTGATCTGCATGCCATCAGTCACCTGTGTAACACATGCAGGCTGAAGGTTTCTTGCTCCCTCTACCTCAACCACACAAACCCTGCAAGTTCCTACTGTTGACAAAGCTGCGTGATAGCACAGCGTTGGGACATTTACTCCAAGTTCTCTGCATGCCTCAAGAATAGTCTGACCTTCCTGAACCTCGTGTTCTCTACCATCAATGTGTATCTTTACGGCCACAACAGCACCTCCTGCAACCTGGCTAAGACGTTGCTTGTGATTTTTCTATCAAACAATTCTAGCATAGAGTTCATTGAGCCGCCTTCAAGGCAGGTTAAAATTCTGATACCCTTAGACTATACAACTGGACGAAGCCAGCGCTTTGAAATAATCACAAGTCCTGCAGCTACTGCAATTGCCATGTTACTGAGGAGCATCGCATAGTAGATTCCCATAACACCCATGAATTGACCAAAGAAATAGATTGCTGGAAGCCTTATTATCCAGAGTCTGGCAATATTGAGGATCATTGACTTTACCGTGTGACCCGATCCTCGTAATCCTCCATCAAAGATGTTGAACGTCGTAAAAAACGGAACAGACAGAGAGACTATTCTGAAGAATTTCGCCCCTTCCACAAGCACGTCAGGTTCATTGATGAACAGCGCTGTTACCTGACGTCCGAACAGGAAAGTGAAGAGACATATTGCACCAACGACCGCCATGTTGATCGCCGATGATCTCCACACAACCCGATAAGCATCGTTTCTGCGCTCTGCCCCCAGATACTGCCCTACCATTGCAGAAGTAGCCTGAGCAAGGCCCATCGAGAACATTGTGGCAAGTGATATCACTCTGTTTCCCACCCCGACAGCAGAGGTGACGACCGGTCCAAACTGAGCTATCATTGCTGTTATGATGATGAACGCCACCGATGTCACTGAACCGCCAATAGAAGATGGAAACCCTATACGTACTACACCAAACATCATTTTGGGAGCAGGGATGAGGTCTGAAAAGCGTATTCTGAAACCCTTCTTTCCGCTGAATAGCAGATAGAGTGCGTAAAATAGGACCACTCCTCGGGAAAAGACTGTAGCCAGTGCTGCTCCCTGCACACCAAGTCCGGGGAATCCCACGCCGAATATCATAATAGGGTCTACTACTGCATTAAGGGTCACAGAAGCGATCATTATCTTCATTGGGGTAATCGTGTCACCCCGACCGGAGAATATCGAGTTGATCAGTAATGTACCAAAAGCCAGCGGTGCTCCGTAAAGTATAGTCTTCAAGTAAATGTTTGTGAGGGGGAAGAGTTCTTCCGGGATTTTGAGAATCGACAGGATCCATTCACTGCCAATGCCACCAAGGACTCCAAGCACTGTGGCTACCGAAAAGCCGACTATCAAGGTCTGCCCGGCCGCCTGAGATGCAGTTCTGTGCTCCCCTTTGCCTGTGTATTGAGAAACCATGGCGATGCCTGCGACAGACAAACCCATCCCCACGGAAAGAACCAGAAAGATGATCGGCCAGGCTATTGTGGGGGCTGATACTTCCAGCTTTCCAAGCTTTCCCAGCCAGAACGTGTCAATGATATTGTAGAGGCTCTGCAATAGGAAAGAAGTAACAGAAGGCCATGCCAGTTTGAGCAAAGCTCCGGTCATTCTTTCGTTGAGTATGTCGACCTTTGATTCTCTCATGGCCGCCCCTTATGTTTGGTATGCTTATCGAATTTAACACAGATGTCTGGTCTGATCAACATGCACGCGACCTCTGACAAGTTAGCATATGTCGAACTTATGGGGAAACAACTTGGTATACTCTAGATAGTAGTGATTCAATGAAATCTTCTGGGAGGCGAAAAGTATGAAACGGCTTCTTATGGTCATCCTGGTGATCACTCTCTTTGTAACCCCGTTCTTTGCTTACGATTATTTTGCTCCTGACAAGACTGCTTCGGATTTCGGAGGCAAAACTGTACTGATAGTGAATTACCATCGCTACAAAGATGACTACGGCGGCTGGAACCTCTGGGTCTGGCCTCATGAACCTGTCAGTATGCAGGGGCAGAGCTACCAGTTCACTCAAGAAACTGAATTTGGAAGGAGAGCGGTTGTTGTTTTGCCTGAGGCGCATACGAAACTAGGGTTCATTGTGCGTTTACGTGAATGGGAGATGAAAGATGTGACCCCGGACAGATTCGTCGACATACCTGAAAGCGGGGTTGCTGAAATCTGGGTGCTTGAAGGTGAAATGGAGTACCTGACGGATCCTTCACAAATAGATCTCAGTCCAAGGATAAAGGCAGCCTTTCTTGACAGGCTGGACGAAATCTACTGCCTTTTGTCAACACCTTTTGATACAAGAATGTGGCGAGAAAAGGTTCAAGTTAAAGTCGGCGGAGCAGAGATAGCTTTAAGAAACGTGGAGAAAGCAGATCCGGTTGATATATCTGTAACGAGCTACATCAAGATATCGCTGGAAGAACCGATCGATCCTTCGGGAGTATCTGAGTCTATACAGGTTAGCATCGATGGTTATATCGACCGAACCGTAATTGTCAGAAAAGCTCTTGATGACGATGTTTTCTATTATGAAGGAGAATTGGGTGCAATCTACGAACCTGAGAGGACCACATTCAGGATATGGTCTCCTGTTTCTTCAAGGGTGTATCTGCTTCTGTTCGATACGCTCTATGGCGCGACTTATGAAGTGATCCCGATGACACGATGTGATAAAGGTATCTGGGAAATCGTTGTAGAGGGTGATCTCCATCTGACAGCGTATAAGTATCGATTCTTCTCTTATGGCGAAGTCAGGGAGACGGTTGACATGTATTCCAGAGCTGTTACACACAATAGCCAGAGATCAGTTGTGGTTGACCTTGGCAAGACAGGTTTTGAAGGATGGGAAGACTACAAAAAGCCGCGCTCTGATTCTCCACTTGATGCGATCATTTACGAGATTCACGTTGGTGACATTACAGCAGATGAATCTACCACAATCACTCATAAAGGGAAGTATCTTGGACTTGCTGAGCGAGGTGCAAGTGGACCAGGTGGAGTAAGTGTCGGACTTGACCATCTGATTGAGCTCGGGATCACACATGTTCATATAATGCCTATTTCCGATTTCTTCTACGTGAATGAGGGTGAACCGGGAGCGTATGGGTGGGGATATGACCCTCATCTTTACTGGGTGCCGGAAGGACACTACAGCACAGATCCTCGAGATCCTCTCTCTAGGATTGTCGAGACAAAGAAAATGATCAAAGCACTACATGAAGCTGGTATAGGAGTTATCCTGGACGTTGTGTACAATCACACGGCACAGACAGGCGAGAACTCTCCATTTGATCAGACCGTTCCACATTACTTCTATAGAACTGACAGGGCGGGGGCTTACACAAACCACTCAGGTGTTGGGAACGATGTGGCTACTGAAAGGCCCATGATGAGGAAATTCATCGTTGATTCGCTGCGTTACTGGATGGAAGAGTACAACGTTGATGGTTTCCGATTCGATCTTATCGGTATTTTCGATAAGGAGACAGTTCTTGAAATTGATAGGACGCTCACAGAGATTGACCCCGGTGTAATACTCTACGGAGAACCATGGGGTGGTTTTGGAGCAGAAGTCACGTTTGGAAAAGGAGATCAGAAGAATACAAACATAGCTTTATTCAACGACGGATTTCGCGATGCAATCAGGGGAAGTGTTTTTGAGCATACTGCCCGCGGTTTTGCTCTTGGAATGCGGGCAAGAGAGACCAGGATAAAGCGTGGAGTTGTCGGTAGTATTGAATACGATTACCTGATTTCGGACTTTGCCGGGAATCCCAGAGAAACAGTCAATTATGTGTCTTCTCATGACAATCAGACTCTTTGGGACAAGAATTATTCCGCATGGCCAGAGGCAACCACAGAACAGCTTAAAGCAGCCCAGAGACTATCAAATGCGATAATACTGCTGTCACAGGGTATCCCCTTTCTTCATGGAGGGGTTGATTTCTGCAGAACAAAGGATGGAAACGAAAACAGCTACGATGCTGGGGTCGAAATAAACAAGTTCGATTGGACAAGGAAGGCGGAATTCCTGGATGTATTCGAGTACTACAGGGATCTGATCTCCCTGAGAAAACACCACCCTGCTTTTAGAATGCGTTGTTCTGAAGACATTGTTAACAGCATCAGGTTTCTGGACCTCCCGAGAGAACTGCGCCAGGTAGTAGCTTATACTATTGATGGAAGAGCTTCAGGTGACGAATGGTCGGAGATACTCATAATCTTCAACGGGAATCCTGAAAGTGTTGTGTTTGAATTACCGGAAGGTCCATGGCAGATGGCTTCTGATGGGCACGTTGTTTCTCTGGAGAGTCTCGGAGAATACTCAGGAAAGCTTGAGCTTTCAGCTACCAGTGCCTACATTCTCTTCAGAAGCGAATGAAGCTCAGGAGGAGATTATGTACCAGAGTTCGATTATCAGGGTGATGGAATCAGGTTTTCACAAAGAGACAGAGGAAGCAGTTTCAGTTTGTAGTGGCATTCTTGAGAGTCACCAATATACCATCTACAAGAGAAACGATGTGTGTTCCGTTCTCACAGATCTCAAAGACTCTATGTATGCGCTATCAAGAGAATCTGATCTTGTTGTGATTCTTGGGGGAACAGGGTTTCTTAAAGAAGATAACTCTCCCGAGTCCGTGCTCTCAATCATCGACAAGCGAGCCACGAGTTTTGAGATCGCTATGACAAGCAACGCCTTGAAGAACGATCCAGAACTTGTCCTTTACAGAACAGTGGCTGGGACTGTGAGTAACTGTATGATAATCTGCATTCCCGGGTTGCCAGAAACAGTGCCTTTGTATTTGGAACCAGTTCTGGAACCACTAAAGAAGCTCATTGATTCCTGGAAGAATTAGGGGTAGACATCGATGTTTCTCACAAGATTGCGTGGCAAGTATATCGCTATCGAAGGTGTCATAGGCGTTGGCAAGACTACACTTGCACGCTTGCTCTCGCAGAAATACGTTGTGCCTACAGTTCTTGAGGTTGTAGAAGACAACCCCTTTCTTTCTGATTTCTACAAGGATATCGATAAGTGGGGATTTCAAACGCAGTTGTTCTTTCTGATGAGTCGTTTCGATCAGCAGGCAACTGTTACGAAAGCGCTAAATCAGGGGACAGGGGTTGTTTCAGACTATACTTTTGAGAAGGATCACCTGTTTGCAGGTCTTATTCTTAAGGGTAGACAGTTGCGTCTCTATGAAAAAGTCTACAATATTCTGAGCGAACAGGTTCCGTCACCTGACCTTGTTGTATATCTCTATGCTCCCCTCAACATTCTTCAAAAGAGAATAGCGGCAAGGGACCGTCCATTTGAGAGGAATATGGACAACAACTACCTCGCTGTACTGATCGAAGCTTATGAAAGACATTTTCTAGAGAATTCATCTTCAAAGGTTCTGAGAATTGACACCACGGCGATTGACTTTGTCAGTGAGCCGGACGATCTCAGATCGATACTGAACAGGATTGAGGATGCACTCAGGTGATAATAGGAGTGAGTGGGAATATCGGTGCCGGAAAGTCTTCGCTTTCCAGAATTTTGAGTGAGAAACTTGGGTTTGAAGTTGTTTATGAAGCTGTAGACGAGAACCCCTATCTTGCGGACTTCTACAAGGATATGAAGAGATGGGCCTTTCATTCCCAGCTCTTCTTTCTCATGAAGCGTTTTGATTTTCTCAAGAGAGTCGACTCAGAAGGACGCGTAATAATCCAGGACAGGACGATATACGAGGATGTCAACATATTCGCAAGGAACCTGTGGCTCCTTGGGCATATCGATGACCGGGACTGGGGTTTATACCAGGACTCCTTCGAGACGATCAGTGAACACCTTAAGATGCCTGCGGGATTTGTTTACATTCGTTGTTCCGTGGAGACACTAATGAAGAGAATCAGCACAAGAGGCCGTGACTACGAAAGCAGTGCGTCTGTCGAGTACATAAAGAAACTCAATGATCTGTATGATTCCTGGTTTGACGAACTGGAACCAGGACGGAAGATTATCATTGATGGTGATCGTCTCGACTTTGTCCTTTCTGAAAGAGATAGGCAGACCGTAACAAGACAAGTATCAAACTTCGTCTCCCGGCTTTCCGCAGGGGTTCAGGCGAAACTATTTGATTCTTGTTGAAAGGTCTTATGTCTTTCGCTGGCAAGCTTATTCTTTGTAGCGCATTTCCAGATACGATTCATCAAAACCCAGTTTCTTATATAGATTCCTTGCCGGGTTGTCTTTTTCAACATGAAGTGCTATGTTTCCATCGCAGAGTTCCTTGGCTGACTCAATGAGCATCCCGCCAATTCCGAGTCCCCTTGTATCTTCATGCACTGCAACGTACACAAGAACATGCTCAGGAATGTACCCTTCCATTCCGGTATCATTTATGACCAGAGCTCCGACGATCTCATCTTGATCCTGGGCTACCAGGATAAAGCCGCCTTTTCCTTTTTCGTTTGAAAATGCATAATCGATGGAGTTTTCTATAGCTTCTCTTGAATCACCGTACTTGCCGAGATGAACGAATAAGAAATCGATAAGTCCCTCTCTACCAAAAGTCTCTTCGAGATCCTGGTCAGTCCGCAAGATGGTTATCTTCAGTTCTTCGGGCATCTCTTTTGTAACAGGCATGTCTTCACCTCCCTGTTTGCTGTCCTGCTAATCAACGGGATTTACCAGGACAATAGATAACTCTGTATCTCAAAAATCCAACAAGCGGGTCCTCTTTCACGTTTCATCGGGACATTCTGTCTAATTATACCACAACAAGCAATTAGGACTGATTATCAGCATTTTCCCTTTATTTTATCAGTTTTTCGAGCGTTTTCAGATCTTCCACGTGTATGAACATCATGCCAGTATTTGAGGCTGCACCGTCAAGTACAGGATCGTTACCAACCATGATGCATTCTTCTGGTGAAGCAGAAACTGAAGAGGCTGCTTCCAAGAAGTACTCCTCCTGCGGCTTCACATAATGGCTGTTTTCCATCGTGGTAATATGATTGAACAGCTCAGGAGCAAGTCCGATCCATGAGAGTCTCTTGTGAATTGCTTTGGAAGGAAAGATTGGATTAGTTGCGAGAACGAGTGGAAACCCTGCATCATTCAGTGCAACGAGGGTGTTTGTTATTCGCTCATTAGGACGAACAATGCTCTTCAGGGCGTCGTAGGAGCTATCATAGAATCTGGTGAAGAAATCCTTGTAGAAGTCAGCACTGTGGTTTGGCATACTGGAAGCAAATGTCTGCATGAATACTTCGTAGTTGTTGGTTTTTCCGTCCCTTTCAGATGCCAGGCGATCAAGAGCGACTTTTAACGCTCTGAGGAAATCCATCATTTCGAAAGCACCGTCGCTGTACTCCGCAATCAGGTTAAAGTACTTTCTGGCAAACTCCTCGTCGCTGATATCGGTCAGTGTACCGTCAAGGTCAAACAGAAACACGCTTCTTTCTCTGCTCATTCAAATCTCCTTTCTGATAAAACAACCAATGATCAAGTATATTATACATGTGTGGCATTGCCTTGATTGAAATCGCCCCTGTCCTAAACTATAATGGTTGAGAATATGGTTGAAAGGAAGTGCAGAAATGTCAAAGAGATGCGATATCTGTGGAAAAGGCCCAAACACCGGACATACTATAACTCACTCTGACAAGAAGAACAAACGATGGTGGCGCCCTAACGTGAAGAGGGTCAAGATAATGAAGGACGGAAAGCCCTCAAGAGCCAGAGTATGCGTAAGCTGTTTGAGATCCGGGAGAGTACAGAGGGCGGTATAAAGGGCGCATCAAGCGCCTTTTATTTGCGATGCTGAGCAGGGGAACTCTTGCTGAAATAAGTCTTTCCTCGTATAGACACAATCTCCGCTATTTCATCGAGCGGGTCTATCCATCACATGTAATGGCTGTGGTAAAAGCAGACGCTTATGGTCATGGGGCGTTGAGGATTTCTGAGGCAGCTATGAATGCGGGTGTAGATTATCTTGCTGTGGCGTTTATCGAAGAGGCTCTTGAGCTACGAAAATCAGGGATTGATGCTCCAATACTCGTATTCAACCACATTGGTAGGGAGTACCTTCATTCTGCCCTATCTGAAGACATCTCCGTTACAGTTTCTTCTCATGAACAGCTGGATTACTGGGGTGCTCTTCTATCGGACCTGAGAGGTCTCAAGATACATCTCAAGGTAGATACTGGCATGAAAAGACTGGGAGTCAGGCCCGAGGAAGTTTCGAGGACGGCCAGATCAATAGTTAGAATGGGTGCGATTCTCGAAGGGGTTTACTCTCATCTAAGCTGTGCCGATGAGAGAGATGAATCGTTTTCCTTGAAGCAGAAAGATGCCTTCGACAGTGTTCTTGATGAACTCGATAGCGCAGGGCTTCTACCTGAACAGCGTCATTTATGCAATAGTGCTGGATCCTTCAGGTTCAACTCTGATAGGTATTCACACGTTCGCCTGGGCATCGCCAGCTTTGGATTGCAGCCATCCGCGGAGGTCTTCGATTCAAATCTTGAGCCTGTGTTAAGATGGAAAACCGTGATATCTATGGTAAAGGACATTTACCCTGGAGAACGCGTAAGTTATGGCGGTACGTTTGTTTCTAAAAGGACTATGAGAGTTGCAACGATTCCCGTCGGTTATGCAGACGGGTACAACAGACTGCTTTCAAACTGTGGAGAGGTACTCATTTCAGGTTCCAGGTGTCGAATTCTTGGCAGAGTCTGCATGGACCAGTTCATAGTTGATGTGACCGGTCTGCAAGATGATCCAGAGATTGGCGATGAAGTTGTTCTTCTTGGTAAGCAAGGAGCGGAGTCGATCACTGCAGAGGAAATTGCCAGCAGAATTGGGACAATCAACTACGAAGTGACCTGTTCAATCAGTAGAAGGGTTCCGAGGGTACTTATATGAAAGGGGTAGAACTATGAAGCTCGGTGATTTGGTTTCAAAAGATGTGCTCGGTGAGTTCGGGCTTAAGAGAAGGGCAGAAGAAGAGATGCCCTACGTTTCAGACCTTAGAAACGGAATGGCGGTTACGATAGATTTGAGGGTTCAGTCAAAGCGCATGCAGGAAACAAAAGCAGGCGATCCGTTTCTGCTTCTCACTCTGTATGACAGGACAGGCGCCATCAGGGCGATTGATTGGAACGATGCGGTTACAAGCGATAGGATCGTTGAAATCGGAAAAGTCATAAGAGTTCGCGGAAGGGTCACGAAATATGAAGAAAGACTTCAGATAAATATCGATAAGAATGCTGGTATTTCAGTGATTCCTGACGACAAGATTCAACCGGAAAGATTCATTTCTGCTACGAGGAAGAACGTTCCAGACCTCTTTGAAAGACTCCTGTCGTTCATCGCTGGTACTGGCAACGACTACTTGAAAGAGCTTCTCACCAGCATCTTCACCAAAGACAAAGGGTTTGTGGAGAGGTTCATACTTTCTCCAGCAGCCTCAAGGGTTCATCATGCTTACAAGGGAGGCCTGCTTGAGCACACTGTTGCCGTGGCGGAGCTTTGTGAGTTCATCGGATTGAAGTACGGAGATTCTGTTGACAAGGATATTCTCATTACCGGGGCTCTCTTACATGACATTGGAAAGGTTTTCGAGTACATGATAGCGCCCTCGGGCATTGACCATTCACGTCGGGGAGAGTTAGAGGGACATATTTCGATAGGTGTTGAATTTGTTTCTGACTATGCATCGAGAGTCTATAATTTCCCGAAAGAACTCCTCATGGAGATAAAACACCTGATCCTGTCACACCACGGAGAAATGGAATGGGGCTCGCCGATTCTTCCTAAAACAACTGAAGCGATCGTGCTACACATGGCGGATAATCTGGATTCCAAGATTGCTCAGTTCCGTGAGATTGAAACACGCGAACACTCTGGAACCGATTATGAATGGAGTAACTACGATAGGTACCTCAATCGCAGGATACTAATGAAGAATCGAGAAGACAGCTAAACGAGGTGATCTCGTGTCGAAGAAGTTGGTCATTGTTGAGTCTCCCGCAAAGGCGAAGACGATTTCCAGATACCTCGGAGATGGTTACGAAGTAACAGCTTCGAAAGGTCACGTCAGGGATCTTCCTGAGTCAAGTTTCGGCGTTGATCTTGAAACGCTGGAACCTACCTATGAGATACTGAAAGGTAAACAGAAGGTTGTAGCTGATCTGAAGAAGATGGCCAAAGGAAAGGAGATACTGCTTGCTCCTGATATAGACCGAGAGGGCGAAGCGATCGCCTGGCATATTGCTGAGCTGCTCGGTATCTCCGGGAGTAGCAGGGTAAGACTGGTCTTCAACGAAATAACCAGAGAGGCGATTCGAAGTGCTGTGGCTTCCCCCAGAACGATCGACATGCACAAGGTGAATTCGCAGCTGGCGAGACGAGTTCTGGACAGGATAGTCGGGTATAAGCTCAGCCCACTACTCTGGAGGTCAATCGCAGGTGGGCTTAGTGCCGGAAGAGTTCAATCAGTAGCTCTGAGATTCATTGTAGAGCTAGAAAAGAAGATTGCCGAGTTCATTCCTCACGATTTCTACAGAATCTATCTACAGATCGGAAACGAAAGAATACCTCTTACGAAGATTGATGGGAAGAAATTCGGCACGGAATCGATAACCTCAAAGGACAAACTCGAAGAAATCCTCAAAGAACTTAGAAGCAGCAAGTTCGTGGTGGATACCGTTACCCGGAAGAAAAGAAAAAGGAACCCGCCTCCTCCATTCATAACATCGACGCTGCAGCAGGCCGCTGTCTCAGGTCTTGGATGGAGCGCCTCAAAGACCATGAGGGTAGCACAGCAGCTATATGAAGGGCTGGAGACTCCTGAGGGAAACGTTGCATTTATTACATATATGAGGACAGACTCAACCAGAGTGTCCGAGGAGGCTAAGAAGAAGACGGGCCAATTGATCGAGGACACTTTTGGAAAGGATTACAGGGGATATGGCAAGGCTTCACCAAAGAAGCACTCAAAGATTCAGGATGCTCACGAGGCAATAAGACCAACGTATGTCGAGAGATCACCGGATCAGGTTAAGAAACTCATCTCCGGTGATCAGTTCAAGCTATATTCCATGATTTGGGACCGCTTTGTAGCATCGCAGATGGCCCCTTCTGAGTATGAGGTTACAAGTGTGTCCATAAAGGACCATGATGGGAAGTATGCTTTCGACTTTGAGAATCAGAAGATGCTGTTCGATGGGTTTGAGAAACTTCTTCCTCAGCCTCGTTTTGCGAAACAGGTTGAACTGGAACTGAAAGAAGGAGAAGAGGTGGTCCCGGATGCTATTACAAGCGAACAGGATACCACAAAACCCCCTTCCAGATTTAGCGAGGCTTCTCTCGTAAAAGAGCTGGAAAAGAGGGGCATCGGTCGACCGTCGACTTACGCAGCGATAATCGGAACGCTAATCGACAGGAAGTACATAGTGAAGTCAGGTAGAGAGCTTATGCCAACGCTGCTTGGTAGTGTTGTATCTGATTTTCTTACCGCACGATTTCCTGACGTAATAGATGGAAAGTTCACAGCCACAATGGAAAGTGAACTCGATGGTGTAGAAAACGCTGAGAAGGACTGGAAGAACGTAATAACAGACTTCATGAACAGTTTTGCGAGGGATCTTGACCTTGCCGAAAAGCAGATAAAGAATGGAAGAGGCTCCCTCGAATATCGAACTGATAAACCATGCGAGTGCGGAGGATCTTACAAGCTCGTTTTCGGAAGATACGGCGGGGGGCCCCC
>DLVL01000050.1:0-15837 GCA_003444085.1 Kosmotogaceae bacterium | reverse complement strand
CGGAAGATACGGCGGGTACCTCAAGTGTTCAGAGTGTGACAGAAGAGAGTCCCTTGATATGACACTTCCTCTGCCCACAGTGAATGGCGAGATTCAACTCAAGGATAAACTGTCTGAGTTCAATCTTAACGCTACCCTGGACGAGAAGTGTCCCAAGTGCGGTGCAGATCTTATGGTGAAGAGAGGGCGTTTTGGGGAGTTCGTTGCCTGCAGTGCCTACCCGAAGTGCAAATACACAAGAAACCTCAGACTGGATGTACCTTGTCCGAAGTGTGGAGGAGCTATCGAGAGGCTCAGGAGTAAGAAGGGCAAGACTTACTTCAAGTGCAGTGATTGTGGAGAGCTTTTCTGGCGGGAGCCGACCAAACACAGATGTGATAAGTGCGAGGGTGTACTCTCGATCAAGTACAAACGAGGAGGTAGTAAAGTCCTCCACTGTCAGAATTGCAGGCTGGATTTCCCAATGAGAAAGGAAGAAGATGGGAACTGAAGTTGCTGTTATTTACGGAGGGATTTCGCGAGAACGCTCAGTATCGCTAAAGAGTGGAGCCAACATAATCAGCTCGCTTGAGAACCTTGGCTACAAGACGGTTCCTTTTGACCTGACTCTCTCCAACATTCGGGATATGGAGGACCTCAGAAAATGTGATCTGGTCTTTAATATGCTACACGGACGATTCGGTGAAGATGGTTGCGTACAAGGTTACATGGAATTGCTTGGAATCAACTACACCGGTTCAGACACCCACGCCAGTGCAATCTGTTTCAACAAGGAGACAACATACAGACTCCTGGCAAACTCGGTCAGATTACCCGCATGGAAAGCTGTTAGCAGTCTGGAACAAGCCGAATCGTGGGAATCCTTTCCGGCTGTTGTGAAACCTGTGAGTGAAGGCTCAAGCATTGGGATTGAGATCTGTGACGACTCCGGGATACTGAAAGATGCGATCACCAGGACTCTGAAGACCTACGATCGTGTGCTTGTTGAAGAGTACGTTAGGGGTACCGAGGTAACTGTATCAGTATTGACGAAGAACGGAACTCCTGTTGTCCTTCCGGTTCTTGAGATAAGGCCCAAGAAGAGGTTCTATGACTATGAAGCCAAGTACACTGCCGGGTTGACAGAGTTTACGGCTCCTGCAGAACTGAACAAAGATGCACTCGAAGAACTCGAAACAATGAGCAAGAAGATATTCACGGAACTTGGTTGCAGAGATCTTGCACGAATAGATGGCATAATCAGAGACGGAGTATTCTTTTTTCTCGAGGTAAACACCATACCTGGTATGACAGATCTAAGTGATTTGCCTCTTTCTGCCAGGGCCCAGGGGATGACTTTTGAAGACGTTACTCAGTGGATAGTAGAAGAGGCAGGATCGCGAAAGCAGAGGTGACACAATGGAACAGATGCATGGAACAACAATTCTAGCCCTCAAGAGAGGCAGAAAGACAGTAATTGCAGGAGATGGACAGATCTCGTTTGGACAGACTATCATAAAGAGCACAGCACGAAAGGTTCGTAAACTCGGTGATGGAAAAGTGGTTGCTGGATTCGCAGGATCTGTGGCAGATGCGCTTACCCTTTTCGACAAGTTCGAGGAAAAATACAGGGAGAGCAATTCGAGTTTGCTCAGGGCGGCCGTGAAACTTGCGCGTGAATGGCGCACAAACAAGATCTTGAGGAATCTTGAAGCACTTCTGCTTGTTGCTGACCACGAAAACCTCCTACTGGTATCTGGTAGTGGGGAGGTAATTCAGCCGGATGAAGATGTCATTGGAATCGGTTCCGGAGGAGCTTACGCTCTTGCAGCTGCAAAAGCGCTCATGAGAACGACCGAGCTTGATATAGAAGAAATTGCTGCTCAGGCTATGAAAATAGCCAGCGAGATATGTGTATATACAAATGAGAACTTTGTTGTTGAATCTGTTTCCGAGGAAGCGAGTGAGTCCTGATGGAGAAGTTGAATATCAATGAACTGACGCCAAGAATGATAGTAAAAGAACTTGACAAGTACATAATTGGCCAGAATGAAGCGAAGAAGTCGGTTTCTGTTGCGTTGCGAAACCGAGTTAGAAGACAGAAGCTGTCGGATGATCTGAAAAGAGATGTGATTCCCAAGAACATACTTATGATGGGCCCTACGGGAGTCGGTAAGACGGAGATCGCAAGAAGGCTGGCAGAGCTTGCGAGAGCTCCCTTTGTGAAAGTAGAAGCCACAAGATTCACTGAGGTCGGCTACGTGGGTAAGAACGTCGATTCGATGATCAGGGAACTGGTTGATACAGGAATCAACATGGTCAAGCAGGAGAAGATGAGGGAAGTCGAGGAAAAGGCAAGATATATGGTTGAAGAACGAATCCTTGATTACCTTATTCCAGGAGCACAACCAAAGCAGCAACAGCCCAAAAACATCTTCGAGCTTTTCCAGGGTCCTCAGACACAGAGGATCTCACCTGAAGAAAGCGAACAGCAGAAGAGCAAGAGAGAACAATACAGGGAACGTCTGAGAAGAGGAGACCTGGACCAGCTGGATATTGAGATTGAGGTTGAAGAGCAGACCCAATCAATGGTGTCGATTCCCGGCATGGAAGATATGGGCATCGACATGTCAAGTATGCTCGGGGGTATTCTCCCCAAGAAAGTTAAGAAGAAGCGAATGACCGTTTCCGAGGCAAAGAAGGCGCTACTACCGCTTGAGTCAGAGAAGCTTCTGGACATGGACAAGGTTGTCATTGAAGCAATCGATCGTGTTGAAAATCGGGGTATTGTCTTCATAGATGAGATTGACAAGGTTACATCAAGAAGTGGGCTTCACGGTCCTGATGTTTCCAGAGAAGGCGTGCAACGCGACCTGCTTCCGATCATAGAAGGCACCACAATAAACACCAAGTATGGACCGGTAAGAACGGATTTCATCCTCTTCGTTGCCGCGGGGGCATTCTCTGCAGTAAAGCCTTCTGACCTTATCCCGGAACTTCAGGGACGTTTTCCGATCAGGGTTGAGTTAAGTGCGTTGAACGAAGAGGACTTCTACAGGATTCTCACTGAACCGAAGAATGCGATAACCAGACAGTATACTGCTCTTCTGGGTACAGAGGGGGTTCTTCTTGAGTTTACTGACGATGGAATAAGGGAGATCGCCCGAATCGCCTTTAGTCTGAATGAAAAAATCGAAAATATCGGAGCAAGAAGATTACACACGGTGGTAGAGAGGGTGCTGGAGGATCTATCGTTTGAGGCTCCTGAAGTCGCGGATGAAGTCGTGATTAACAAAGCTTATGTAGATGACAAGATCAAAGATGTCGTTGACGATCAGGATCTCAGCACATACATCCTTTGATGGATAGAAACACATTCGCTGCCCTGTATATCGCTGGGGACCTTTCACGTTCTGAATTTGACTCAATTCGAGCATTCTCTGATGTCGAATCAATACTCAGAACGAGGCCAGACTTCATATCTCCAGCAAAGCATCAGAAGCTGGTCTCAAGATACCAGGAAGCTGTTCAACAGCTTGATAATAACTGCCAGTTCATCACCCTTCTGGACGACGATTATCCTCCATTACTCAGGGCGATCACTTCAGCTCCACCAGTTCTGTTTTTCAAAGGAGACATATCGCTTCTGAATAATCTACCGGCGATTTCAGTGGTTGGTTCAAGGAAAGCCGATGCTTATGGAAGAAATACTGCGAGAAGCTTCTCCAGAAGACTGGCAGAGGCAGGTCTGCTTATTGTAAGCGGTCTTGCAATGGGTATAGACAGTGAGGCTCACAGAGGAGCTATAGAGGCTGGTGGCAAGACTATTGCAGTTATGGGATGTGGAGTGGATAGGGCATACCCTGCTTCAAACCTGAAACTGTATCAAGAGATTGCCGAGAAAGGGTGTTTGTTGAGCGAGTTTCCTTCAGGAACAGGTCCAGCCAGACACCACTTTCCAAGAAGAAATCGCATCATCGCCGGTCTTTCGAGAGCGGTGCTGGTTATCCAGGCCACCATAGACAGTGGATCGTTGATCACGGCAAGATTTGCCGCGGAGTATGGCCGTGATGTTTATGCGATTCCAGGAGACATAATTCGCCGAAATGCTGCAGGCCCGAACTGGTTGCTGAAGAATGGTGCGAAAGTTGTCACCGAAATCGACGATGTGCTTGAAGAGTTTCCCGAGGTTATCAGCTCATCCAAAGCGCTTGATGATGACCTCGACTCAGTAGCACTGAAGATTCTGGCTGATGGACCACTGGATTTTTCTCAGCTCCTGGTTCTTTCAGGACTCTCGAGAGAAGAGTTGTTCGTGGAACTTACCAATCTCCAACTGGTTGGAAAGGTAAGAGAATCGAGCGGAATCTGGCAGAAATGCTGAACCACTGAGAATAAGAAAAGCTCAGATGTTATAATCTCGTCAGAAGGAGGGATAACGTGCCATACGTGAACACAAAGACGATACTTGATAAGGCAAACAAAGAATTTTATGCCATTCCTGCGTTGAATATCAACAACCTGGAATTTCTTCAGGCGATAATTGAAGCGGGGATAGAAGAAAGATCACCGATAATCGTCGAGACTTCTGAGGGAGCAATAAAGTATGCAGGCAACGGTGACATTCAAAGAGGAGCGAGATTCTTCGTCGAGATGGTTCGTGGCTATGCTGATTCTCTCGACATTCCAGTAGCTCTTCACCTGGACCACGGGAAGACCTTCAGCGTAATAATGGCAACAATCACCGCTGGTTACGGATCGGTAATGATAGATGCATCAGAGTTTCCATTTGAGAAGAACCTCAGCGAAACCAGGAAGATTGTGGAGATCGCACATAGTGTAGGGATTTCTGTTGAGGCAGAATTGGGTAAACTTGTTGGCATAGAGGACAACGTTAACGTAAAGGAAGAAGATGCGGTGCTGGTTGACCCCGAAGAGGCTGAGAGGTTTGTCAAAGAAAGCGGAGTGGATTTCCTCGCACCAGCCATCGGAACAAGCCATGGGGCGTTTAAGTTCAAGGGAAAGGCGGAGCTCGACTTCGATAGATTGAGGGCAGTCAAGGATTCAACGGGGATTCCGCTTGTATTGCACGGTGCTTCGAGTGTTCCAAATGATATCGTCGAACTGGCAGAGAAGTTCGGAGCCGATTTCAAAGGAGCAAAAGGCGTTCCAGAAGACATTCTGAAACAAACTGTGGACTTTGGTATAAACAAAGTAAATACCGACACTGACCTTAGAATGGCATTTATTGCCGGCTTAAGAGAGACTCTCGCGGAAAAGCCTTCCGAATTTGACCCACGCAAGTACTTCAAGAAACCAAAAGAATACGTGAAAGACCTCATAAAACAAAGGATGCGAACCTTAGGCTGTTCAGGAAAAGCATAGTTTTCGGAGGTGAGATGAGTGAGAGTCCTGGTGATTAACTGCGGTTCTTCTTCGATCAAGTACCAGCTTCTCGACATGAAAGATGAGAGGCCTCTGGCGAAAGGATTGCTCGAAAGAATCGGGATAGCAGGTTCTAAACTCACGCACAAGAAGGATGACATGAAATTAACATTCGAGCGAGATATTGCCGACCACACGGAGGGGCTTTCCTGGATCATCAGTATATTGACGAGCAAAGAAGATGGAGTAATAAAAGATGTTTCAGAGATACAAGCGGTGGGTCACAGAGTGGTCCATGGGGGTGAATTGTTTGCTTCTTCTGTACTCATTGATGATCGAGTCATCAAGGAGATAGAAGCAAATTCATTTCTTGCACCCTTGCATAATCCCCCAAACATCGAAGGGATTCTCGCAGCAAAGAAAATCCTTCCGGAAACTCCACAAGTAGGTGTCTTTGACACTGCCTTTCATCAGTCAATGGAAGAAAAGGCTTATCTTTATGCTATCCCAAGAAAATACTACAAGCAGTACAAGGTTCGGAGATATGGGTTTCACGGCACCAGTCACCGATATGTAGCAGCTCGTACGGCTCAAATTATGGGCAAACCTCTGAAGGATCTCAAGATAATCACTGTACACATTGGCAATGGGGCGTCCATAGCAGCTGTGAAGTTCGGCCGTTCAATTGATACTTCTATGGGATTCACACCTCTTGAAGGGCTTGTGATGGGGACGCGCTCTGGCGATCTCGATCCCGCAATCGTACTGTTCCTGCAGGAACAGGAAAGCCTCAGTATAAGGGAGGTAAACAATCTCCTCAATAAAGAAAGTGGTATGCTGGGGCTCACTGAAGGAAAGTTCAGTGATATGAGAGATATCGAAGAGCGCGCAATACAGGGTGATAATCTCTGCAAAGTTGCACACGATGTGTATGAATACAGGATAGCGAAGTACATAGGTGCGTACGTAGCCGCGATGAACGGGGTGGACGCGATAACTTTTACAGCGGGAGTTGGCGAGAATAGTCCGCATCTTAGAGAGAACGTGGTTAACAAGTACCTTGGCTACCTGGGAATAACACTTGATAATGAAAAGAACTCGAAGAGGGGGCAAGAGGTCTTCATAAGTACCCCAGAATCACGGACTGCAGTGCTTGTTGTTCCAACAAATGAAGAACTGGTCATCGCAAGAGATACAAGAGAGATCGTTGAAAAAGGTATTCGCGAGTTGAGCATGTTCTGATGTCGTCGAAAAATCACTGCTGAAAGGCATGAAAGGTGAAGTCGGTGATTCAGAAATTCGCTTTTAAGCCAGATACCAGAATTGTTCGGAAGCATCAGACGGTTTCCCTCTTCTATGTCGTCCAATCTGGAGGGGTGGTTCTGAAGTATGGTGATGCTAACGAGATATATATGACGGGGGATTTCGTTGACCCAATGTCGCTCGTTACCAACAAAGCCTCGGGAGACATCTACTCTATCGGTACCACAATGCTGATTGGCGGAACCGCTTCAGACATCAGAGACTACATGATTAGTTCTCCCGAACTGCTTTCCAGAGCATTGATACAGGCAGCACGCTATTTCAAGAAGAGATTCGGTCGTATAGAAGCCAATACTTCAGTCGATCTTGACTCTGTAATCAGTGAACTGGTAGGGAAGAAACAGAAGTTTGTCAGCAAGTATCCACCTATTCTCTTCGGAGAGAAAGCTCTTTACAGAAGGGGAGTCAAGTTCCTGGAACTGAAGGAAGCCGAACAGGCTTCAGTAGCGTTCGCCGAGTATCTCGAGCAGTTCAGCAATTCTCCTCTTGCCAGACCAGTTAGAATGTATTTTGCTCTTGCCAGAATACTCTCCAGGGCTTATGATTCAGCTGCGGAGATCATGATGACGGTACTTGCGGAAAACTCTGCTGATGTGGTTGCCAGGTATATCCATAAAGTCATGGGGGTTCTCGGGTTGAGAGACACCAGAATCTTGTTTCTCAAGGGCTTTATAGAATACCCTGAAGACTTCTTCAGCATGCTTCCATTGGAGCCTCGTGTGGTTTCACTCAAGTTCGAGAAGGATCAAGTTGTTCTTGAGGAAGAGAAGAGAGCAGACCGAATAGCGTTTATTGTTTCCGGCAAAGCGGGGATAATCAAGAAGGGCAAAGAGGGAGTATTTCTCTTGAGTGAACTCAAGAGAAATTGTTCTTTCGGAGAAGTACATGCTCTCAGCGGGTCGCTGTGGGATGTTACTCTGGTTGCTCGCTCTGAATCCAGAGTCGTACTCGTTTCAGAAGAGGTCTTTTTGAAGATGGTGACAACTAAATTCCCCAGGATTGGTCTTTCTCTTCTGGAGTATATCCTCGCAGCTTGTAGCGATGGCTCTATTCCCGTACCCTGATAACTTCGTTGTCAATCAGTCTTGTCTTACCTACAAATACAGCAATAGCAAGAATCACATCATTATCCAGTCTTTCCACCGGATTCAGGTTCTTCTCATCTACTATCTCGATGTAGTCTACGAATACATGTTTTCCTTTTCGAAGTATTCTGCCGAGTTCATCGCGAATCTCACTAACCGAGTATGTTCCTTCCTTGATCATTTGCAGGCCCCTGTCGAGCGCCTCTCTGATCAGCAAAGCTTCTTTTCTTTCGGATTTTGACAGATACCTGTTCCTTGAACTCATTGCAAGTCCGTCTTCTTCCCTGACTGTTGGTATCTCCACCATCGTGACGCTCATATTCAGATCAAGCACCATACGGCGAAGAACCCTGAATTGCTGGGCATCCTTTTGTCCAAAATAGGCTTTCTCAGGAGAGACGATGTTGAAAAGCTTTGTAACGACGGTGGCAACGCCCCTGAAGTGTCCGGGTCTCTTTGCACCACAGAGATAATCTGTCAGTCTTTCAACGTGGACATAGGTCGAGTAGCCTTCAGGATAGATCTCATGTTCAGAGGGTACGAACACACAATCAACGCCGAGTTCTTCAAGAAGCTGTAGGTCTCTCGCTTCGTCACGAGGATAAGTATCAAAGTCTTCACCTGGTCCGAATTGAGTTGGATTAACGAAGATGCTCACAACCGTCACATCATTCTCTGCCAGGGCCCTTTTTACGAGCTCAAGATGACCTCTGTGAAGGTAACCCATTGTGGGGACAAATCCGATAGTCTCTCTACGAAGCCTCAATTCAAGAGAATATTCTTTCATTTTCTGTACATCACGGATGATATTCATGTGCAGCTCCTCAATGAAGGTTGAAGACCATCTCTTTCAGGGTTAGAATCGATCTGAATCCAAGTTCTTCTGCACTCGCGGCAAGCGGATCATCTCGCGGAACAGAAGCTATCAGCACGTAATCAAATGTCTCTGAGACCATTTTAAGGACTTCTCCAAGAAGCTCCGTGAAAGAGATCTGACCAAGTGGCGCCAGATCTATGATGTAGAACATACTCCCTCTATGTCCCCAAATACAGAAGCCGACGGTCTTGCCTGCAGGGTCCTTAATAGTTACACTATTGTAGAAGGAAAGATGAGGCAAGTTTGAGGGCTCTCTCATCCAGTTAAGGCTTCTGTTATGCTTTCCATATGATTCATGAGCGTAGTTTGTTATCAGTTTTATGTCTGAGAGTTCCATGTGGAAGGATGAGGAACTCTCCTTATCAGTGCGTCGATTGAAGGTTTCGAGGATTCGCGTTTCCTTAAAACCGAATTTCTCATAGAATGAAAAGGCGGCTTTGTCGGCTTTCGGGACCTCCAGAATGATCTTCTTTACTCCCTTCCATCTACATATCTCAATCACACGATCTACGACTTCGAATCCATAACCGGATCTCCTGTGTTTCTTCACGATGCCCATGATATCTATCTTGCATCGAACATCTCTGAAACTCAGAAGGGCAATTCCGATCGGTTCTTTGTTAAGCATCAAAACAAAGGAGTCCTGCAAAGAAATGTCGTTCTCTTTGAGGTCCTTCTCAAGGGTCTGTATGGTCCAGAAGAAATTCAGGATGTACCCCTTGAACACCTCGTTCAGAATGTTCACAATCTCTATTCTGGAAAGGTCGCTTAGTTTAACAAATGACTTATTCTCCACAGAAGTCACACTCCAAAGTAATTTGTGGCAATCTCATATCGACTTCGTGTTTATTCTACCATTTCAAGTGACCAAGAAGATGACGGAACGAAGCGGAACCGCAAAATCAACAGTGAAGCAGGTCGACGAAGAACACGTCAGGAAGCTAAGCGTGAAAGAGCATCACGCGAGGCTGAAGACCAAAACCAGGTCTGAAGCTGAGGGACCTGAAGCTCGACCCGATGCGGATGCCCAAGACCAGGACAGAGGCGTTATGAAGAACAATAACTGCGCAAGAAAGCTGAAAGTGCGGCAATTTGGCAAGAGCAGTTCTAATCTTCTGTGATATGCTAAGGGCCATACATCATTTACTATTCGTTGCTCTTCGTGGCAGGATCTAAGCCACTCTGCTTCTCGGGTTGCTTTGCCGATCAGCTTCTGCCCTTAAGGTAGTGAAAGCTTTCCTAGAATAGCAGCTCTTGAAGCACCGGTTGCATGGGGAACATTTGACGGAGTTCCATTGAAGAATTCATGTGCCAGAACGGCCATCCCCATGGCTTCTCGTGATTCTATGAGACGGTCTTCTGGTACAAAGACCTCACAGTCAGCAAGTTGATCCAGCTCAGACATCATTGTCTTGTTGTAAGCTCCGCCACCAGTTACCACTATTCTGTTTACGGCAGTAGCGTATCGGTTTATATGTGACCAGAGCTCGCCGACTGTGAAAGCCACAAGAGTTCTCATGACATCGTGCGGAGGGTACGATTCGATTCTCGCAAGGAATTCTTCGTTATAGACCTCTCGTCCTGTCGACTTTGGTGGAGGTTTCTCCGAGAAACTCCTGTTTCTTTCCCTGAGCAGAGTAAGTAGTTCTTTGTTGACAACACCTCTTGCAGAAAGCTTTCCATCATGGTCATAAGGTTCACGAAAGTACTTCTGCGTGGTTATGTCAAGCAAACAATTCCCGGGGCCCGTATCAAATGCAGTTGTTTCATCGAGAGTTTTTCCCAGAACAGTAATGTTTGAGATACCCCCAATATTCACTGTCACGGTACCCGGTTCAAATAGGATCCAGTCGAGGTACGGGATAAGTGGAGCCCCCTGTCCGCCCAGAGAAACATCTTTCGAACGGAAGCCGTACACCACCGGTAATTCTGTAATAGTGGAGATTACGTCAGCTTCACCCAGCTGCAAAGTGGCACCTCTATCCGGGTCATGATAGACTGTCTGACCATGGTATCCAATAATGTCAATCGGGAGACCACTCTTCTGAATAGAATCAAGAATCATCTGAGAATGAACTCGGGCAATTTCGAAGTTCATGTAGTTGATTTTCTCAACGGTGGAGAGTTTTCTGTCGTAAGTTTTGATCATTTTGTCCCTAAATGTTTCTGTGTAGGAGTACGAATCAAAGCACAGAAGCTCTACCACCATGCTTCCAGACGACCCATTACATCGGCATATTGCTACATCAAGACCGTCGGCGGATGTTCCGGACATGACACCAGCCACAATCCTCTCTGCTTTATCTGCAAGTGTGCAGATTTCTCGCCAGTTCATGTTAGTTCCGCAAGAATTGTGTTATGAAGCTTTCTTCTGGTCTCCAGCATCTGCGGGATCGTCTCTCTTCTCTTTATGTGAGTTCTGTTTGAAAGGAAGACAATGGATAGTTCTGTCTCAGGATCAAACCATAAAGATGTTCCAGTGAATCCCGTGTGACCGAATGCGGAATTCCCGAAAAGATCTCCGGAGCTAGTACCTGGTCCAGGAGCCTGCCATCCCAGTCTTCTTGGATTATCCTGATCGTATACGAGGGTTTCTGTGAATCTTCTCGCCACTCTCTTTGAAACAAGCCGACCATTCCACAGCCCAACAACGAAAGTCAATGTGTCTGAAGCGGTCGAAAACAGACCGGCATTACCGCTCACACCGCCCAGATAGAAGCACAATTCGTCATCGGGTTCCCCTACCAGGACTTGATTATCTCTGACTGAAGTAGGTGCGATCCGCTCTGTAATCTCAGGTTTGAAACGCGTATCTTCCAGACCAAGAGGAAGGAATACGTTCTTCAAACAGTACTCATCGAAAGGTGTCAATGTGAGTGCAGTCAGTGAAGACACAATTCGAGAAGCGCTTGAAAGGGTCAGAAGCGATACAGGTAGAGTTGATAGTATTGTTGCAGCGTTTGCTGGAGCAGGCGACCCGGTACGCAGTAGCAAGATAATGAGAGCCGTGAAAGCAATCTTTCCAGAAGCCACAGCCGAGGTGATTTCTGATCTCGAGGGGCTTCATCGAGCATGTTTTGGAGACAAGCCAGGTGTGGTAGTAGTCTCAGGGACAGGTGCAGGGGCTTTTGGGCGCGACCATTCAGGTAACTTTCATCGGGCAGGAGGTTGGGGACACCTCTTTGATGATGAAGGAAGTGCATTCTGGATTGCCACGCAGATCATCTGTCACGCGCTTCGATTCAGAGATGGAATTACCGACTTTGATCCAGTGTTTGAAAGACTTCTGGAGTTCTATGACCTGAAGACGATTGAAGACATCATAAACGTCCAGACCGAGACACAGTTCAAGTCAAGGATAGCAGCGTTCGCACAGCCGGCCCTGGATATGGGTTCTTTGCTTGCAGAGGCAATCATGCACGAAGGAATTCAACTACTTGCCAAAAGGACAATAGCGGTAATAGAAAAGACTGATGCGAGCAAAGAGATCCATGTGAGTGGCGGGATGTTCACTTCCAGCAAATACTTAAGAGCGTTTCAAACGGTAATCAAACCCGTGCGGGTCATCAGTTTCGAAGGCAGGGTTGACCATGAGATTGCCAGGCTTGCATCCCTGTCAATGCTTCAGAGTAACAGTACTTAACCTGCAAACATCCTTTTGAGCAGGTTCTTCAGAGCAGCTGACGCCTTGAGTGATCTCAGCGAGAATAGTGTTATCTCATTCGGCGATAGAGTGCGCAACCTGATAATCATTTCTTCAAGTACTGATGGACGTTCCAACAACTTGAAGGCTCCCAGACCTATACGAACACGGTTAAGGCCATTCAGATAATCGTTAATCTCCTCGACTGACTCAAGGACTGCTTTCACATTATCCTCGTAGGCCATCACAACTGCAAAGTGAGGAAACCCATCCCTGATCCAGTTCACCCAGGGCTGCAAACGCTCATGAAATGCACGTCTCTCGTAGCGGTTGTACACAGCAAATGAAGAATTCGCATTATGAGTACTGCTGGTTTCGTGAAGCTTTCGGGCTTCTTCTGTCAACAAATACCTTCTGAATGCATCAAAGTCGTATGCTGCGCCTTCGGATTGTCTTATGCTCGACCATTCTTTGAACTTCTCGAGCACAGAGGGGTGGTACCCGAATGTCCTGTACGGATACCTCAGGTAGTCGAAATGCAATTCATTGACGTTGTACCTTGAAGCGACTTCCGAAGCAACAGATGTGAAGTATCGTGTACGTTGTTGAGTCCTGGATCAAGGAAAACTCCAAACAGTTCTTCGATATCTGTTTCAGTATACTCCAGCATCGATCTCCCTTTCTGGTCAAAGATGATCCAATCTGGATGACTTCTTATCACGTGTCTTGGATCTGCCGGAGTTCCGCGAAAGCCCCACACGAAGTTCACATTTATCCATACGGAGATATCAATTCCTGTGTTAGCGAATACTTCAAGGGCATAACCCAGCGGATCGAAATCTGAAGGTGTCTCGTTCAGAATCTCGGAACGCGGCAACAGGTCTGAGCGGTACAGCGCGTCACCTTTCCGACTACCTGAAGATACAATCTCGATGCCCCTGTTTCCTGAGCGAGTTCACGGACTTCTTTGATTTTCTCCTTGCTGTTGAGATCATCCCTGACCACCCATATTCCCAGTCCTGGTGAATCTTCGCCACTATGACTCAAGAGGAATCGCCTCCTGTTTTCCCTTGCAGTTTGATAACCTGAAGAGGAGTGCTGCTATTGCTAGAAAAGGGACTCTTCAAGTACTTCTTCGAAAACTTTCCGTGCAGTATCATCAAACAAGACAAACCTGATATCTTTGATGCTATTCAGTTTGGGAATCTCACCGATAACTGTCTTGATGGCAACGCTTGCTGCCTCCCTTAACGGGTAACCGAAAGCTCCTGCGGAAATCGCTGGAAAAGCTATGGAATGCAATGAATTCTCCTCGGCCAGTCTCAATGCGTTAATGTAGCACCTGGCCAGAAGCTCTGATGCGGGTTCATCAACTCCGTAGATGGGTCCAAGGCAATGAATGACATGTTTATTGGGGAGCTCGTAGGCCTTTGTTATGACAGCTTCACCTGGTTTGATGGGTGCCATGGATTTGCATTCCTTCCACAGCTCCGGCCCCGCTGCAGAGTGAATCGCGCCTGCAACTCCTCCCCCGGACCTGAGCTCTGCGTTCGCAGCATTTACGACAGCATCAAATCCTTGTTGTTCGACAATGTCACCTGACAGGATTTCCAGATTGACACCGCAGATACTGATCTTCATTCAACCACCTCTTTCCTATTTCAGCTTTTCAGCAAACACCTTGCATAGTGTTGATCAGATATTCCTCGCATTTCCGGGAGTTCCTTCGAGCACTCGGGCATTACAAAAGGACATCTTGGGTGAAATCTACACCCTGCTGGTGGCACGATTAGTGACGGTATGTCACCTATTGTCGCCAGTCTCTTTCTCTTCAGGCCCGTTTCTGGGGAGGCGGCAGCGGACTTAAGCAATCTGGTATAAGGATGAAAGGCCTGTTGAATGACTTCTTCAGCTGCTCCGACTTCAAGCATGGTACCAGCATACATCACGATAATACGATCGCTCATGTATCGAGCTCCCGCGAGAGCATGAGTGATGTATATATATACGATACATTCATGTTCTCATTGAGGTTGAGAATCTGGTTCATGATACTCATTCTGTTTGAAACGTCCAGCATTGATGTTGGTTCATCAGCAAGGACAAGATCTGGATTGACCGCAAAGGCTCTCGATATATTCACACGCTGTCGCTGACCGCCTGAGAGTTCATGAGGGAACTTGTCAATGAACTGCTCAGGAGGATCCAATCCGACTTGAACAAGCATTTCCTTTATTCTCAGCTCGATTTCTCTCTTTCCCTGAGTCAGTTTATGAATCTTGAAAGGTCTTTCAAGTATTCCGCGCACCGTGTGAGTCAGATTTAGTGAAGCAAAAGGGTCTTGGAAGATCATCTGGACCTTCTTGTGATATTTTAGCGTGTTTAGCGTGACTTTCCTACGCAAAAAGTAAGGATTGGGTATCAGAGAGGATTTGATGTACGTTTTAGTATATATACTAATATAATACGTATTGAAATACTATTGAAATTGTTGTGTGAAATAGTGTATAAACTATTCATGGCGAGCATGAGAAAGCAAAGAGTAGGTAAGTATACTTATTGGCAGATCGTTGAATCAAAGAGGGTTAACGGTAAACCCAGACCGTTTGTGGTCAAACATCTGGGAACAGCTGATCAGTTACTGTATAAACTAACCGAAGGTCCGTTCAAGGTGAAGATTCGTTCAGCTTCCCATGGTGCTGTTTACTTCCTTCTTAAGATAGCTGAAGAACTGGAGCTTGAGCGTATCTTCTGTAGACACTTTTCTGATCAAGTAAGAGATGGCCTCAAAGTAGGTAAGTCTTTGCTGCTTGCTGCAATACACAGAGCAGTAAGGCCCGACAGCAAGAGATCGTTTGCTTGCTGGGCAAAGCAGACTACCTTGCCCGACATATGTGGGTTCGACCCATACAGATTGAGCAGTCAGCATTTTTGGGATCAGATGCATACAGTTACAGACGAACAGATAGAGCGGGTAGAGAAAGAGATTACTGCAAAGATGATCGAGAAGAACTTATTATCATCGAAGCTGTTGTTCTACGATCTCACGAACTTCTACACGTATATAGATACAAAGAACGATCGATCAACACTTGCAAGAAGGGGTAAGAACAAGCAAAAGCGGAATGACCTGAGGCAGTTTGGTCTGGCTCAGGTGGTTACCAAAGAATTCCTTATTCCCGTATTGTCACAAGTGTATGAGGGCAACAAGTCAGAGAAAGCCCTGTTCACTCCATTCATCACAAGACTGAGGAAGAACCTATCTGAACTAAACATGGATATTGAAGAAATGACGATTGTATTTGACAAAGGGAGCAACTCAGAAGACAATTTCACTCAGTTAGATGAACTTGAAATACCCTATGTGGCATCATTGACAGCTGTGCATCACAAGGATCTTGTGAACATCCCCTTGACTGATTACCACAAGCTCACGACTAAAGACAAAGAGCTGCCGTGTTACCGGACGAAGAAACTCATATGGGGGAAAGAACGAGCGGTTGTGGTCTATCTCAGTGGCAAACTCCGCCAGGGACAGCTTAGAG
>DLVL01000029.1:10537-13616 GCA_003444085.1 Kosmotogaceae bacterium | reverse complement strand
ACGCCCCTGTTTCCATATGGGGAAAGCTGTTCGGGCACTTCCTCCCAGAATCCTTCAACTGAAGAGGGAACGTCCATTGTAGTAGCGATCTTGTAATCAGTGAAATCAGGCGTTAGGAGTTTGCCTCTTTCGTCATACGCGAGACCTTCCATCAGACAGGCAGAAATACCCTGTATTGTGCCGCCTTCTATCTGTCCCATTACCCCGACGGGAGATATAGCTTTTCCTACATCATAACCAGCTACCACGTTGTTGACAACGATTTGACCGGTTCCGGGGTCTACTTCAGCATCAATACCCACAGCACCTACAGTAAAATGTACAACACTCTTGGGGGATTGCCCGGTCTCCGTATCCGGGTATATGATATCTGGTGGCGTAAAACTGCCGGTTCCGATAATCGGTCCGCCTTTGAGAATACCATCGGGCATTTTGAATCCGTTCTGAATTCTTTCATCTAGACGTTCTGTTTTGCCTAGCTTTCTGCATACAACGCTTCCATATTCAATTGAAATGCAATCCTCAGGAACTGACCAAAATTCTGAGTATAGCCTGATTATCTGTTCTCTCACCGAGGAAGCTGCCTGTTTTACAGCCATTCCCATTGACCAGGTAGATCTGCTTGCAACTGTCTGCCAATCATACGGATGACTCTTCGTATCGGGGAAATGTACTTTGATCCAATCATAGGGAATGCCGAGTTCCTCAGAGACCATTTGCGCAAAAGCGCTGTATGTTCCCTGTCCCATGTCCATTGTGGCTGCCAGAACCTCGACAGTCCCATCGCCGTTTATCTTGACTGTCGCAGATGAGGAAGCATCAGCAGGCATTGCTGGGGCCTTTATTGCGAGTGCAATCCCTTTTCCTCTTTTCCATCCCGGTCGTATAGGGTCTTCTTTGGTTCCATAGTTGATTTTGTGTGCGACTTTTGAAAGTATGGTTTCAAGGGCGTGATCATGCATTGGCATTCCAGTGCACGTTGGTAGTCCCTTCATGAGGAGATTCCTTCTTCTGAATTCAACTGGGTCCATTCCCAGTTTGTTCGCGACAGTATCGACGACCAGCTCAAGAGCCCCCATGAATTCTGGAAGTCCAAATCCTCGATAAGCACCACCAAAAGGCTTGTTTGTGTATACAGCGTAGCAGTCTGTCCACACATTTGGTATGTGATATGCCCCTGTAGATGTGTATCCTGCACTTCTGACGGGGTTTGCCCCATATTCTGCAGAAACGCCTGTGTCAAACCAAAATGTATTTCGAATCGCCTGCATCTTGCCTTCCTTATCAACTGCCAGTTCAATCCTTGCAACGTAACCCTGTCTTACCCAGGAAGAGATTAGTACTTCTTCTCTGGGGATAAAGAGTTTCACAGGACGTCCTTTGAGCTCAGGATCCATGGCTGCAGACAAACACAGTGCTTCGATAGTCATTCCAGCTTTTCCGCCAAATCCTCCACCTATTGGAGGTGCGATCACACGCACGCTGTTCAGTGGATAACCAATCCCCTTGGCTATTATCTCTCTAACAGTGAAAGCAGACTGTGCAGAAGTCCATATGGTCAATTCGCGTGTTGCCCTTTCATGTTTACAGATACAGCAGAAAGTCTCCAGAAATCCATGGGCAATCTGAGGACAGGTTACTGTCTCTTCAAAGACATGATCAGCCTTTTCAAAAGCAGCATCTACGTCGCCTCTCCTTATTCTGAACCAGTTGCCGATATTTGTGTTTGGCTGTGGAGTTACAAACGGAACATGATCGTATTTGTGAAGTTCTGGGTGAACAAGAATGTCGTTGTTTGTTGCTGCTTTCACAGGGTCAAATACAGGTTCCTGTTCTTCATATTCAACCTTGACCAGGGCAGCTCCATCTTCTGCAGCATCTTCAGTTTCTGCAACTACCAGTGCGACGGGTTCTCCCACATACCTGACCTGTCCTATTGCCATAGGTGTACGATCCTTTAAGTATAGCCCGAAGTGATGAGGGAAGCTCTCTCCGACTATGACCTTGACGACACCTTCTAGCTTCAATGCTTCGCTGCAATCAATGGAGACGATTCTACCCCTTGCAATTGTGGATCTGACAGCTCTTGCATGAAGCAATTCAGGTCCAAAACGGAGATCATCAGTGAACTCGAGAGTTCCAGCTGCTTTTTCCCTATCGTATTTCCTGGGCAACCATCTCCCAATTCCTGTTTTTGTCTTCACCTGCTTCATCTCTTACCAGCTCCCTCAGGCCTTTTCATTAATTCAGCAGCCTTCTTCACGGCTCTGAATATGCTTACATAACCTGTACACCTGCAAAGATTGCCTGCAAGTGCGGCGCGAATCTCTTCATCTGCAGGATCAGGGGACCGCTCAAGCAGAGCATATGTTGCCATGACCATTCCAGGTGTGCAGTAGCCACACTGGATAGCTCCTTCATCAATGAAAGCTTGCTGTATCGGGTGGAGTTCACCATCAGGTGCAAGAAGTCCTTCACACGTTGTGACAGTCCTCCCCTCAACTTCCATTGCCAGAACCAAACATGACTTCTGAGTTATTCCATCGATAAGGACAGTGCACGTTCCGCACTCACCCTCTTCACATCCTCGCTTCACGCTCAGAACTCCCAGATCACGAAGTGCTCTGAGAAGCGTGGTGCGAGCTTCCACCTGAGTCTTCACGGTCTTGCCGTTCAAGGTGAAGCTTATCGGATGTTTGTTCATCAGGCCACCTCCTCGATCCTTTCCTGACATAGCATGAGAGAACGTTTTGTGAGCTCTCGGATCATCTCCAGCCTGTACTCTCTGGAAGACCTGACGTCAGTGATGGGGTTAACTGCCTCTACAGCCAGCTCAGCAGCGTGCTCTATTAGCGATGAAGTCAGTGTGCTCTTTCCCCTAAGGAGTTTCTCTGCTTCGGTTATTCTCAGGGGTATTGGAGAGACCGCTCCACAGGATATCCTGTACTCCGTCAAGCCATTCCGACACAGAATGACACATGCCACGCTCGCTTGGGCCAGGTCAAGTGCACTTCTTCTAGTCGACTTCAGGTAACAGCCTGTGCTAGTTGCTTCAGGTAGGGGAACCAGAACCCTGCTA
>DLVL01000029.1:4251-10385 GCA_003444085.1 Kosmotogaceae bacterium | reverse complement strand
ATAGCATCATGACAACACAGAGCTGGAATCATATCACCAGAAGGTACTGAAGCGCAGACGTTTCCCACCAGAGTAGCCTTGTTTCTGAGTGTGTAATCCGAATGGCTTTCGCACGCATCTGCCAGAGCTGGAAGTATCTCTTGCCCACGAAGAAACGTATCGATCTCGTTAAGCGTAACATTTGTTCCTATGGATAGGCTTCCATCTCCTGTTATGCTAAGCTGATGGAGTTTCTCGATTCGCGAGAGGTCTATGAGCACTTCCGGATGAATCGTTCTTTTTTTCATCCAGACGAGAAGGTCCGTTCCTCCACTCTTGGGAACTGCTCTGTCCTTGTTATTTTTGAGCATCCTCAATGCTTCTTCAAGTGTTTTGGGACGCAGCATCTCAAAGTTCAACATACAGATCACATCTTATGCCCCGGTCGGGGCTAGACCTGTTCATCAAAAGCAAGAATTCTGCAGATTGAGGACTCTCCACCAACAAAACGCCATGGGAAGCAACCGATCGTCGTTCTCTTATTCAGGAGCTGATCGATATCGCCGCCGACATTCTCGGCGTGGATGATATCGTATGGAAATAGTTTGGTGTGCATTAGCTGGTAATCACTTGGCGGGAATATATCATCAATGCTCTTACCAAACTTCTTCTGGAAAGAAGCTTCGCATTCTACAGCAAGATTCGGCATCCATTCACGGATCTTCGTGTTAAATGGATGATCAGCAGACCCACAATCAACGCCTATCCACTTCAGTTTCTTCTTCTTTGCCCATTCAGCGAATTCCAGCGTCGGACCGGGATGCTTGATCATATACCGCACCTCATCTGCTTCGGGCTGGTCGTAGGCGTAGCGATGATAACCGGTATTGATGATAAGGATATCGCCTTCCTTGACTTCAACACGATCCTCAATGTCCTTGGAAGTATAGATTCCATAGTCTTCTGCGATATCGGAAATGTCGACAATCACTCCAGGTCCAATTAGTTCATCCAAAGGAATAGAAGCGATGTCTCTTCCGTGAGTACAGAAATGCAGTGAACCATCGAGGTGAGTTCCCACGTGGTTTGAGTGAGTCAAGAGTTGACCGTTTGCACCGTTAGGGGCCAGTCTCTTGAAGAACTTGATCTGAAGAGGTTCATAAGTTGGCCACGCAGGCGTAAGATGACTGATAGTCTGCGACAGGTCATACATTTTGATGTTCCCCCAGTTCTTGAGTTCCATGTTCACACCTCCAAATTATGATAGTAATGTCTTGCTGTATCCAGTTGAAAACTGTAACAATCAAGCGTATTTCTCGGCGAAAACCTCAGCCGCCGAAACAAAAGCCTCAGAAGGCATCCTGACAATTCCCGCGCCTACCTGACCTTTCCCAGGCACTTTGTGAGCGGCTCCGGTATCCAGTATAGGAGTTATGCCAGTCTCAACAACGCTCAGAAGATCTATTCCAGTGGGTGTTCCTCTGAAGTTCAGTTGAGGAATGGTGAATGACTTGTTCTCAGCTGCACATATTTCATACATTTCCCTGGTGTATCTGACTGCATCTGCGGGAGTTCCTCCAACAAACTGGACAATCGCAGGAGCTGCAGCCAGGGCAAAACCGCCAATTCCATATGTTTCCATAATCGCACTGTCTCCGATATCTGGATTAACATCATCCCTGGTGAACCCAGGGAAGAGAAGCACATCTGGCTGCGCTGCTGCACACTTGAACCAGGTGTCACCCAGTCCAGATACCTTTATTCCGAAATCAGTGCCGTTTCTTGCCATGATATATACAATCGAAGAACCCTCGATGCCATTCAGGGGATCGAGAGATGCTTTCGCGGATGCCATCCCGAGATTCAAGAAGAAATGGTCGTTAGAGTCTATGAACCTGAGAACCCTGGAGAGCTTCTCGCTGTCTTGACAAGTTTCAGCCAGGTCTGGTGCGAGGGATCTGAAGAGCAATGATGTGCCGGCCTTATTCCGATTGTGAAGTTCGTCTCCCATGTGGAGAGCCTGGGCAATGATATTCTTCAAGTCTATGGGGTCTTCAGCGTTACTGCGTTTTTCGATGGCTTCCTTCAGAATCGGAAAGAGTGTGTTTTCCATCCACCTCAGGTGAGTAATAACTGAGTCATCGAATGCACCCATCCTCAGCACTCTTCCGAGACCTTCGTTCATTGTTGCGTATGACCGATTGCCGAATTTTCGGTTTTCAACGACGAAAACAGGCATTCCTGGCGAAATCACACCAGCCATAGGGCCTACTGAGGCATGCTCATGACAGGGTTCAAAAACGATCTCGCCGCTAGCAAGAACTTCTCTCGCTTCTTCAACAGAGTCAGCCCAACCTTCGTAGAGTGTAGCGCCAATAACTGCGCCAATGAGAGGTCCGGACATTCTATCATAAGTTATATGAGGTCCTGCATGAAGGAGCATCTTATCTTTCATCCCGGGAATCGTGTCTTTGGCAATACCCATACCCACGAGAAAAGGTTCGGCATCAAAAAGCTTTTGAAGTGCCTGCTTGTTTGCTGCGTCAACTTTTGTCACTGCTCTCTCCCCTTTCTGAGCTTCCGCAATCTTTTCAGTAGGTCTGTCTTTACGATCGGAGGTCTCCACTCCACATGAATTGCACTGGACTCCTGCTGTTTCAAGGCATCGTAGAACCCCCGGAGGCCTATATTGACAGTCTTTGGGCCTTCCTTCAACAGCTTCTTCATTACCGATCACTCCTTGATGCGAACTCCCCGGCCAAGCTAGCGGCCTGTGCATTGCTTCTGCAGACAACAAAGCCAGCCTGCTCAAGAATTCGAGTCTGTTCCTGTGCATTCTGAGGATCTTGATCAGTGCCGCACACATAAGCGATCATCAGAGGATAATCCTCAACTCTGGCTTTCTCAACTGCATCAACGATTTCAGTTGCAGGATCAGGGTGTGCTCCATACCCCAGAACAACATCAATCAGAATAACACCTACATTCTTGTCTTCAAGTTGCTCGACGAGTCTTTCGCGACGGAAAGCCAGATCCATCATAGGATGCAATCTCCCCTGTGTGAACTCGTCCTCACCATAGTCGATGATGCAGTTTCCCTCTGGTTTAAGGCTATTATTCAACTTGTATCGAGAATCAAGTGGTGCGTTGCTGCGGATTACACCAAGCTTATCTGAAAGGATCTGTTGAGCTTCATATGCAAGAGTGCCTCCGGAGAATAATCCGCGCAAGAAGCCGCTTCTGTTTGCTTTTGTTTCACACAGGTTTTTCAAGTCATGGTCGATTTTTTTCAGTGATTTCTTGGCAGCAGCGACATCTTCGCCTTTCACGACGGCTGCAGCTATCGCAGCAGCTTCTTCGAGAGTTCCAGCATAGTACACCCTGTTCTTCTCATCATCTTCGTCATACGCAGCACCAAGGAATGCAGTCACAACGGGTTTTGAGCAGCTTGTCGCATTCTTGATGATTGCTTCAAGAACGTTTTCTGAGGGGGGTTTGCCCACAAGGACAAGACACTGTGTCTCCTCGTCATCTATCAAAGCCTGCATGGCGGAAAGAAATGATATTCCTCCTACGCTCTCTCTAACGTCTCTTCCCCCTGTTCCCAGGCCGTGAAGAACACCGATCTCTAGCTTTGCAAGCTGCACATGGACCTCCTGCAATCCTGTCCCGGCTGCAGCAACGATTCCCACAGGTCCGACAGGACATGCATTTGCAAAACCTATTCCGATCCCTTTGATTATGGCAGTTCCGCAATCAGGGCCCATGACGATGAGGTCCTTATTTGAGGCCATTTGCTTAAGCTCTATTTCGGTTTCAAGAGGGACATTGTCAGAGTAGAGCATCACGTTCAGTCCGCGTTCAAGACAATCCCTTGCAACGTCTCCAGCATACTGCCCGGCTATTGAGATGAGTGCAAGATTCGCATCGGCAAAGACAGAAAGTGCACCGTCAAGACTTCTTGGAGTATATTCGGTTTCTTCTTCTGCTGAATGAACCCGAGGCTTTTCAAGGATTTCAATAGCTTTGTCAAAGACTTTCTCAGGGTCAATGTCTGTGCAATCGATGGCGATCACCAGGTCAGAAGGATTAGGAGCGATAGTACTGATGTCATAGTCAGCGGCTTCAAGTATCCTCAGATTCGCATCCGTGGTCATGCTCAGAGATGCATCATCCACTTCGCTCATGTTCTGCAGTTCCTTTGCAGCAAGCATGAGCGTCACGCTATCATAGTACTTACCTCGAATTACCCTCGTATACTTCATCATATCTCCCTTCTCTGAAGAAATGTGAGAACAGTGCAAATCCGAATCCTGCAAGCCAGGACTCTCCAGATGTATGACCGGTCGATGCAATCTTGCGTACCGACGTATAGAGTTCCGATGAGTGTGAGAGCGAAAGAGCATGGCAAAGGTCCAGGACGACTTTCGAAACCTTCGCCTGACATGCATCAGCAATCATGTTCTGAGAAAACCAGTCTGTAAGGGAGATATGAGGAAGCACATCTCCACATACCCTGCATGCCTCACCAGCATCTAACCAGTGCAAGCCAGTTATATAGCCCGCCAGCAGATCATCGCCGGAAGGCGTCTTACCCGGGCCCAGCCCAATTAGCGAAGCCAGCGATTCGTTCTCTATGTAAGAGAGAGCCAAATTCAGGTCATTGTCTATCAAATACTGAATCCAGTCCTCAACAACAGGGATCCATTTTTTCAGAGGTTTGCACGATGGTAGAAAAGGAGAGAATTCGGGCGGTGTTTCCGAAAGGTCGATAACCAATGACTCGCCCTGGCACGTGGGTGGGAGAGAAACCACAAGGGCACTTCGGGGCTGGTAACTGGAGGGATCACTGATAAACGAATACCTCAGCCCTTCCTGATTTTCGAGGTTCACTACGTTATGGAAAATCTCGCGCACCGTGAGTCTTACAGGACCATTTTCCCAGTCAAGGCTCCTCCCGAGTGCTCTGACAGGAGTCATATGACCCCTTCGTCCTCCAGCTCTGAAAGCTCGTCATTCGACATTCCGAGGAGCCCAACAAGTATTTCCTTGTTATGCTCGCCAAGCAAAGGTGCAGATTTCTTTATTGCTGCCTTTGTTGAAGAGAACTTGATCGGGATTCCCGGGACTGTATGTTCCCCAGCAGTAGGATGAACAAGGCTAACCAGCATATCTCTAGCTAAGATCTGGGGATTCTGCAGAACCTCTGCGATGTTGTCTACCTTACCAGCAGGTATACCAGTCTTCTCAAACAGATTGAGCCAGTGTTTTGAACCCCTTCTTGACAAAGTATCATTCAATGTAATCATCAGGCTATCGAGGTTGGTTATTCTAAGGTCGTTTGATCCATACCTCTCATCATTCAGAAGGTCTTCGCGTCCTATTGCCTCACAGAACTTTATCCAGAGGGAATCATTCCCCACAGCAATATTGATCTGTCCATCAGATGTGCTGAAAGATGAGAACGGTGCAATTGAAGGATGGAGATTTCCTATTGGTTTGGGCACTACGCCGCTGGCCATATAGCGAGCAACAGCGTTTTCCAGAACCGAGAACACGCAGTCAAGCATTGCCACATCGACCATCTGCCCTTCGCCAGTTCTCTCTCTTGCCCTTAACGCTGACAGTATCCCAATGCAGGTGAACACTCCACTGAATATGTCAGCTATAGAGCTTCCCGCTTTTGTGGGATGGTTTTCGTCTGGACCAGTAATGCTCATCATCCCGCTCATACCCTGGATGATGAGATCGTAAGCCGCTTTCTCACTAAAAGGTCCTGTCTGGCCGTATCCTGTGCTAGAAGCATAGACTAGCCTGGGGTTGATCAGCCTGAGAGTGTCATACGAGAGTCCGAGACGTTTCATAACACCTGGTTTGAAGTTCTCTATAACAACATCCGCATGTTTTGCCAAGTTGAGAATGATCTCTCTTCCTCTGGGGTTTTTCATGTTGACGGTGATGCTCTTTTTGCCACGATTGATACTCATAAAATAGGCGCTTTCAGAACCTTTCATGGGACTGAACGCCCTGGAGTCGTCTCCAGTACCTGGACGCTCAACCTTCACCACTTCCGCACCAAGATCTGCGAGGATCATTGTGCAGAAGGGTCCTGCAAGGACCCTGGATAAATCAAGAACAAATATATCTGTTAGTGG
>DLVL01000029.1:0-4075 GCA_003444085.1 Kosmotogaceae bacterium | reverse complement strand
GGGTCAAGATCTTTCACTATGAATTCATCACAACCCCCAGCAAGAGAAAGAATCGCTCCGCTAGGATGAACGATCATTGAAGACCCAAAGAAACTCGCCCCGTTACAGTCAGGCCCAACGGCATTTGTGGCAACCCAGTAGACATGGTTGTCATAAGCACGTGCCCGGTTTGTGAGTTCCCACTGTTCGTAAGTCCTCAGAAAGGCGGACGGGCGACATATCACTTCGGCACCTTTGAGGGCCGTTGCCCTGGCCAACTCAGGAAAATCACCATCGTAGCAGATTACTATTCCGATAGAACCCAGAGGAGTTTCAACACAAAAAGTATTCTGTCCGGGTGTGGTCCAGCCTCCTCCTTCGAGTCTCTCGGTAGGGAATGGATGTGTCTTTCTGTAAGCACCAAGAAGTCCTTCGGGAGAAGCAAGAGCCGCACTATTATAGACCACATCGCCTGATGGACCCCGCTCGTACGTTGGAAAGCATATGATTGTATCGAGTTCCTTTGCCCAATCAACCGCAATATCAGTGAGCTTGCCAGGAATGGTATCTACAGCTTCCCAAAGCTCCTTCAAGCTGCAAGACGGCGTGAACCCCGTCGTGAAGCTTTCAGGAAGGACTATTAGATCAGGATTGTGCTGACTACTAAGCTTCCTGATCCACGAATAGGCTTTATCGAGATTGAAGTCGACCTGCATTGGTCTGACTGAGAATTGAAGGGCTGCAGCCCGTATCTTTTTCATGTGGCCTCCTGATATTAATATTAAGCGGATGGTTGAGTAACTGGAAAAAGCGTTATTATTCTAACATACAAATATTTGTGAAAGCCTTGCTTGGACACGGTATGTGCTGACCTAGGCATTGAAACGCTTATCGCGGAATGAGTGTGACTGTTGAGATGAAAGCGCAGGCATCTATCGATGCCTGCCCTGTCGTTCTCTGGTCTATTCAGAGGAAGCTTTTGTCAGTGCAAATATGCCATTCAGTACTAATCCGACAAGTGCAGCAAGTCCCAGACCTTCAAGAGATACTTGTCCGGCAGTAATAGATGCTCCCCCAAGTCCAATAACAAGCATGACAGAGATGGTAACGAGGTTCTTCCCATCTACATGTACCTTGTTCTGAATCAGTGTTCTCATTCCGATAGCTGCGATCATTCCGAAGAGCAGTATCTGAATGCCTCCCATCACGGGCCCAGGAATAGATCTCACAAGCGCACCGACTTTAGGAATGAAGGCAAGGAGTATCGCGAATATAGCAGCAATCCTCATTACCCAGGGGTTGAAAACCTTCGTGAATGCCAGGACACCGGTATTCTCACTGTAGGTGGTGTTTGCTGGGCCACCCAGTGCTGCAGCAACTGAAGTGGCGACACCGTCTCCAATGAGAGTTCTATGTATACCTGGGTCTTCAAAGAATTTCTTTCCGACAATTGCAGAGACAGCGAAAACATCTCCGAAGTGCTCGATTGTTGGCGCTATGACCACGGGTACAATCACCGTAAATGCATAGAGAGAGAATCTCGGCCAAACGAATTCTGGCATGCCAAACCAGGTAGCATGACCTATAGGCCCGAAGTCAACCATTCCTGCAATAGCTGCAACAATGTAACCAACGACAATTCCCCAGATAACGGGGATAAGGCGATTGAAACCTTTGAAATATAGCCTTACAATCATCGCAACAAGAAGAGAAACGAGAGCAATCCACCAATTCTCGCTTGCCATGCTAACTGCAACTGGAGCCAGAATCAGACCGATGAGAACGATCATCGTACCGGCTATAGCCGGGGTGAAGATCTTCTGGAAGTTCCTGACACCGATGAACTTTATCAGGATACCGATGCCTATCTGCACAATACCTGCCATGAGTAGACCGCCCATAGCATATCCGATCATATCGGGTGTGATCGCTACGCCAGCTTGCATCGCTTCAGGGACGCTTGAGTATGCAGACCCGTTCTCTGCGTAATAGAGAATGACTGCGTTTATTGGTGCAATGTACGCGAAACTTGAGCCAAGAAACACCGGCATCTTCAGCTTGGTGATTAGATGGAAGATCAGTGTTCCAAGTCCCGCTGTGAAGAGAGCTACATTCACAGGCACACCGGTGAGATAAGGCACCAGAATGGTGGCCCCGAACATAGTAAATGCATGTTGCAGCCCGACGATGAAGATCTGGAACTTGTTGAGATCTTTGCTACGGTCTTCTTGCGGCGTGATTTCCATGTAGCTCTGTTCTTCGCTCACAATACCCCCTCCTCAAGAGAAATAGAAACAGTTGCAGTTTTCAATGAAATCATAGCACAGCGCAGAGCACATATAGAAAGCCTCTTGGTGAATCGAGACCTTGTTTGTGAAAAGACTGCTCTGATATAATTCTCGTGATCTTTGAGAGGTGATTACCCGTGGGCATTCAGAATGTTCTGTCAAAGCAACTTGAGGAAGCAGGTTACATGGTTCGATTTGCTCCCGTTCACTGTGTGGGCGAGCTTGAGAATGAGATCATTCAACGAATGGAAGGTAGTGAGATCGACTACCAGCTCTATGAAAAGCACATGTCCTGGTTTGAGTTTGATCATGCTAATAGAATGAGCAGTGCTATGACAGTTATAATAGTGTCCATTCTATAGAATGCCTCAAGTGTTAATTTACAATGGAAAGGGAAGAAAAGAGCGTTCATAATCCCCCCTACCTATATCTTTGGTCCTCACAAAGAAAAGATGATGAATCTTGTCACAGGAGTTATGGACTCCGAAGGTTTCTCCGTCGGCAGAGCAGCGTTACCTGAGAAGCTTTTGGCTGCCAGAACAGGTCTTGCAGGCTATGGTAGAAACAATATTACCTATGTCCCCAAAGCAGGAAGCTATCACAGATTGGTGGCTCTTTACACAGATATGCCGTGTGAAGACTATGAGTGGCAAAGCCCCAGCAGACTTGACGAGTGCAAGAACTGTAGTGCATGCATAAGAAGCTGCCCAACCGGTTGTATCGTCGAAGAACGTTTTCTTATCAATGCTTCCAGGTGCTTGACCTACTTTAATGAAAGCAGAAGACCTTTTCCGTCTTGGGTGAACAGCAAATGGCATAATGCGATTATTGGCTGCTTGAAATGCCAGATGATATGTCCGGCAAATCCAGAGTTGACTATCTAAGAGAGTGGTGTGAGTTTCTCTGAGGAAGAGATCGAGCAGATGATAACGACAGTACCCGAAGAGGACTTATCTTCTGAAACGAAGGACAAACCAGAGTCACTTTGTCTATTGATGTGCTATTCATCTATTGGGAGAAATCTCGAGGTTCTTTTGTCTCAACAGCAATGAGGGTCAAATTGCAGTGCTTGTGTGTTATGTTTCTGCAACGGATCGTTGCTCAGATGATAAGGAATCAAGGAATAGGAGGATCTTCATGGGTTTGAACTGGATTGACGTAAAAGACCTTTCATTCAATTACCTGCTCTTTCTTGAAAAGCTTCACGTGGAGTATGCAGTTTCATCCTTTGAAAACAAAGAGATACTTGGGACAGCGTTGAATGGGAACCCCGCTGTGAAATGGTATTTCAAGGCACTTGCGCCTGATCTCGCTGATCAGATTGACAAGATCTGCGCAGCGGCAAAGAGGGATCCTGACAGAGAGTCTCTCAGAGCGGCAGAGATCAAGGTGATGGAAGAGGTTAACGATTGGATAGTCTATGTAGTTGACCCGTCTGTCTATGATGAGCTCCAGTTCATGTCCTGGGATACCAGGGAGCTCGTCTCGATTACCGATTTCAACGGCAAGAAGGTCGTTGACATTGGTTCAGGAACGGGAAAACAGGCATTTGCTGCAGCAGAATATGCTAGGTCGGTCTACTGTGTGGAGCCCGTGAGACGACTGAGAGAATACTTGAGAAAGAAGGCAAGAGGACTTGGGATGAAGAATGTTTTCGTCATAGACGGGTTGATTACTGAGATCCCTTTTGAAGATTCTTTTGCTGATGTCACGATGGGTGGACACGTTTTCGGAGATGAAATGGAGAAGGAATATTCGGAAATGGAAAGAGTAACAAGACCTGGAGGAATGATCATTTTCTGTCCGGG
>DLVL01000073.1:12877-13892 GCA_003444085.1 Kosmotogaceae bacterium | reverse complement strand
TCAAGGTCAGGTAATGGCTTCTCTTTCTTCACCAGGGCGGTTGTTCCTCTTGAAATAATCCTCTGTTCCAGATAGTGGTTCTGTTCTTTGGAGTCTCGAGATATTTCTGTTGTTTCTGGGGAACACTCTCACATAGTGCTTTGTACAGACTTCCTATGTGCTATTCTTTCACTAAGCTATTTCGTTTGAGATTTACATAACATGGAGGTGTCTGATGAAAAGACTTAGGGGTTCAATTCTACTTTGTTTTTTGCTCGTTGCATTGTTGATTCCTCATACGTTATTGGGAGCAACATACGCCGACGAAGTGCTGGATATCATCCGCGAAGGCAGTTTCTATGCATATCCGGATCATCCTGTGGGAGAGACATTTGCATCATTCTTTGAAGGAGCATCATGGGCTTATTCGAGAAGGGGAGATGAGGATCTCGTAAGGTTCTCAGGGACAGCTGTTTTTGAAGGTGTTTCGTCCAGAATCGAAGTCATCTTCTCTGTAAACAAAGACGAAGAGACTTTCAACGTTATGGCCTGGCGTGTTGCTGGTAGAGAACGTGATCTCGATGACCTATGGCCGTTTCTAGATGAGATTTTCAGTTATGATCCTGGCTCCTGGGCGATTTCCATCGTGCGAGATGGCTACTTCTATGACTGGCCATATCCTACTGTTGGCAAGGCTTTTAGTCTGTTCTTCTATGATACTTACTGGGACTATTTCTACACTGAAGAAGGAGATATTTTTGTATACTTCATAGGCGACGCCTGGTACGACGATGCTCCACTGGAAGTATACCTGGAGTTCTACGTTGATCTTCACGAAGAGACATTCGAGACATATTACATGGAAATCGACGAATGGTACGTTGACCACAACGCTTACCTTGAGATGCTTGACCGGATTTACAACCACCCGATCAATGTCGTCAAGAACGGCTCTTTTAGTGTATTGCCTGACATGCCTATTGGTAATGCCTTTGACACGTATTTTGATGATCCACACTGGGAGTTCTTTATCTCT
>DLVL01000073.1:4885-12768 GCA_003444085.1 Kosmotogaceae bacterium | reverse complement strand
GGGTTTTCTCAGGGGTATGAGCCATTCTACCTGCTGCTTGACGGCATTCGGAACAAACTCGCCCTTCTGCAACAGAGTAGCAACTGATACGACCAGCTCTTTATGATCGCTTGCCTTGCCAGAATACATCGGGCAAGCGATTTTTCGTTATGGCTCCTGTCAGGTCGCCAATTCAGAGAGAAGTCGTTCAATCGACACATGTAGATAGTCGCTGTTCAGCCTGTAAGTTATGCCATCTGTCTTTCTTACTGTTGTAACAAGACCACTTCTCACAAGCTGCTCAAGGCTTTCACCAAGTGCTGCGTTGGTAAGTCTCAGCGTAGAGAGGAGCTCTTGTGCCCGTAACTCTCCCTGAGAAAGCAACCTCGTGATTTGCATCCTCACACGGTCTGCTAGCGCTCCAAAGACGGGAGCAGAGATTGTTCTTGCTCTTTCCAGAGCATCTGCAAGCTGAGCAAACCTTTATCCAAAAACAAATATATCTTCTTCTGTTTCGCCTGCAATAGCGGCTATCTTAGCGAATTCATAATGGTAGCTGAGGGCCAGAATTATCTTCTCTGGTTCTACTTCATACTTGACACACTGATCCTCTTAATGTAATGTAGACCTTCTTTCTCGATCTACTTTCTGAAGTCTTCCTCCGTATCTTTTATCTTGCTTTTTGCCAGTTGGGATACCTCTGAATAGATGTTTTCCTTATACCACTCCAGCAAGTACAGAAAATCATCCTTTGCTCGTTGTGGATCGGAAAGGATTTCCAGTAACACAAATTTTTGCCTTGCTGGCACCGGCATGTTATCGACAGCAAAGACCAGTGATTCTTTATCGTCAGTCAATAGCTTATCTATCGTCTCATCGTCCTGGGGATTTACCTTGAGTGTCCCAAAACCTGTGGCAAGAAATCTCTTCATCAACTCCCTTGTTTCCATTGAACTGATGTATTTCAGAAGATCGTCCACGTTGTCAAGACGAGCGCTTGCAATGTTTCTCAGAAGACACAATCCATAGAATGTTCCCGGGTCAAAGAATAGGTCCAGCTTCTCCTGAATATCCAGGCTTAACTTTCTTCTGCTCTCTTCAGTCTAGTCTATTAGATCTCCAGAAGGCTTCATCTCAGTGAATGCTCTTAATCTTCCCAGTCTTCTGAACATAAGCTCATTTGTGTTCATTCTCAAGATGCTCATAAGGAAATCATAAGCAAGAGAATGGTGTACGAGGATTGATTTAGCCATTGTCTATCCCCTTTCACACTTTCAAGATTATGCAATCTGCAAAAGAAGTCCACAATGCAGTATTCGATTCAGAAACACCTTTGTGGAAGAAATGTGGATATCTGTCTGAATCATAAAAACAGTCGCATTTCTTCTCAACAACACATAGCCGGGTGTGTTAACATAAAAAAGTCTGTGGGATGCATGGATAAAGGCAATCAGCCAGGAGTATTGCATTTAAGGGCTGTGGCTGTCGATGAATCGCATATGGAGTTGAAAATGACTAGCAGAAGGACATTTGAAAAGAAACTGGGACTTTTCTTCATGATATTGTGGATACTTGTCTCCGTTTTCTACATGACCTGGGACGGCTGGCTGTTTGAGTGGAGAGAATGCGGATATAGTGGGCCTAATCAGCAATTCAATCTCAGAATTTCTGATATGAATTACGTGAGAAACCCTGACGGAAGCATTACCTACAGAAACACGAATAACCTGCACAACTTGCTTTACATATGTCATCTGGTCTTTCTGATGGGGAGATCGTGTTGCTCTTTGACCTTGATTGGGCACGTCAGGAGACAATGGCAACAGCAGGAATTTCTTTCGGAGCAACATTCGCACCGCTTTACCATTCTGACCATCTCTACATACTCGTGGTTGTCCACAATGTTGTTCATTTCTCCGGAGTGTTCATGGGATTGTGCTTCTTCATGAAGAACAAATTCATCGTAATAAGAGGACTCCCCGCAATCCTTGCGACGTGGGGATTGTACATTGTCTCCAGGATCCTTCTGAATCATGGCCTTACTGGACTGAACCAGCAAACGCATATTACAGCGTAAACCAGATCAACGACACGCCTTTCTATTTCTTTGAACTGGAATACGGAGTGTTTGTCCTGATACTTCTGGGAGTGAACCTGTGGATACACTTTATGATACAGAAGATCAAACAACAAGGTATGGAGAGTCATTGCACCGGGGAACGCTTACAGCACACTTGCGCTTATCGTGCTTGGCCAAAATCTCACCCAACCACCGGACATGCATATGGGAACCTGTCCCTAACCATCCGCTGATTCAGCATCATCGTCCGAGAGTTCTTCCGCGAGTCTTCTCGGTGCGGTGGTGATTTGACCGGGCTCTTCCAGTGAATCTGCTTTCCCTGCGAGTTCCTCGAACTTTCTGGCTCCAGGGATGAGCCTTCCCTGAAGTGAGCCAACAGCGTCATTGTATCTTTTTACGACAGTATCAATACTCTTTCCTACCTTTGACATATGCTCCACAAAAGTCGAGAGCCTGTTGTAAAGATCCTTGCCCGCTTCAGCGATGGCTCTTGCATTTTCCGCTACCTGATGCTGCTGCCAGCCATAAGCAACCGATTTCAGCAAAGCAAGAAGGGTAATCGGCGTGGCCACAAGCACTTTGTACTTCAGAGCAAAGTCAAGTAGCTCCCTGTCAGCCTTGAAAGCCTCACTTACAGCTGACTCGATTGGCACAAACATGACAACGAATTCGGCGGCTTCGCTGAACTGCGACCAGTAGGCTTTACTTCCAAGACGTTTTACGGTATCCCTGAAGGCTCTGGCGTGTTTCTGGATAAACTCTACAGTCTCTTTTTCATTTGTCGCCTCTGTTGCATCGATATACGCACTCAATGGTACTTTTGAATCAATCGGAACAACACCCCCGCCTGGAAGAGCCACTGTCAGGTCCGGCCTTCCTTCTTCAGAAGAGGTCTGCAAATCGAAATGAACATGCTCCGTCATTCCTGCCAGTTCGACGATTCGTTTAAGCTCGTATTCTCCCCACCTGCCTCTTGTGGTGGAGGATTTCAAGGAGGAACGAAGGGTTGTTACTGCTGTGCTCAGTTCTTGATTGGCCTTTTGCAAAGAATCGAGTTGTTTGTTCAGACTACCGTAAGCGTTCTCACGTTTTTCCTCTATCTCTCTCACGTTCTTTTCAAGCTTATCAAGATTTGTCTTCACCGGATCCAGCAGGCCCGACATTTCTGCTTTGTGAGTCTGCAAACCTTGTTTGTGCTGTTTTAGAAGGCTATCCAGACTCTCTCTTGCCGTGCTGACCAGTTGCTCTCGTGTATCTTTCAGCACGTCTCCAGCAAGGGACTTGAACGCGTTTTCGAGCTCTCTTCTCGCTGTTTCCAGCCACTCGAGCTCCTTCTCCTTCACATTCAGGTGTCCCCTGAGCTCTGTGTTTTCAAGCTTGACTGATTCATTCTCTTTCTGAAGCCGGTTCTTCTCCTGCGCGAGACTTCTGCTCTTCCACAGAAAGACCAGCATCAGCACAAAGAGGACTAAAGACGTCGCTCCTAGCGTAATCAAGGCTATTAGCACTCGCCAACCTCCTTCTGCTTCCGGCACGTGTCATCACCATACTATCAGAAAGTGAACCACACTTTGAGAAAACAGACCGTGTCAACGACCAATCGCCACTATAGCTGAAGGAGCATCTACCAGAACAATGAGAATACCTCTTTTGCTTCAGTAAGCCCCTCTTCAAACCATTCGATTAACTCCTCAGAGAGTTCAGGTGAGTAGAAAGCCAGCATGCATTCAGTGTCAAGATAGCCTGACCTGAAGTCAAGATTATATGACCCCACAATGCTATAGACACCATCAAAGACAGCATACTTGGCGTGTGTCATCCGTCCTTGCATTTCGAAAATCTTGATACCTTCTCGCAGAAAGACCGGGTAGTACATCCTTGAGATTACATATCTATAAGAGAGGTCCAGGGTACGCACAGAGTTTGTAAGGAAAACGATGTCTACGCCTCTTCTTGCAGCAGCTACCAGAGCCTCGATAATCTCAAATGCAGGAGAGAAGAAAGGGGTTTCCAGGTAGATGTGTTCCTTAGCAGCGTTGATAGCCTCCACATAGAGATTGTTTATTCGATATTCCTTGTGTGTGAGAGGTTTCTGGGCAACAAATCTCATGGGTATAAGGTTTTCGGAATCATGCTCTGATACATCCTTGGGGTGCTGGACAAAACTGAGCTCTTCGCCACCGATGATCTGCCAGTTTTCGACGAAGGAGTCCTGAATGTCCTTAACTATCGGTCCTTCAACATAGATGTCAATATCCCTCTGCGGAGCAACGGTCCGCCACAATTTGTTCCTTTCAAGATTCAGCTCTTCGAAATGCATTCCCCCGATTATCGCAGAACTGCCATCAGCTACGATGATTTTCTCGTGCCAGATCCTGTTTACCCCTCTCTGATCACCCCAAAAGGCTACATGTGTTCTTACATCGATTGGTAGATCGTTGAGTTTACATAGAAAGAACGGACTGTATACAAAGCTCCCCAACCAGTCATAGATAAACTTGATCACAGTGCCCTGGCTCCCTTTCTCTTCAAGCAAGTTCACAAGGTCTTGCGATATCGGATTCTTCCTGAAGATAAACGTCTGAATCAACAAGTAGTCCTGTGCTCCACGAATCACCGTTTCACGCATCGGAAAAGACTCCGCTCCTTCCTTGAGAAGTTTTACAGCAGAAGCATACTTGAGTTCAGACGAGGTCACAGCATCAAGAGCGCTTTCAAACTCTTTCGTGCCGAAGCTGGCCGCTACCGTGCAAGAAAGAGCAAACAGAAGAAACAGGAATACTATCGGAGTCAACAATCTGTGCATCGATGCACTGCCTTTCACCCTCGTTCCAGTCATCAAGAAAAGACCCAAGGGTACTCTTTTTTTTTCACCAATTCGAATAATAATACCAAACTTACACCATAAGCGAACCCTTTCTGACGTTTGACACTACCAGAATAGAGTGAGAGGTTTTCTCGCCTCTGTAAGGCCTTCCTCAAACCAGTAAGTAAGTTCAGCTGTCAATTCTGGTGAGTAATAGGCAACTACGCACTCTGTATCAAGATATGCAGATCTGAAATCAAGGTTGTAGGATCCGACGATGCTGTAAACACCATCAAACAAAGCATACTTGGCGTGTGTCATCCGTCCGTGCATTTCGTAAAGTTCTATCCCTTCTCTTAGAAAGACAGGATAGTAGAGCCTGGTAAACGGATATCTCCATATCAGATCAGTTGTAAAGAAGGAGTTTATCAGGATCTTTATCTCAACACCCCTTCGAGCTGCTTTGACAAGGGCATCCATTATGTCAAAGGCGGGTGAGAAAAAAGGACTCTCAAGATAGATTGTCTCTCTCGCAGCGTTTATAGCCTCCACATAAAGGTTGTTTATCCTGTAGTCTTCGTGGGTCAAGGGCTTCTGGGAAACAAATCTCATCAATAGTCCTTCGTCATCTTTGCATTCATTGGGAACGGGCTCACTTTCGATGAAATGGATTCCTTCTCCACCTATGATTCCCCAATTCTCCACAAATGAATCCTGTATATGCTTTACGATCGGTCCTTCGACGTAGATGTCCAGATCTCTAGCGGGCCTTACTCTTGAAGGTTTCGGAGGATCAAGTGTGGCTTCGTCAAAATGCATTCCCCCAATTATCGCAGAACTGCCGTCAGCAACGATGATCTTCTCGTGCCAGATTCTGTTTACTCTCCTCTGATTCCCCCAAAAGGCTACATGTGTTCTAAAATCTATCGGCAGCTCCTTCAGACTGCAAAGGAATAGCGGACTGAATATGACACTTCCCAACCAGTCATAGATGAACTTCACATCTACTCCTTCTTCTGCTCGTTCAACGATCAAATCAAGAAATTCCTCTGATACCCGGTCTTTCCGAAAAATGAAAGTCTGAATTAACAGATAACTCTCTGCATTTCTGATAACATGTTCCCTTACAGGGAAAGACTCCTCGCCTTGCCTCAAAAGCTGAATGTTGTACGCACAGCTAAGAGATGTTCCGGTCTTGTTGTCCAGTATTGCCTCAAACTCTTCTGATCCATAGTACGCAGCAAAGGCACTGGATGAACATACAACGAAGATCATTAGTATGATTGGCAATAGCTTCTGCACTGATAGACGCTCCCTGATTCTGGTTATTCTCTGGCACACATGCTTAGAACTGGAAGGTGCGAGACACTTCAATAATAATAACAGCTATTCTCATCGAAACCCAATGATACAACGATGCTGATGCCACTACTCTGAAGCCACCGATCCCCTTACTCTCTGGGCTATCCCTTCCCATCTCCCTGATCTAAACCGGATGACATTCACCAGCATTCTAAGAATCATATCACCCATCATGCCTATCCAGGCTCCAATGAGTCCCATGTTGAAGTACCTTACCATCACAAAACCCACCGGTATTCGAATGCACCACATCGCTATCGCTGAGGCAAACATTGGATACTTAGTGTCTCCAAAACCTCGCAGAGCACCCTTCAAAGAAAACTCGGTACTCTGCACAACCTGGAAGAGCCCGATGATCCTGACGGGAAGCTTTGCCATTTCTATTATCTCCACTTCATTTGTGAAGATCCTTATGAAAAGCTCAGGGAATAGAAACATCGCTCCCCCGATGATGAACGAATAGTACATCAGGATTACCCATCCCTGTCTCAAAGATCCTATGGAACGTCTAATTTGACCACTTCCGTTGTACATACCAACAAGCGCTGTGATGGCGACACTCATACCCATGGCTGGCATAAAGGAGAGCGATTCAACACTTATCCCGATTCTGTGTCCTGCATAGGCCTCTGGCCCTGCCATGAACAGGATGTTTGCAAACACAAGAACTCCGACGGAAAAAGACAGCGTCTCCGCGGCTGCAGGCAATCCTACAGTGAATACTCCTTTCAGGATCTTCAGAGAGACTTTCACAGGCTTGGCAAAGAAAGCCACTTTCTTGCTTCTGAAAAGCAGGATGCAGATCACTGCTGCTCCAACGAACCGTGAGATCATTGTTCCCAGTCCAGCACCTCTTGCACCCATTTCCGAGAAACCAAGTTTTCCATATATGAAGACATAGTCCAGAAAGACATTGAGGATGTTTGCCACAAGAACGCTGATCATCGGTGCTTTCGAGTCTCCAGATCCTCTCATTACAAAACCGAGTACGATCATGGTGCTCATTCCAACAGATCCAAGCAACACCATCGAAAGGTACTCTCCGCCTGCTACTAAGATGTCCTCTTCCGCGCCAGGGAAAAATAAGCGAAGGATATCCTCTGACAGGAAAGAGAACACTGTCATCACTATCCCGAACACTATACTCAGGTAGATCGCGTGCCAGACGACTGAATTGACAAGCTTCTTGTTTCTTGCTCCGGTAGCATTGGAAGCAAAAACCATTGCCCCAGTTGCAATCGCTATCATCACCACTCTGAAAAGAAACATAATCTGATTGGCCGTGCTGACACCTGTCATTACTCGCCAATCATAGTAACCAAGGAAGGCCGTATCTGCTATTCCCAGTAGCATCTGAAGGAGGTTTTCAGCAATCGCTGGCATTGCGATCACTAAGAGCTTTTTGCGGATTTCTGATTTCTCGTCTATATCAGGATATCTTGAGAAGAGAGAGTATTTCAATCTGATCATCCTTATGTTCGTCAAACAAACTAACCCTAGTTTACACCAGCAAAACGCACCATTGAAGAGGGTAGTTGACAGAATCCGCTCGCCTGACAATAGTTCTAAGCGCTGGATGAAGCTGTGTAAATCTTTGTAAGGTATATCATGTGAGCAAGACACATTTCGACTCTTCGAAGCGTTCGTTCAGGATTT
>DLVL01000073.1:2598-4750 GCA_003444085.1 Kosmotogaceae bacterium | reverse complement strand
TCCTTGATTACCCTTAGAAATATCTTTACGCGAGGTTGGCAGTTGCCAATAAACGAAATCGGGTATTTTCTTCTTGAGAGGATCTAATGCTCTGGCCTTCTTATTCTCATAAGGTCGATGCGCGAACGAGACCAGCTTCTCATAAAGCTCTCTTCGTCAGCTCGAAAAGCAGTTCGGTCAATCTCACTGGCATCAATAAACAAGACGAGCTCAAACTGGTTGCTTCCTGAAGGCTTCTCTTCTGCATAGATCCTGGCGAAATCGTTGGGGCTGAACATCAGTTTGCCTCTGTGCTCATAAGGATATAATTCAAGACCGGATATGCCACCGCCTGGAAGATAGGCCTTCAAAATGACCTCTGAGCAGATCATCTCCATGTCAGTCGCGAAATCAAAAGCATAGTCATATGGTCTTCCAAGATACTGAAACGCCCTTACAATCGCCTCGAGCTTATCTTCTCTAGGAACAAGCGGTCTGAGTACAGCAAAGTAATCGGTCACAGCAATATTCTCAAGTGGTCGAACAACAACTCCAGCAGCAATCCCTTCAATGATGCAGTTTGCGCCCGGTTCAACCTTGTCCGATAGGCCAAATACTGCTCCTTCGGTATGTTCGTCAAGAAAGCCAAGAACAGTCGTATCCGTTTCCTCGAAAAGCTCTCCGAAGTAATTTTCGAGCTCCTCAAGCGTCCCGAGAAACAATCCGCTATGCGTCCAGAAACCAGGAATCCCGATGTTGGTTAACTGCCAGTTGTTCCTTCTTATGAGAACGTCTCCCGGTTGCAACATATGTCTGAAATTCTGCACCTCTTCAACACTTATGAATTCCTCGCGACCACTAAAATCCCTTCCTGTAGCCAGAATAGACACTGTCTTCTCGATAATCTGATTTAGTTCCTTGCTCACATCGGCAACTGTATTCAACGGATCTGCAATTATATACGTGCTCATATCTTTCAGCAGCGTTTCTGCTCTTGCAATCAACTCACGGTTCACTGAAAGTAATGTTGTATCTCCTAAAGAGTCCTCTGCCTGTTTGAGCCGTACTATACCGCTCATAATAGCCCTTATTGTGCTATCTTCAACAGCAAATTCCGCTACAAGGGTCTTTGTCCCAGGACTCATTCCCTCTCTTGCGTTACCTTCATTGAGAAATCTTACGGTGTGCGGATTCTCGCTATGAAGCTCCCGCACCACAAGTGATACTTCTACGAGGTCAAGAAAAACCGAGAACAAATCTACGAAAAACGCGTCTTCATAATAATCCCTGTTCCTTGAATAGAGGGTGTGGGAGTTGACTTTCCAGAAGTCCAAGGCCCTGTTCCAGGAACCGAAAACTTCGGTCCACATGACTACAAGATCAATCTTCTCATCATGATCAAGATGAGCAAATGATTTCATGAAAAGACTCTCATCGACAAGGGCATCACTCACGAAATTAACGAGGGTCCCTGTTTCATCCGATATCGAAGAAGCATGAACTCCCTGTCCGAAAAAGGCCAGACAGAGCACCGCCATCAACAACACATAAGCAAAACTGCGTGTGTTTAGAGGACTACTCATCATCCAGTGTCTTCCTCCTCGACAGATCGTTTAGAGTATTCTAGCATGTTAGTATCTTCTGTCCGTACTGGTGAAACTTAACTCGCGCCATTTTCAAGGAGTTAAAGTATCTCAAGGCTTTGAACCCGAGTATGGATATCTTGCTGTCAAGAAACATCTAAAAGAGTTCGGAGCAGATATTTCTTCCGTCTTTTGCGTCAATGATCACACTGCCCTGGGAGCAATCAGAGCCTTAAACGAATCAGGTCTGAGAATTCCGGAGGATGTTTCTGTTATTGGATTTGACGATTCACCGTTTTCTCCTTACACTGTCCCTCCGTTGACGACCATATCACAACCTCGAAAAGAGATGGGAAGAGTAGCTGCTCAGTTACTCATGGAAAGAGTGAACTCTTTCAAACAAGTGGTTTTCAGAAACATCGTGTTGCCGACGAAGTTGGTGATAAGAAAATCAGTAAGACAGTTTGATGTTGAGAATGCTTCATCAAGGAGGAATCTCATTGAAAGCTGATAATGATCTATCAAGCAATAGAAATCACCCATCGGCGACTATCCCCTGGGAGGATCGCCCGGAGAACTCTATATCACCT
>DLVL01000073.1:0-2429 GCA_003444085.1 Kosmotogaceae bacterium | reverse complement strand
GGTGTCTTCAGATGTGACGACAAGCAACTCATAATGAGGCTTCATACAGGCTTTAGCAACGACGGCATTAACTGGAAAATCTCTCAAGACCCTATTAAGTTCGAAAGCGATGATAAAGAAATCGGTGTGTTTGAGTATGGATATGACCCCAGGGTTGTGTGGATTGATGATAGATACTACGTCACGTGGTGCACCGGCTATTACGGGCCAACCATAGGATTGGCACACACAATGGATTTCAAACGCTTTCGCCAGCTGGAGAATGCTTTTCTTCCCTACAACCGAAACGGGGTTCTGTTTCCCAGAAAGATCAACAACAGGTACGCAATGCTCAGCAGGCCCAGTGATACCGGGCATACCCCTTTTGGAGACATATTCTACAGCGAAAGCCCGGACCTTCAGCATTGGGGAAACCACAGGCACGTCATGTCTCCAACCACGGGGTGGCAGAGCACGAAGGTAGGCGCAGGCCCTGTCCCCATCGAAACAAATGAAGGATGGCTACTGATTTATCATGGTGTATGGACTTCATGTAACGGCTTTATCTACGGAGTCGGTGTTGCGTTGCTCGATCTTGAAAAACCATGGAAGGTCTTGCACAGAAGCAACGAATACCTCATCTATCCGAGAGAACCCTACGAGAGAGTTGGAGACGTTCCGAACGTCGTTTTTCCCTGTGCTGCTCTTCTGGATCATGATACAGGCAGGATTGCTATTTACTATGGAGGAGCAGACACCGTAACTTGCCTTGCGTTCTCCCGCATTGATCTGCTGATCGATTTCGCGAAGAATCACTGATCAGCCAAACGTCCTTTATCAAAAAAAGCGTGCCGGGCGAAAGTGATTGTGTTGAACAATCACCACATAACGTTATAATATTGATACTGTCGCAAAAACGGATGATTCAGAACTCTGAATGCGGCAAATACTCGCTTGGTGATAATCGCTGAGGGAAGGTTCGTGATACCGGTGCTTCATCGGTGCCTTTTTATCCTGGTAGCTATCTTGATAGGTTCTATCCCGTTTTCTCTGGTTACAGCTTACTTGATAAAGCGAGTCGACATAAGACGACATCACGACGGCAATCCCGGGGCGCTTAATGCCCTTCGTACTGCCGGTTTTGCAGCGGGCGCTCTGGGCGTGATCTTCGATTTCTCCAAGGGGATCTTTATTGTGTACTACTCAAGATACCACTGGACAATTGAATCACCGATAACCTGGATAGCAGCTCTTGGTGCAATAGCAGGACACATGTACTCGATCTATCTTCGCGGTCGCGGAGGTAAAGGGTTAGCAGTTACCTACGGAGTCCTCTCGGGATTGTCACATGGATTCGCGGCCATGTTAATGGGCGGCGTTTCCTTCTTGCTGAAGAGTCTGAACCTCTCTCCGCCTATGATAGTCCTGCCAGCAATTCTGGTTGTAAACGTTGTCTACTGGTTCGTCTATCCCTTCTGGCTTTCCAGAATCGGGCTTGCTCTTATTGCCTTACTTCTCTTCACCAGGTATTCCAGAGAGCTCTTCAACCGCGAAAAAGCTTCCTGAGAATATCAGAAGATGTACTCTGCTGACAACGCTAACCCCAGATGTTTTGTGCTGCCAAACAGGGCTCCAAAATCTGCGATTCTGATTCCCAGAAACATCTTGTTCCCGATTACCAGGTGTCCCGATAATCCGAACAGAATGGAATTGACGTCAGAGCGATAGGTCAATGAAAGCGAAAGCGGTAGCATATCGACGACCCTGAGTGTCGTTCCAACTGCAAGCTCAATGATCGGCCTGTTTGAGAATCTCATTCCCAGACGAGTCCCAAGAGTCAGAAAATCTAGAGGATCGTAGGCCACATCTATCAATAAACGAAGCGGTAGAGTTCTTGTCATGCTTTCAGAAAGTACGGAAGAAACTTCCTGGAGTTCACCAATACTTACCCACTCTTTGTCCTCGTTTATCAGCCCGTCAGGATCCATCTCGAATTCAATGCTGTGCTCTAATCTCTCCACGTTGCTCCAGATGATTGCCCCAAGATCGCATACAGTCACCCTGGCCATCAGTCCTTCGTTGATTATCGCGATAGCAGAGAGATCAAACGAAGCACCGATTCCCCCGGCGCCTTCTGAAGGAATGGCGAGATATGTCGTTGAATGTCCATCGCCTCTTAAAAGAAAACTCTCTTGATCCAGACTGACCCTAGCAGACGCATCGATTTCTGCATATGCAAGACCCATCAGGAAGTGCCCCGCTGCAGCTATTGACAGTCCGTCGAACCCCAAACTCTCTGCCAGACCAGGAAGATCAATGATTCCTCCAAGCTCTATGTCAATAAATGTGCTCGTTCTGCCGCCTATGATATTCAGTTCAAGATCTTCGATTTCCTCCAGGCTGAATCCATCAAGGGCTATTTCCAGCAACCTTCGATCGCTAGAGAACAC
>DLVL01000114.1 GCA_003444085.1 Kosmotogaceae bacterium | reverse complement strand
AGAGTTTTGTGCAAGCTCATTACTCTTGGAAGAAACACTTCGGAGCGATCAATCCTTCTGCAGCCAGCCGACTTCATAAATCTGAGGATGACAGGGGTAACAGCGAACTGCTCGTTCGAAACAGAAGGGTTTCTTCCGTGGAAGGAAAGCACCCTCAAGAAACTCGAACTGGAGGAATCCTTCGAAATTCCGGAATTGATCGAGTCAGGAAGAGTTGTTGGAAAAGTCATGAGGAGAGTTGCTGATGAATTGGGCCTTTCTCGAGATGTTGAAGTGGTTTCGGGATCGCCAGACTTTGCGGCTGCCCTTGTAGGAACTAACACTGTTCGTTCAGGAGACCTCTGTGATCGAGGAGGGACTTCTCAAGGAATCACTTTGTGCAGTCGAAGCAAGGCGGAAATTGAAGGATTGCTCACAACTCCGTTTTTCATAAGTGACCACTGGAAGATCAGCGGCCTAATGAACACCACTGGAAAGGCTCTTGAGTGGCTGCAGGAGAAAATCACGAGCAAACATCATTTGAAGGATGAATTGTCTGAGAAACGGCCAACAGGGGTAGTCTTTTTACCTTATCTCAGCGGAGAGAGAAGCCCACATTGGGACGATAACGCTCGGGGCCTGTTCTTTGGTCTTGATCTTGAAACGAACGCAGAAACACTATTGGTTTCGGTAATGGAAGGCGTCGCCCACGGCATTTCGCAGATCATAGGAAAAATGGAAAGTGCTGGCTGCGAGATAGATAACGTGCGCACAACAGGTGGGCAGGCTCTGAATGCACTATGGAATCAGATAAAGGCAGATGTATTGGGCAAGATCGTGCAAGTTCCTGAAATGAAGGATTCTGAACTCCTGGGGGCTGCAATATATGCGATATCTTACCTGAGAAGTTGCTCTATTGTCGAAGCGAGTGACTCACTATTCAGAATCGAACATGTATTTCATCCTGACAAAGAGAAACACCAGTTCTACCAGATGTACCAACCAGTCTTCGAGACTCTGTATGAGAACAATAAGGGGCTATTTCGGGACCTGGTTGTTACAAAACAGAGTCTGATGAATACAAAGTTCACTGAGATCTAACCTCATCTGCAAGCTGGCATCATGGGAAACGACGGTTCATTTACATCAGTTAAGCGCTTAACCCCTCTGTGTGTTTATTTTCAGTTTATTGCAGGAACGAGTGCTAGTGGTATAATGAAGAAAGCCTTTCCACAATGCCCAATACGGAGCATACATCGTCTCAGAGCCGGAGAGAAGACATGAAAGGATTCAAAATCTGCGAAGAGGGTTCTTCAATAGAAAAGGTGTGCCAGAAGTCAGGAACTCTGAGCCTTGTGGCAAAGGGGGGCTCGATAGAAGTTCTTGTACAGGAACTGAGGGCAGGCACACGCTTTTTTGTGCAACCAGGAGACTCCGACGATTTAATGGAGTTTTTTCGTGTGATCAAGGGTTGTCTTGAGGTCTCCGATGGTAAAGGTACTCTCATCAAACCTGGTGATTCCTTCTATGCATACAGACTGGAGGAGTCTGTCTCTCTTCTGACCCTTGAAGACACAGAACTCCTATATGTCTGTTCTCAGCCAGTATTTCAGTACATTAGCAGGCAGATCAAGGAACTGAAAGAGCTTCTGGAGAAGGTTGAAGCAAAGGATGTCTACACTCACAGCCACGGAAAACGAGTAAGGGATCTCGCATTTGCTGTTGGTGAGAAGCTTGGTTTGAGTGGCAATCGATTGGAGAACCTGGCTTTTGCAGGATTCTTCCATGATATCGGAAAGGCAGGAGTGCCTGAATCAATTCTCAAGAAACCTGGTGCACTGACCACTGAGGAATTCAGGATAATCATGACGCATGCGCAGAAGGGTGCGGAGATGGTTGAGGGCACGCTCCTGGAAGGAACTGCACGGATTATCGAGCAACATCACGAAAGAAGTGATGGATCAGGTTATCCTAAAGGTCTCAAAGAAGATGAAACTACCTTGGAAGCGCGCATTTTAGCTGTTGTGGATAGTTACGATGCAATGACTTCCGACAGGCCTTATCGATCTGCTATGAGCCCACGCCAGGCAATTGATGAACTGGTAAGTCTAGCAGGTGTGAAATACAACGCTCAGGTTGTTGAAGCACTCAAACAGTCATTGATAGAAATCGGGGAACTATGAGATCTCAGTCGTCGCAGATTATGAGCGGATCAACTGACACCTTGATAAATGCAAGTTCCACGGTCACCCTGTAGCACTTGACTGAGATGCCATGTTCTCTTGCAAGAGAAAGAGCGGCATTCGCCAGTTCTTGGGTATCCTTAACGAGCTTGCCTGCAATTGACGCAACTGAGCTTCTATAGTTACCACTATCTATATAACCACTACGGTATTCTTCCTCCAGCTGAGTGGCCATGGTCCTGGCTTCAGTAATGAGATCTTCAATAGCACCGTTAGTATTACTTACAACAAGTTGGATGAGTTCAAGAGAATCGGTATCTGCCAGAGCTGTTGAAGCAGCAATCAGCATTACCACTAGAAAAAGTATCGATCTTGTTCTTATCATGCGTTTTCCTCCATGTTTCGTGATCAGTTTTCTTGCTGAAGGGAAAGTACCCGAATAACAGTACAATTGTACAGACAGCCAAGTGTCATGTCAAACAAACTGCCACCAATCGATGGTGGCAGCCATTATTTCTTCTGTTATTCGCTGTAAATCAAGCATTCACTCAATAGAAAATCAGTAGACGTTATGATCTTTCTATTTCACCGCATCCCGAGAAGTCACTTTTCAATATTAGCTCAGTCATCACAGATAATTAGAGGGTCAACAGAGATCTGCATGAATCCAACATCTACGACAATCCGTTCACACTTCACTCTTATTCCAAGGTCCGCTGCAAACTGAATCGTCTCCCGGGAAATACTGTTTGTTGTGGTAACAAGAGTGGTTGCCAACGAAGCTACAGAACTCCGATAATAACTTTCGTCGATCCTTCCATTCTCATAGTCCCTGGTCAACCTGTCCGCGGCTCTTTGTGCTTCGCTGATCAGTTTGCTAATCTCCCTGTTTGCAGAGTCTACTTCCTTCTGAACGGTCCTGAGGGCGTCAACACCAGCAAAAACGATAGGCGATAGAAGAGCAAAAACAGCAATAAATGCAACGATCAATTTCAGTTTCTGATTCATATACACAACCCTCCCTACGATATGAGGTTAAATTAATCACATGCAAGAGTCATTAGTATTATACAATATACTTACTTTAAATGCAAGTCTGCGATCAAGTATGACATACTGTGATAGAGTATTAGTAAGCAACAAGTCAGCATACAGAGACTCAAACGGGGATCTTGGAACAAATCCAGTAAATCGTGCATCTCCTGTGTTCATAAGAAGCTACTGGTGTACTCTGTTTGTCGAAGAGAAGGGAGAGGTGAAAATGGAAAAGGTGATTACATTTGGAGAAATCATGCTGAGATTAAGCACACCGGCTTTCAGAAGATTCCAGCAGGCTGATAGCTTTGACGTAACCTATGGCGGGGCAGAAGCGAATGTTTCTTCCAGTCTTTCCGGATTGGGATTGGATTCGTTTTTCGTGACAGTGCTTCCGGATAACGATATTGGAAGTGCTGCGTTGGCGCACTTGAAGAAGTATGATATCAAGACTGAATATATCAAGAGAGCAGAAGGAAGGATGGGTGTTTACTTCCTTGAGAGCGGTACCTCACAACGCTCGTCGAAGGTTGTCTACGACAGAGCATACAGCGCGCTGGCCAAAAGCAGTGCTGATACCTTCGACTGGGACAGGATTCTTGAAGGTGCCGATTGGTTCCATTTCACCGGCATAACCCCTGCACTGAGTGACAGCCTGGCAGAAGCAGTCTCAGAGGCGATAAAAACTGCAAAGAAGAAGAATGTAAAGACCTCATGCGACCTGAACTACAGAAAGCTTCTGTGGAGTCGAGAGAAGGCGAGATCTGTCATGACCCCGTTCATGGAATATGTCGATGTGCTGTTTGTAAATGAAGAAGACGCTGATAAGGTGTTTGGAATAAAGGCAGAAGATGCAAATATTGAAAAGGGAGATGTCAGCGCTACCAGCTACCAGCATGTCGCCAAAGAACTGCACAAGAGATTCGGCTTTGAACTAGTTGCGATTACTTTGCGCGAGAGTTACTCGGCTTCAGTGAATGGTTGGTCTGGGGTTGTTTTTGATGGTAAGGAATTCGTTCAGTCCAGGAAGTACGACATCCACATAGTCGACCGTGTCGGTGGCGGTGATGCTTTTGCTGCGGGAGTAATATACAGCCATATGAGTAACAGAAGTCTACAAGAAACAGTTGAGTTTGCTGCAGCGTGTTCAGCTTTGAAACACTCTATTCCGGGAGACTTCAACTCTGTTAGTCTGGATGAAGTCGAAGCACTCCGGAAGAGTTCAGGCTCAGGAAGAATAGTTAGATAACCAACGAATAATGGAGGTTTAACGATG
>DLVL01000013.1:18437-20753 GCA_003444085.1 Kosmotogaceae bacterium | reverse complement strand
GCGGCCACAACTGGAGCATTAAATTCCATTCCGAACAGACTATAAAAGCCCAGAACAATCAAGACATCATGGACAAGAGCAAAGATCGCCCCCAATCCAAAAGAAAACCTGAACCTTATAGTTATGTACATGAGAACCAGTGCAACAACGAGGATCACTGCGATCCAGGCAAACCCTCTTATCTCCTGCGCAGCATAACCTGAGATACTACTAATAGAGAGTATGTCATCTCTTGTGACACCTTTGACCTCAAGAGCCTGGACTACTGCATCAGTAAGATGATCTCCATCGAGAGTATCATCGTCAGATGTGATTACAATGGAGAATCGGCTTCGTTGCTCAGCTTCCGGGTCGGTGAGCGGCCTCTGGCGGATGATTCGTGCGCCTGCAAAGGCAGGGTCCACCTCTGTAAGAAGCTCTCTAACATCTCCCACAGTCATATCCATGTCAGGAACAGCGACACTGATTTCGACTCCGCCTGCAAAATCCACTCCAAAATTGAATCCTTTGGTAAATATCGACACAAGCAAGAACGCTATTAAGACCAGGGAGATTACAATAAATATCTTTCTCTTTCCAACAAAGTCTATGGAGCGCTTCATCAGCCATCGCTCCCTTCAGCTTCAACTGTTCTCGAAACGTATCTCTTGGGATTAATCGTGTGAGCAAAACCCACTAGCAAGGCTCTCGAAACTACAAGGTTCGTGAACATTGCACCAAGCACTCCGATTATGAGGGTCGTGGCAAATCCTTTCACGGTACCAGTTCCAAAGTACAGCAAAACAAGTCCAGCAAGTACCGTGGTCAGGTTAGCATCGAATATCGTCCAGGTAACTTTGCTGAATGCGCCATCAACTGCATTTTCCGGTGTTTTGCCAAGCCTCAGTTCTTCCTTCATTCTCTCGAATATCAGGACATTCCCATCGACAGTAGTTCCTATTGTCAATATGATACCTGCTATTCCTGGAAGCGTGAGAATCGAACCCGTAATGGAAAGAACCCCAAAGAGCAATAGTGAATTGTAAAGGAGTGCGATATCAGCAACCAGACCAACCTTTCCATAGAAAACAACCATGTATATCATGATGATTGCAAGTCCAACCAGACCTGCCCAAAGGCTTGTGTTTATGATGTCCCGTCCAAGTGTAGGCGATAATACCTGCTTGTTAAACGATGCGAGTTCCACGGGAAGGTTTCCGCTGCCCACAAGAATCGCAACTTCTCTTGCCTCGTCAAGGTTGGTCAGCCCTTCTATGACAGCGTTACCGTCGGTTATTGCTGACTGAACAACGGGTGCGATGATAACTCTATCGTCAAGGATGATCGCCAGGAGTTTCCTGTTATCGCCAACCGCATATCCAACCTTTGACTGGGTTACATCTCGGAAAACAGTGGCGCCCTCGCTACTGAATCTCAGTGTAACCATGTACCTTCCCTGACCCGGACTGGGTTGTGGGTTGACCTGTGCACGGGCTTCGGTAACAAGGCTACCATCAAGCTCAACATATCTATTTGCCACATTGATCTTGGGGCTTACGTAGTACCACCTGTTGGTTTCTTCAAAGTGAAGGTGCTTCAACCAATATGGTTCAGCATCTTGAAGCCTGCGTCGACTCAGCTCAAGTGGGGTGATTTCCGCAGAATCTGGCATGACCGAACTGGTTTGAACATCCAGAACATCAGCGAAATACAATCTTCCTGTCTGTCCGACAAGAGCTTCGGCTCTTTCGATATCGGTAATTCCAGGGATCTGTACTCTAATCCGAACATTGGGAACATCTTCACCAAATTCTATAGCTGTACTAACCTTTTCTACTGTGGCCTCAGTGAAGCCTGCAGCGTCCAGTCTTCTTCTCAGAACTCCGATAACTCTCTCGGCGAGATCAGCTTGCTCTGCCACCGGGGCTTCTGTAAGCATCTGATACTCAAGAAGGGCTCCACCACGAATATCTAGCCCAAGTCGTATGTTTGCAGCAACTCTTTCCAGGAAGTTAGCCCCCTCAGGTGCCGGACCTCGCGGGATTATAAGAACCAAAGCCGCTGCGATCAAAACTGCAACTATGATTATCAATCTCTTCTGGTTAGCTCTCACAGATTCTTCTTGCCCCAGTTAACTGGACAAGACACCTCCCTTCATTCAACAGGGCTATTTCTTCACGATCTCTGGCTCTACGTCTTCAGTTTCGCCTTTACCGATTACCGCCGCAATAGAACGGCGAGTAACATCAAGCTCTGCGTTGTTTCCTGATCTTATTCTGATACTGTCGCCCTTAATTGTAATGACCTTCGCCACGATTCCTCCAGCCGTAACAACCC
>DLVL01000013.1:11802-18274 GCA_003444085.1 Kosmotogaceae bacterium | reverse complement strand
AACCAGATTATGATTCCAGAGAAACCACCTGCACCGGTAGCGGTGTCAGCCGGAGTCGGAGCAGCTTCACCGGGCGGTGCGTAAAGTGTCAGTCCTAATAAAGTCAGCACTTGAATTCCTCCTAATATAAAGCTTCGAGATGATTTTACCAGATGCCTGCTGGCAATTCAACAAGAACAACTCGCACAAATCTTGCGTCTCTGAGCGTTTCGGCCTCCGTTAACTGGTTCAGGACTGTGATATAATCAGCGTGACTCTAGAGCACGACAGGGAGGAATCAAAGTGACCAGCAATCTATTAAAAGAAGCAGAAAAGCGCATGAAGAAAAGCGTTGAGAAGATTGCCGAGGAATACAGCCATCTACGGACTGGAAGGCCTTCTCCAGCACTGCTCGAGACTGTGAAGGTCGATTATTACGGCGTCCCCACACCTATTAATCAGATGGCAACAATTAGTGTAACTGAGGAGCGCACTCTGCTTATCAAGCCTTGGGATAAGACAGCGCTTGGTAATATCGAGAAGGCGATTCTGAAATCCAACCTCGACATCACACCTCTCAACGACGGTAATGTGATAAAGCTCAATTTCCCCATTCCGACGACAGAGCAGCGTGAGAAATGGGTCAAGATATCCAAGGAAATTTCAGAGAACGGAAAGATTGCCATAAGGAATATTCGGCGAGACATAATCAAAGAAGCGAGAGAACTCGAAAAAGACAAGCAGATCACCGAAGATGATCTTGCGAAATTTCAAGAAGATATACAGGACCTTACTGACAGATACGTGGAAGAAATGGACGCCCTTTTTGCACGTAAAGAGAAAGAAATAATGGAATTCTAATGAGTTATCCGAAACACCTGGCAGTCATTATGGATGGAAACGGCCGTTGGGCTCGAAAACATGGACTGCCGAGAACCGAGGGCCATGCCAAAGGAATAAGGGTCGCGGACGATCTCGCTCATTGGAGTGCAGACAGAGGTATCAGGTATCTTACCCTTTATACTTTCTCAACGGAGAATTGGAAGCGACCAGAACAAGAAGTGAGATTCCTCTTCACAATGATGATCGATTATCTCCAAAAGAGACTTCCAGAAATGGTCAGAGAAGGGCTGAGAATGCGATTCATTGGCAGAAGGGGGCAACTCGGCAGCGAACTCAATCAATTCTGCGAATATATTGAAGATAGCACATCAAAAGGAAGTCGCCTAGATCTTCTGATAGCACTGAATTATGGAGGAAGAGCGGAGATTGTCGATGCAGCCCGGAAGATCGTTGCCAATACGAAAGATCCGGAAGCGATTGATAGTGAGACCATTGCAGCCCACCTGTACGCTCCGGATGTGCCGGATCCAGACCTGATAATAAGGACTTCAGGTGAGTACAGGATCAGTAATTTCTTGTTGTGGCAAGGCGCATACAGCGAGCTTTGCTTCACGAGTACCCTCTGGCCTGAGTTCACAGAAGATGAATTCCAGTCGATCCTTGATGATTATTCCAGGAGGCAGAGGAGATACGGATCAATAACGGAGGATGATGGCCCTGAGTAACACAAAGGTTAGAATTGTCACTGCTGCTGTTGTTGCACCTTTCGCCATGCTTTGTTTCATCAATTACTACTCCGCATTGGGGCTGGTATCAGCTGTAGTTATGATAGCCACGTATGAGTACCTGGCTTTCTCGTTGAAGAAAGAAGAGATCCCGACACTCAGGTTAGCTATTTGTGCTGTCGTTGTTCTCAACACGATCTTCTATGGACTCATTCTGGCAAAGATGGGTACTGCAGTAGATCCTTCTTTCCGCCCAGAACTGGTTTTCGTGATGTCTATGATTACAATCTCAGCATTGACTCTTGTCGGTGTTAGTGACATATCAAAGGCGAAGCTTTTCATTACCAACGGCGCCTTTTCACTAATATATATAAGTTTCAACCTGTCGTTCTTTTTCCCGATATACATACAGTTTGGTGGGTTCATAGCTCTTACGGGGCTCATAGCTGTCTGGGTCTTTGACATAGGTGCCTTCTTTGTAGGTTGTAGACTGGGAAAGATAAGGATCTCTCCCACTTACAGCCCAAAGAAGAGTCTTGAAGGTGTGGTCGGTGGTTATATCTTCACTCTCCTTTTCATGGTGCTTTTTGTAAGAATCGGAAGCTGGCTTGGACTATACGAAATATCAGCATTTGGTCTTGTGGATTTTGCAATCCTTGCTTTTGTAATCAGCTTCTTCGGTACCCTTGGAGACGTTACTGAATCTGCACTAAAGAGATTCCATGGTGTGAAAGATTCTGGCGATACACTACCAGGGCACGGAGGAATGCTTGACAGGATAGATGGATTGCTGTTCGCCACACCTGTATTCTACGTTTTTCTGAACATTCTTAGCTGAGGTGACTACTCAAATGAACGGAAATGAAATAAGAAAGAGCTTTCTGGATTTCTTCTCAGAGAGAGAGCATGTTGTTCTTCCCAGTGCTTCTCTGATACCAAATGACCCGCAGTTGATGTTCACTGTTGCCGGAATGGTTCCCTTCAAGCCTATATTCTGGGGAAAGGTTGAACCATCTTTTCCGATGGTGGTAACCTGTCAGAAGTGTTTTAGAACAACCGATTTCGAGAACGTGGGAAGGACGTCGCGGCACCACACATTCTTTGAAATGCTGGGTAATTTCTCTTTCGGAAAGTACTTCAAGAAGGAGATTATCCCATGGTCCTGGGAATACGTGACAGACGTGCTCAAGATAGACCCTGAAGCGATCTGGGTTTCCGTATACAAAGATGACGATGAAGCATTCAAAATCTGGCGCGACAGCGTAAAGCTCCCGACCGCTCGAATCGTCAAGTTGGGCAAGAAGACTAACTGGTGGGGACCTGCTGGTCCTTCTGGACCTTGTGGACCTGATTCTGAGCTCTTTGTAGACACAGGGAGCAAGTCAGGGTGTCCCGATCCGGATAACTGCTCGCCAGCATGCGATTGTGGAAGGTTCGTAGAAATCTGGAATCTCGTATTCATGGAATATAACCAGGACGAGCAGGGTAATCTCTCCTTACTGAAGACGAAGAATATTGATACAGGAGCAGGTCTGGAAAGAATTGCAGCTGTTCTTCAAGGCGTTCCGACCAACTTCGACACTGACTTGTTCAAGCCAATCATCAATCGTATCGAATCTCTCCTGGGAGTTGAGTATGGCTCCTCAGACAAGACAGACTTCTCTGTAAGGGTAATCGCTGACCACATTAGAGCGCTGGTTTTTATGATAGCTGACAACATCATGCCTTCAAATGAAGGAAGGGGCTACATGTTAAGAAAGGTGTTGAGACGTGCTGTAAGGCATGGCACTCTCCTTGGAGAAAAACAGCCTTTCCTATTTGAGCTTTCAGAATCTGTCGTTTCGTCGATGAAGGATGTATATCCTGAAACGGAAGCAAAACACGAGTTGATCAAAAACGTAATAGTCAAAGAAGAAGAGCGTTTCCTGGAAACTCTCGAAAGCGGAACAAAGAGGTTATGGCAGATCGTAGAAGAACAGGGACAGTTGACCGGCAAAGACCTCTTCCTTCTACATGACACATATGGTTTCCCGGTTGAAATAGTCAAAGAGATTCTTGCCAGAACATCTGTGGGAATTGACGAGGATGGATTTGATAGGTTCATGGAAGAACAGAGACACCGTGCAAGAACGGGCTCAAGCACCAAACTCTATCGAACCGCAGAGGAAGTATATGAACAGGCTTACTCAGAAGCAGGTGACACTGAATTCGTAGGATATGAAAGGCTTTCAACAAGGAGTAGTGTTGTCTTTATCGTATCTGGTGGCAGAGCTGTTGACAAGGTGGTTTCAGGGGAAGAGGCTGAGGTTGTCTTTGCAGAAACCCCGTTCTACGCAGAAAAGGGTGGACAGGTCTCCGACACTGGAAAGATTGTAGCATCGGGATTCGAGGCTGATGTGACAAGTGTCAAGAATCCTCACAAAGGGCTCGTGACTCATGTGATCAGGGTTAACAGTGGTTCTATAGGCCTCAATGATGAAGCTGAGCTTCTTGTAGACGCGGTGAGAAGAAAATGTACCGAACGAAACCATACTGCCACTCATCTTCTGCATTCTTCATTAATAAAAACTTTAGGAGATCACGTCAGGCAGTCAGGTTCTCTTGTGGAGCCAACAAGACTAAGATTCGATTTCTCTCACTTTCAACCGCTTACAGAGAAGGAACTGGAGCTTGTGGAAACGCTGGTCAATCAGAAAATACTTGAGGCCAGGCCAGTTGAATCCGAAATCAAACACATGAGAGATGCAAAGAACGAAGACATCGTGGCATTGTTTGAAGAGAAGTACGGTGACTTTGTTAGGGTCGTTTCTGTTCCCGGGTTTTCGAGAGAGTTATGCGGTGGAACTCACGTTAAGAACACTGGTGAGATTGGACTCTTCAAAATCGTTTCAGAGTCTTCGGTTTCTGCTGGCATCAGAAGGATCGAAGCAGTCACCGGCGTGGGGGCCCTGGAGCTGTTCCGAAAGAGATTCTACCTGGTTGAAGAACTGAGAACGTTACTCGAGATTCCCGAAGACCGTTTGATGGATAAGGTCACAGACATCATCGGAGAACTGAAAAAAGCTGAAACAGAGATAAGACGACTCCAACAGAAACTCATGTTAGCAGGAAGTGCTGATCTGAAGGAGAAGAAAACAGAAGTATCAGGGATTACAGTTCTCACAAAAGTTGTTGAAAACGCTACAAACGACGTTCTAAGAAACACCGCTGATACGCTGATCCAGAGAATAGGCAGTGGTGTAGTAATCATTTTCAATATCGCAGGGAAGGATAAAGTCAGTTTTGTAGTTAAAGTATCACATGATGTGGCAAACAGATTCCACGCTGGCAAGATCGCGAAATCCATCGCTACCAAACTGGGTGGTGGTGGTGGCGGAAGAGCAGACTTCGCTCAAGCTGGAGGCAGAAAGCCAGAAGCTGTAGATGAGATAATCTCATGTATCGAGGATTTTATGAACTGAGGATGTGAGTTTATCGAGAATCTCTTTTCTTCATCCAGGGAAGCCAACGAAGTATCTACCGATGCTCTTGCATTCATCGGTGATGCCATTTGCACATTGTATTACAGGCTAAGATTTCTCGGTGAAGGCAGCAGAAGGACTTCTGTGGAGCATGAAAGAATAACAGCTTTTGTAAGCTCAAAGGGGCAGAGCATGGCGTACGAAGCTCTGATCGGCAGTCTTGACGAAGAAGAACGAAGAATCATGAGACGTGGATTCAACTCTCGGGGGGCCAAGAGACACGGAGATGATCTTGAATACCGTAGAGCCACGGCCCTGGAAGCCCTTTTTGGATACCTCTTCCTGAAAAAGAAGTATCAAAGAATACGCGAACTACTTGAGGCAGTGATTTCTGTTGTATCTTCACGGTAGGAACGTACTGAAGGAGGTTCTGGCACTCCCGAGAGCCTCAATAAAGACAATAAAGATCAGAAGGGTCCTCTTTACCGATCAGCAGAATGTTGATCCTGAACTCAAGACACTCATGCACCAGACAAAAAGCAAAGGACTCAGGGTAGAAACAGCTTCTCAAAGAGTCCTGATTAATCTTTCGCGCGAAAAGAAGAACCAGGGAGTGCTGGTTGAACTCAGAGAGTTCCCTTATGCAGAACTCAATCTAATCAGTAATTTGCCTTCTGACAGGCCTTCCATAGTTGTCATGCTTGATAGTGTGCAGGATCCCCATAATCTTGGAGCCATTGCAAGAACATCGGTCGCTGCCGGCGCAGATGCCCTTGTTATTACTTCCAGGGCCTCTGCCCAGGTAACCCCTGCTGTTGTTAAGGTTTCTTCAGGTCTGATATTTCGAATCCCTGTTATACGCGTGGTTAATCTCGTAAGAGCGATGGAAACTCTAAAAGACTGGGGCTATTGGATCTATGGGAGTTCGACTCAGGGAGAGCACTACATTAGAGTTCCATACGCTGAACGAAGCGCTCTTGTCATGGGAAACGAGAGCGAAGGATTGCGAAGACTTGTTAGAGAAAAGTGTGACGCTCTTCTCACAATACCGATGGCTGATGGCGTTGACTCGATTAATGTCTCTGCTGCGACAGCAGTGCTTCTCTTCAATCTGAGAGAAAAGCTCACTGGAGATGATAGGCCTTGAGAATTCACGAACTTCCCGTAGATATTGTAAACAAGATCGCAGCCGGAGAGGTAGTAACCGGATGCTACTCGGTTGTGAAGGAACTGATAGAGAACGCAATGGATGCTGGAGCAGAAGACATTGAAGTTGAGATCCGACAGGGGGGAAAAGAGTACATACGTGTTAGAGATAACGGTTCGGGGATGTTGCCTGATGAAATGCTTGTTGCTCTAAGACCGCATACCACTAGTAAAATCAAATCGCTTGAAGACCTGGAAAGCCTTCACACTTTTGGATTCCGTGGAGAAGCTCTCTCAACTATTGCGAGCGTTTCCCGA
>DLVL01000013.1:0-11682 GCA_003444085.1 Kosmotogaceae bacterium | reverse complement strand
TTCAGGAGGATCATTGACTTCACAATCAAATGTACAGTGCTCACCAGGAACCTCAATCGAAGTCTTTGACCTTCTCTTCAATACTCCAGCCAGAAGGAAATTCCTCAAGTCCTCCACGGTTGAGGCGCGCATGGTTACTGAGACACTTCAGAGATTCATGCTTGGCAGTCCGGCGATATCTTTTTTGTTCAGAAGAGACGGAGAACCCGTCTACAATGTTGTGAAAACCGAAGAGCCACTGGAGAGAATCCTATCAGTATATCCTGACCTTGAAAGAGACGATCTGATTCCTGTAGACCTTTCCGAAAAGAATGTCAGAGTGTCCGGCTTTGTAACCCTTCCAGAGAAATTCAGAGGGAATCGCCTGAGAGAGAATCTCTTCATCAATGGAAGATATGTTAGAATGCCTATTCTAAATTTCGCTGTGGAAAGAGGTTATGGAGAATCCCTCATGAAAGGGCGGTTCCCATCCACTGTGCTGTTTATTCACGTCGATACATCAGAGATAGATGTTAATGTTCATCCTCAGAAGCTCGAGGTCAAATTCAGTCAGAACCAGCCTGTGTTGAACGCATTACAGCGTGCTGTTCGGGAAGCTCTGCGAGGTAGACAGAGTTTCAGGATTACCATAGACAGAGACAGAGCATCGCAAACCGATGAAGAGAATAAAGCTGAGAATGAACCACCGGCCCGAAGACAGGGCCCTCTCAAGCTTAATGAATCTACAACAACACGAGGCTATGGCACAGCAAAACCTCTCAGAGCGAGTGATTTCAGAAGTATTTCTACTGATAGACTCAATCGATTTGACAGAGAGATGGCTATTCCAGAGAGTATCTCAGATCTCACTCTCGTGGGCATGCTCAACGAACGTTATGTAATTGCTCGCACAGACGACTCACTGATGATTATCGATCAGCACGCAGCACATGAGAGAATCCTGTTTGACCAGTTGAAAACATCGAAACATTTCCCATCACAGTATTTGACATCTGAGATTGAGATAAGACTGGATGAGCTTGAAGTTGAGACATTTGCTCAGAAGGGTGAACGACTGGAAGACTTCGGCTTCCAGGTAATTCTCAGAAACTCGAGCCTTTTTGTTAAGGGCGTTCCGCAGATGATCGATGTGACGCAAGTCAGTACGCTCGTGCATGAGATCATTGAAGAATTGCGTCTTGAAGTGCTCGAAGGTCCCGAAAAGGTCTTCGACAATATCCTCTCTTCCATGGCCTGTAGAAGAGCTGTCAAGACCGGGGACAAGCTTTCAGAAGAAGAACTCCGTGAGCTCCTGGTCAGAATGAGTAACATTGAAATGCCTGTATGTCCGCATGGTAGACCACTGATTATGAAGATAGGACTGAAAGATCTTGATCGATTCTTCGATAGATGATACTCAAGGCAAGCTTCCCGCGTTATACACAGACATAGACTCCGCTTATGAGAATCTTACAGATAACTCCTGAACAAAGTCAGGACTGTTTTCTGTCATAACTTTGAGTTGCGATTATCAAATATCTTGGATGAAGAGGTGATGTTATGAAAAGAATCTTAGTTTCAGTCGTTGTTGTAGTTCTTGCACTAACCACTTTTGCAATTGTGAATCCTGATTACGAGAATCCCATAGTGAACGTTGTGGAAGTCGCGGCTCCTGCAGTGGTTAGAGTTGAGGTACAGGTAAGGGACTCTTTCGGTGGCCTTGATCCTTTTCTTGATGAATTCTTTCGCAGGTTCTTTGGTGACATACCACCAAGGGAAGGTATAGGTTCAGGCTTCATTTTTGACGAAGAAGGATACATAATGACGAACGACCATGTTGTGCAGAACGCTACAAGGATTCAGGTTACTCTGCTGGACGGAAGCACTTATCCAGCTGAGTACATTGGCGGCGATAGAGAGCTTGATCTTGCTGTAATCAAGATCAATGCAGAAGATAAAAAGCTCCCTACAATCAAGATTGGTAGTTCCAGCATGCTCAGAATCGGAGAGTGGGCAATCGCGATAGGTAATCCTCTCGGATTCCAGCAAACCGTTACTGTTGGTGTAGTTAGCGCGGTGGAGCGGCAAATTCCTAAGCCCGACGGTTCTGGTTACTACTCTAATCTAATTCAAACCGATGCTGCTATCAATCCAGGAAATAGTGGCGGGCCTTTGCTCAATATCCATGGGGAGGTTATTGGTATAAACACTGCACTCGTTGCACCACAAGTGGGGACAGCCCTGGGTTTTGCCATCCCTATAGATGTTGCCATGAGGTTTGTCGATGCACTCATTGAGAGCGGGGTTGCTGAAAAGGCCTTCCTGGGTGTTTACCACAGAACAGTCAATGAGAATCTCGTCAAATCTCTGAACCTACAGACCAACACTGGAGCTCTAATCACCGACGTTGTTCCGGGTGGACCCGCAGACAGAGCAGGTATAAGGCCTCTCGATGTGGTCAAGAAAGTAGATAATCAGGACATAACCAGTGCAGAAAGCCTTGGAGCAGCGATCAGGAACTATCCTCCTGGTGCCACTGTGACAATAACAGTGAATCGTATGGGCGAAGTGCTTCAAATTGAAGTTATCCTGGGCCACGAAAGAGAGCTGCTTTCTTCGGAGCAACCTCCTGAAGAAACTCTTGCTGATGATAAACTCGGCCTTGTAGTTGCAGCTCTTACAGCAGAAGACATTGAAAGGCTGGGTATAAAAAGGGAAATAGACGGTGTAATAGTTAAGGAAGTGAAGTCCGGAAAACCTGCTTCAATAGTTGGTATAAGAGCAGATGACATAATAACCAAAGTAAGCATAATGGGTGAGTTCTTCTCGGTCAAATCGCTGGAAGACTACGAATTTGCAGTGGGAAGCATCATGAAAGGTGATCATGTGAGTCTCTTCGTGGCAAGGGAATCTGTGACTTTCATCGCTTCGTTTGAATACCAGGAATGAGACTTCCTGGAAAATAAAAAGCGCCGTCTCAGTTATCGCTGAGCTGAGACGGCCCCCCTTGTTTTCCTAAAGATACGGGCAAACACGGCATTATTATATCACAGTGAGCCCTTTCAACAAAACATCTGGATTCAAAAACCAATTATCAGGAAAATATCACGAGAGGCTTCTTGTTTACGGGATTCTCCAGTATGCAGGTATCAGCATCATAGACTTCTTTCATCAGATTCTCGTTGACTACCTCATCAGAACTACCAAGTGCAATCACATTACCATCTTTGAGAAAGAGCAACCTGTCTGACATGCTGATGGCCTGATTGATATCATGAAAGGCCGCTATTACCGAAAGCTTCTTCTCTCTTGCCAGTTCCAGTGCGATCTTCGTAACCTTCTGAGAATGACCAGGATCCAGATGCGCAGAAAACTCATCCATCAGGAGCATTTTCCCTTCCTGGGCCAGTGCTTTGGCAATAACGGTTCGCTGCCTTTCCCCTCCGCTGAGCGTCGAATACAGTCTTTCCGAGAACCCAATGACATCTGCTGCTTTCATCGAGCGATTAACGATCTCAATATCATTACCAGTGAGACCCTTCATAAATCCCACAAATGGGTTTCTTCCAAAAGTGACTATAGTCCTAACTCTAAGATCGAAGGTGGGCACAAAGAACTGCGGAAGATAAGCTATCATTCTGGCCAATCGCTTGTTGGTCGTTCTGGAGACTTCTTCATCAAACACTCTTACGCTTCCTTCGTAATCTCTCAAGATTCCTGCGATGATCTTCAACAACGTGCTTTTACCGCTTCCATTCTCTCCCAGAAGACCTATAACTTCACCGCGTTCTACATCAAGATCAATTCCGTTAAGAACATCTCCGTTACCGTAAGAGTATCTCAAGGCCTTTATTTCCGCTGCTCTACCCACTTCCAATAACTTCCTTTCGGCGCAAAAGATATATGAAAACGGGAGCTCCCACCAGAGCAGTAATAGCACCAATAGGCAATTCCGTTGGCTGGAACAATGTCCGAGCAACGGTGTCACAGGCAACCAGAAAAGCACCACCAACAAGGCTATTTGCCAAAAGACCAGCTCTTGAATCTACGCCGAAGATCATTCTGACTATATGGGGAATTACAAGTCCGACGAATCCTATAAGCCCTGCTATAGAAACCGCTATAGAAACTGTTAAGGCAACCAGGAAGAATACTGCACCCTTGATTCTCTCTGGATTAAGTCCCACCGTTATGGCATGTTCTTCACCAGCAGCCATGATGATCATCTTCCGACGAAGCACCATAAAAGCCAGAAACTGGATTACCGCAAATGGCGTGAATTTGAGAATATCTTCCCACGATACACCAGAAAGTGATCCGAGTGACCAGAAATGCAAGGTGATTATGTTACGCCACGCAAAGACCACCAGAAACGTCACGGCTGCATTGAACAAGAATGAGATAATCACTCCACTAAGTATTAATGATGTGACAGAAGCGCTGCCGCCTCTTCTAGCAACGTAGTAAGTGAGAAATGCTGCTGTAAGAGCAAAAAAGAGAGATAGAAGCTCCAGGCTAATCGTGAATCTGAATACTTCTCTCAGAAAAAGAGACAAAACAGCGCCGAAAGAAGCTCCTGCGGATATTCCAATTATATAAGGATCGGCAAGGGGATTCTTCAAAGTCAACTGCAGTCCTTCACCTGAAACCGCGAGAGCTGCTCCTATAAGAAAGGCCATCAGCACCCTTGGTAACCTGAGGTTCAAATATACACTGGCTCTAACAGTCTCGGGTCTATTGACAATGATCCTCATGACTTCGGTGATAGAGAAATGCACCGTTCCAAAAGTTGATGCTAATAGCAGAAGAAGCAGGCTCCCTAACAGGATCACCAGGAATGCCGCAACACTTTTCATCTACTCTTATCCTCTTTGAAAAACAGGCCGTTCAACGTCACCACGATCTCGAGAAAAGACGGCCCAGCGTGTGCAACGAGATTCCCGTCAATCGGGTAGACTCTGTCATTTTTCACCGCTTCCACCGAGGAGAAAGGTCTGTAGTTCTTTATCGTACTGACTACCTCTTCCTGTCCACCCTCATAGTAATAGGGAACCAGAATGATGTCAGGATTTGAGTTCACAACAAACTCGGGTCCTACCGGGAACCAGCCATCGTTACCAGTATATGGTGCGGCAACATTCAAAGCTCCTGCGTAGGCGATGGCTTGATTCAAGAAAGATCCTGTACCACATGTCCAGATGTCCGTGACGTCTCCCGAAATCATCGTATATATTACCCTGGGCTTTTTCTCCATGGGAATCGCAAAGGTTTCTCTTGCAATATCAAGCACAGCACTTCTGAATTCTTCTGACAAGGATCTGGATCTTTCTGGTATACCCAGCACCGCTCCGATAATCGCTATGCTCCGATATATCTCCTCAAAAGACGTTGGATTAACAACAAAGGCGTTGATGCCAATCTTCTCCAGTCTTGAGACTTCCGGTTCCTGGAACCCACCGGTCAGAAACACGATATCAGGTTCAAGCGACATGATCTTCTCAAGATTCAGAGGAACGACATTTCCGATTTTCTCAATACCTTCCCGTCCAGCCAGGTTGTCCCAATCAGTAACTCCAACTATCCTTTCGGTCACTCCGAGAAACTCTATGAAACCCGTTACTGCAGGAGCTGCCACAACTACTCTTTCAGGGACTCTATCCAGAGTGACAAGCCTTCCTAGATCGTCGACAAAAGTGGTACTGAAAAGGGCAAGAGACATTGAAAACACTGCAATAATACATAGAATCTTCTTCATTGCCACACCTCCTAAATGCGTTTTCACCATCGTCTTTCCACGAGACGATGGTGTAAGAACTCTTCTGAACAGGTCTCCTGACTCACGGATCTTCCTACTCTCCACGCCTTCCCAGCAATGCCAGTGGCGTTCTGTGGATTTCGTCCCCGTTTACAGTGGCGGGACCGCACCGGACTTGCACCGGTTTCCCTAATTCAGTAGAGATTTCTGTCTTTGTTGTTCCATTCAACTAGATTCTATCAGAGGATCTATAAGACTTCAAAGAAGTTTGAGTACGGATCTCTTCGCTGTCAAAACAGTGGAACTCAAATGTTCGAAAGGCTATTCCGCTGGATCTTTCGTCTGTATCGTTTCAGCATCTTCCTCATCAGGATGCCTTCTGTTCACAAAGTCTCTGAGTGCCCTACCTATCCTCTCTAGAATATCGTCAAGTTCATGTCTCTTCCCTATGAGACGCCACAGAAACCATATTCCAACGACTGCTCCAACATTGTTTAGGATCATATCAGTCATCGTATCAAAATTCCCTTCCTGTGCCATTCTGTAGCCAGGATAACCAGCGAATATTTGGTCGGATATGAATTCACCGACTTCCCAAAGAACCCCCAGCAAATTCACCAGAGCAAACGTATAGATATTCACCTTCCAGAAGAGTGAAGGTGTTCTCAGCCTTGACCAGGCAAGTTCGACACCCAGAACAAACGGAAAGACCAGAAATGCAAGCCATATTCCTGCGTTGAAATGAAGGATACTATCATAGATAGAAAAACGGTCATAAAAACGGAACCACACACCAAAGACACTGTGCAACATAACTGAGTATATGGTCATTAGCCGGGCCTCTTCAAATATTGTCGCTCCCGTAATCGCTTCTGTAAGCCATGTGCCATAGACCGCTGCAACACATAGCAAATAGCCAATGAAATGAGGAAAGTTGAACCTCCAAATCGATCCTATGACAGGGATGAAGATAAGAAAAGAGAACAGAATGTTCAGGGTTCTGAAAACTCGGAATCTCCGTCTGTTTTTCAGAAAGAGAGTTTCCTGAATCACTGGATCTCTGTGAAGATAACTGCTGATGGTTCCGTGCTTGTCGAAGAACTTTTTCAGGCGATTTCTCAGCGGCAGCATTTCTCTCTCCTTCTCCAAAAGTGCCGTCCACAGATCCAATCAGATTCTAACACGTAGTTTTCATCGAACACAACTTCTGTGTTCGATCATCCTTTCCTGAGTAATATATGGTAACTGATTGTGGCGGTTTGACTGATCGGAGATTGTATGGCACAAGAGATTGCTTCTGATGCCTTTTCAGAGACCAATAAGTCGTCTTCTGAAGGGACTCATTCTGGATTATGCCTGTGCTTGTCTGACTCAGGACAGAGTTTTCCTTAGTATACCGTACATGAGGAGATGACAATATGATTATCAAATGCATCCCTGAGACACCACTTCTTGAAGAGTTCAAGCTCTTTGATAACCCGGTTTCTCTCTTTGGCAACCATGTCATCATTGACCACGAGAATGGCGAGTACAGCCTTCTTGCTCACCTGATGAAAGGATCGCTCAAAGTGAAGAAAGGCCAGAGAGTTGAACGAAATACCAGAATCGCAGATCTGGGTCTTTCAGGTTGTACATCATGGTGTCATCTTCACCACGAACTGAGGGAGTCTGCAGAGTTTGACTGCCACGGCCTACCCTCGTCTTTCTCAAGGGTTTCACCTGTCACTGATTCTCCTCGCGGGGACAAACGGCTCAACCCACAATCCGGAATGGTAGTCATTACGCAGTCCTGATCACAGTATCAGATCATTGTTACCGATCTATGGCATCGTTTCAGGTTTCTCTGAGAATAGGACCTCCGCGTCTTCTTCAGGTGGCAAAAAAAGGGCTACAAAGACTTGCTGGATGGTTTATAATGCTTCTTAATGTACATCGTTTGGATCGTATTTAATACTTCATAGACCAGCAAATACACTGGAGGAAGAAGAATGAAGACAGTTTTGGTATTGGTTCTTGGAGCAGTCTTGATGATACTGGTTGTGATGAATACCCTTCTACTCATGGAACTCAGAAGCAGACTTGAATCATTGGAACGAGAAAGCTCAATATCTTTCACAAGGATGAGTGCTCTGGAAGCAAGAGTGGGGTCTCTTCAGTGGGACTTGTCTGAAATGAAGGAAATGATGACAGAGCCTTCACGATTGCTCAGATCGCAAGACTACCGACTTGAAAGCATTAACCTTGAGAGTGCGGTCGTGAGAATCAATCTTACATTTGCACAAGTGGAAACACCCTACATGGAGCTTCTGCTGAAGGACAGAGACACAGGACTTATCAGATTGCTTGAACTGCGACAAGAGCAAGGGGTATATACAGCGGTCGCTAACCTTGTTCCTACAAGCGACTATGCATACCAGGTCCTGATGAATGTCAATGGTATTGAGAAGTACAGTGAAGAATACGTCATTCCTGCTGATGTCTTCCAAGTTCAGCGTTATCATTTCTCAGCGCAGATTTTTTCAACAACTGACGCTCAACTGCACTATTCTTTCAGGTTCATGGTACAAGCAGTGATCAAACATGACGAACGGAGCATAACTGGCGCTCGAGTCAAGGTATTCAAAGAAGGAGAAGAGATTAGCAATCTTGAATACCCATTTGATGGGCCTATGAACTTCCGTGAAGGAACTGTAAACTACCGAATCCCCAAAGAAGACCAAAGCCTCTATAAGTTCTTCCTTGAAGTTGACTACGGCCTGGGAGAAACAAAAACCGAAGAAATAATAGTAGATTGATCTAAGTAGCAGGTCTCGGTGTTATGCCGTCTTTGGAAAGGATCAGCTGTCTCTATTTGAGCAGCTTATGAAATTCAAGCCTTACTTCTTTGTTTTCAATATCCTGATTCGAGTAACAGGACGTATCGAATCCACAGAGTTGGAATCCGCAACTGAGGTAGAAGCTTATCGCGGGATAGTTGGAACTCTGTGTTTCAAGAACTATCCTCCGAGAGTTTTCTGACCTTGCAGTGTCTTCTATTTGCTTCATCAGCGCTCTACCGATTCCTCTTCTTTTGTGCTCCTGCCATACGTAGAAGTCCCAGACCCTATATGAGCCTTCCCATAATCTCCCGATCAAAGCAAGACCAGCTTCTTCATCATCAACAAATGCCGCAAAGATGCGAGGGTCAGTCTTGTAATCTTCAATGAGTCTTTCCTCGAATCTCCTGACGAATGGTTTGTCAAACTCCCGAAGAGTTAGCATTATCTCCCACCCTGTGAGCGTCTTTTCGACGGTAACGTCATAGTATAAACCGCTCTCATATTCGAACGTGACCACTCTGTTGACCAAACTATCAGGTTTAAGTTCGCGGATCTCAACCATAATGATTTCTCCTTTCCTCTTAATTTGGAGCCACAATTACAAACCTTTTAGAGCAATCTTTCCCATAGAATAGCACGCTCCTGGTTTGAGAAGCTAATGAAGCACCATGTTGCAGCACTGGTTTTTTTCAGGTATGTTCAAATGTACAACTTTGTTCATCACGAAGAGCTACACTGCGTAACCGCCAGGAGGAATTGCATGGAATTGACAGCAGATCGATACAGAGAGATTATTAGGAAATTCACAGCATGGGCTGAGGAGCAACATAGCATTCGGGCAGCAATGATCGTTGGGTCTCGTGCCAGAACTTCGGACAATCCTGCAGATGAATGGTCCGATCTGGATATTGCGGTATTTGCCGATGATCCAGAAGCATTTCTTTCCGACTGTGAATGGATCAGAGAAACTGGCAACTACTGCCTAACATTTCTTGAGCCTTCAGGTGCAGGACATGGAATGGAGCGACGTGTGCTATATGAAGGGGGTTTTGACGTTGACTATGCAGTATTCTCGGCCAGTGACATGCCAATCATGCTAAGCAAGGACGCTCCTGATGATGTGCAAGAAACACTGCGCCGCGGAGTGGAGGTGATTCTTGACAAGGATGACAGGTTAAAGGACCTGGGACTCGCAGCAAAGACACACAAGAAAGCAAGTCTTCCCTCTCAGGAAGAGTTCGACCAACTGGTCAGTGATTTCCTTTACCATGCAGTCTGAACAGCGAAAAAACTTCGACGTGGCGAATTCCTGACTGCTAAGGAATGCAGTGATGACTACATGAAGAAACGATTGATCAGGATGGCCAAGTGGCATGCTCTTGCGAAGAAGGGGAAGGATCACGATACATGGCATGGCATGCGTTTCTTTGAACAATGGGCGGATCCTCGAATTATTACAGAGCTTCGTCACGCTTTTGCTCATTACGATGAAAGAGACATTTGGAGAAGCCTTTTTGTGTCACTTGGGCTATTCCGCCTGGTTGCAGAGGAAACCGCTACCCGATCAGGGCTGTTGTATCCAGGAAATGCTCACGATCAGGTGACAAGATTCATAGAAAGGCTTCACTCAAAAAGAGAACCGTTCTGAATCGGTCTGATCAAATCATAAGTATATTGCGATTGCTTTGATCATATGTTATGCGGGATGCCATTTGATTGAGGCTCAGCCTTATCCGGAGCACTTGCGATACCTCTGAGCAATCTTTCAGGAATATCCGTTCCTGTTACTACGCGGAGTATACCTATCCAGCAAACTGAAGTCACAAGATCTTGCCTCCCCACAGTCAATGCGTCATGAGTCTTCACTCAATCGCTTACAACAGACTGCCAGAATACCTTGTCATTATGTGATTCCTTATATCAGATTTCAGTAACCTGATCCGATTCACTCAAGATTATAGCTTCAGGACTAACTAGGACCATAGCAGAAACACATATCCGGTGTTACTTTCAACAAGGGTCACTGATCTGTTAGACTGAATAGCAGAACAAGTGAGAAGGATTTTCATCATTAGATCGAAGTAGAAAGGAGGTTACTGTCTTGTCAAAGATTAGGGTTGGGTTGATGACCTTTTCTGATGGACGAGAGTTTGTTCACAACGATCTGGTCAAAATCAACAAAGACTTTGAATCTAGACTGAAGAGTGCCCTGGAAGCCACAGGAGAAATCGAAGTGATTACTGCAGAGGAACTCATCTGGAAACCTTCCGTTGCAAAGAAGGAAGCCCTGCGCTTGAACGCAATGGGGGTAGAAATGACAGTGTTCAACTACGCTGTTTGGGCCTTCCCCCATTTCAGTGTTATCGCCAGTAAGTTCGCTCCTGGTCCATTTCTCCTCTTTGGCAACATTAACCCCAGGTTCCCTGGAATGGTTGGAATGCTCGCAGCGGCGGGCAGCCTGGACCACGACGGGACCAAGTGTAAGAGGATCTGGGGAAACATGGAAGACCCGAAAGTCTTGCGAGAGGCTTTGGCATATATCAGAGCTTCTTCTGCGCGGAAACGGCTTGTCGGAATGAGGTGTGGCCTATTTGGCGGAAGGCCTATGGGCATGTACACCGCTGTTCCAAATGTCGATTTGTGGAATAGCCTTTTTGGTGTGGACATCGAACATATCGACCAGTACGAAATCATCAGGCGTAGCGCTGAGATTTCTCCCGAGAAAGTATCCAGAGCAAGAGAATGGTTGGAAGCAAGGGTTCGAAGAATTCACTACGATGGCAAACAATTGACGCCAGAGAAACTGGAAAAGCAGATCAGAAGCTACTATGCTGTGAACGACATTGTTTGTGAGGAAGAACTTGACTTCATCGGTATCAAAGCACAGCCTGAACTCACAAACCACTTCGTGACGATGGATATCACTGAGGCCTTCATGAACGATCCCTACGATTGGGACGGAAACCATGAACCTGTCGTGTGTGCTACCGAAGCGGATTCTGACGCTGCACTGACCATGCAGATACTCAAACTCCTGTCACGCTCTCCTGTCCTCTTTGCTGACGTCAGACACTACGATGAGGAATTCGACGTTCTCGATCTGTGCAATTCTGGCTCGCATGCAACCTA
>DLVL01000145.1 GCA_003444085.1 Kosmotogaceae bacterium | reverse complement strand
GCATTTCATATTCATCAAGAATCTTTCGTGTTGTCGACGGTTCCGGAGAAAACGGGGGACAGGTAAGGCTTCTGCCATAGCCATCACATCCATACTGGCACTTAAGCCTTACCCATTCTGCAGTAACAATGGAACTGGGTGATATAGTCTTTGCGTTCCTTATTCCTTTATCATAGGCGTGTTTGATGATCTCGTCAATTCTGTTTGGGGTGGTTTCCAAGGCTATTCGCCTCCTCAAACATCTGCCTTACGCTTCTCAGCGTGGTTCTCGTCAGTCCGCTTCGGGCCTGATCTTGCCCCCCCGTTTCTTGACCGAACCTAGCAACTCGCTTTGCCGCAGATCTTGCGCTTTCGCTTCTTGAGCGTTCTTCGTTCAATCCCCTTCAAAGAATGTTCCTGACTATTTAGCTTCTCTGTCCTTCAAATGCTTTCTTGATGTTTTCCAGTTTGCTCGTGTCGTAGGCGAGATCGATCGCAGTCAAAATCATCGCTTTTGCAGCGAGCAGTGCTTTATCAAGTGCCCGGTCACTGACCGTGTGATCAGCAAACTCCCTTGTGTGCGATGTGAACTCGTCTTTATCGCATATAGCGATATAAGGATGGATTGTCGGAACCCGATGACTGACATTACCAGCATCGGTGGAGCCAAATCCTTCTTTCGGCGGTCTTATGTTGGTTTCGCCAAGATGAACCAGGTTTTCCTTAAAGACCTCAGAAAGAGGTTTGTTTGCCACGAAGTTGTCGTTTGATCTCTCGTAATTATTCCATTCCAGTTCCGCACCAGTCATCATTGCCGCGCCCTGTGCGATGTTATGCGCTTTCCTGACAACCTCGTTCAGGTATTCTCGCTCTGCGGCCCTGAAGTAGAAGCGTGCAACCGCCTTTGCCGGAACCACGTTTGCAGCCTTCCCGCCTTCGGCAATTATTCCGTGTATCCTGACATCTGAAGTAACATGCTCTCTAAGGGCATTTATACCATTGAAGAGCAGGATAACAGCATCAAGTGCGTTCACTCCTTTTTCCGGACATCCTGCAGCATGAGCTTCCTTACCATGATAGACGAATTCGATGGCATCAAGTGCGTTTGAAGTTGAGAAAACCCCCGTCTCTGTTGCTGGATGAACAAGCATAGCAACATCGTAACGATCAAAAAGACCTTCAGAGGCCATAACAACTTTCCCACCGAAATTCTCTTCGCCCGGACAACCGACAGCGGCGATTTCTGCAGGCAATTCAAGCTTAGAAGAGACAACTGCTGCAAGGTAACCCATAGCGCCAATAAGATTGTGCCCACAACCATGTCCAATGTCCGGAAGTGCGTCGTATTCAAGCATGAACGCGATCTTTGCCCTCGGAACCTTGCCCTTGTGTGCTGCAATGAAGCTGGTCGGAATATCTCTCAATGGGAAGCTGATTTCGAAACCATGATCTCTGAGTTTCTTAGTTATGAGCTCAGTTGCCTTGAATTCAGAGAACCCTATCTCCGGGTTCTCCTTGAGATAACGGGCAATTTCATGGAGCTCTTCTTTGAGCGAATCAGCAAGTCCAATCGCTCTGGATTTCAGTTCATCAATCTCTTTCATCTAATACACCCTTTCCTGCAACAATCTGCATGCTGGCGGTCCATTTCAGCTCATCTTAGAAAAAAGGGCAGTATCCATAGGGATACTGCCCCGGAAAGAACTTCTTATCTCCACTCCCAGCGGTGCACCGCAGAAATGGGTCTCTTGAAGGGATTCCAGAGATCTTCAGGAATGTAGAGATCCTTGTTGTAGGCTTCTCCGACAAGAGGATAGTAAAGAGGCACACATACTGCATCTTCCATGGCAATTCTCTGAACTTCCCGATAGAGTTCCCATCGTTCTTCCGTGTCAATGGTAACCCTTATAAGATCAACCAGTCGATCCACTTCTTCGTTATAATACGTTCCAAAGATGGGATTCCAACTGGATTCAGAGTGCCAGCTCTCTATGAAACTAATCGGTTCAGGAGCAGATGCTGACCATCTTTCTCTGAACATCGGAGCTTCACCGTCAGCTGTAACGTCAAGATACGTTCCCCATTCCACGGCAACAACTTCTGCTTCGATACCGATTCGAGCAAGCTGCCGCTGAATCTGCTGGACTTCGAGCACCCTCTCCCTGTGGTTGGAAGGAGCAAAGATCTGGGTCTTGAAACCATCGGGGTATCCTGCCTCAATAAGCAGCTCTCGAGCCTTATCAAGATCTACCTCATAAGCTGGTGCATCTGCAGCATGGGCAGGATGGAATGTTGGTACTCGTCCAACAGCGGGCGTTGCCATCCCTGGCCTGGTCAAAGCAATGATCTCGCTTCTGTCGATTGCATAGTTGACTGCTTGCCTGACCAGGACATCTGCAAAAGGCTCTCCGGGTCTCTTGTTGAAGACTACTCTGTGGTCTTCAAACCGCTCATAAGTCCCGAAATTCAGATCGTCACCAGCTGTTCTCTTGAGCGCATTGAATTCGTCTGTGGGAAGCTCTCCAATGAAGTCTACCTGCCCGGCGCGTATAGCCATGATCGCAGTGGACATCTCCGGGTAATACCTGAAGACAACATTCTCGATCTTGGCATTTTCACCAAAGTAGTCTTCAAATCTCTTGAGTTCAATACTTTGAGCTGGCACACGCCTAACGAACTTGTAAGGTCCGGCCCCAATCGGATGCCTTTCATATTCATCCCAGCCAACGCTTTCAATGTAATCCTTGGGCATCACGGCTCCCCTGAGTCTCGCCAGGGTAAGAAAAGCAATATCCAGCTCCTTCAAGTGAATCTCGAGTGTGTAATCATCAACGAGAACGATTTCTTCAATTCCGGCGTAGTACCTGTTATGTGGAGAACCGAGATCTGGATCCATGAACGACTCATAGCTGAATTTCACGTCTCTTGCGGTGAGTGGATCGCCGTTGTGAAACTTGATTCCCTGCTTGATGTAGAAGGTGTAGACAAGACCGTCATCACTTATCGTGAAGCGTTCTGTTACAGCACCTTCAGTAGTGAAGTCTCCGTCTTCAGTCAAGTCAAGCAACGGTGCATAGATTGACTCAAGAACCATCGAGGTTTCTGTGTCCTGATAGATTATTGGGTTCAATCTTGATGGCTCAGCCTGGAGATTAATCACCACCGTGTCTTTTGCAATACCGAGTCCCGCAATGATCATGCTGAGGACTACTAACACCAGTACGAACTTCCTCATTTGTCACCCTCCTTTTGGAATGGATGGTTCACGAATACTTGTGACACGCAACTTCTCTTTGGTCACTTTGCTTCAAGAGTTTTGGCTCTTCTCTCTCGCACTTTTCCCATGCAAATGGACACCTGGGGTGGAAAACGCAACCTGAAGGTGCATTTACAGGGCTGGGGACCTCCCCTTTTAGAATGAGCTCTGGCAGCTTCTTATCGGGATCCGGATCAGGAACCGCTTCGAAGAGCCCCACGGAATATGGATGGAGCGGATTGGCCATTACAGTACCGGTATCGCCAATCTCAACAATCTTTCCCAGATACATCACTCCCATCTTGTTTGAGACCACTCTTATCAGGTTGATGTCATGAGATATGTAGAAGTATGTCAGCTGCTTCTCCTGCTTGGCAAAGTCCAGCAGCTTCAGGATCTTCGTCTGAACCGAGACATCAAGAGCGGACGTTGGTTCATCAAGAAACACAATCTCCGGATTCACCGCAAGAGCTCTCGCGATAGCTATTCTCTGCTTTTGGCCACCACTTAGTTCGTGAGGATATCTGATCATGTGTTCTGCTTGAAGACCCATGAGCTTCAATAGCTTCACAATCTCTATCGTTGTATCTCTCTTGTTTTTCGTTATGCCATGAATCAGCAATGGCCTGGCCAGTGTATCGTAAACCGTCATGCGAGGATTGAGAGAAGAATGCGGGCTTTGAAACACCAGACCCATCTTCTTACGCAGTCGCCTTATATGAGTTTTGCCAAGCTTGGCAATATCTTTCCCGTCAAAGAGTATTTCACCCGATGTGGGCTCAAGCAAACGCAGTACCGTTCGTATGAGTGTAGATTTTCCACATCCAGACTCACCAACGAGTCCAAAAGAATCTCCTTTTTCGACCTTGAGAGAAACTCCAGCAACAGCTCTAAGATCACCCTTTGGTGTTTCAAAGTGTTTTCTGAGATCCTTTACCTGTAACCACTCTTTACTCATAAAACCTCTACCTTCTGAGACATGCTACCAGATGATTGGTCCCGATTTCCTTAACAGGAGGAATCACTCTGCTACACTCATCTACTGCTTCCTCACACCTCGGATGGAATCGGCATCCTGGCGGAGGATTGATAAGTCTGGGAACAGAACCCGGAATCTCTTCCAGACTATCCAGAGTGCTGTCTGCCCTTAATATGGAGTTGACGAGCTTTCTGGTATATGGATGGCTCGGATTGTTGAATACATCTCCTATCGACGCTGTTTCGACTATTCGTCCAGCATACATTACGGAGACTTCATCACATATCTCCGTCAGAACGGCCAGATTGTGCGTGATGTATAGCACCGTCAGGTTTGTGGTATTCTTCAAGTCCATCAGTACCCTAAGGAACTGAGCCTGTATTGATACATCAAGAGCTGTTGTGGGTTCATCTGCGATCAGCATCGATGGGTTTCTTCCAAGCATCATGGCGATCATGACACGTTGCTTCATGCCTCCTGACAGCTGGTGTGGGTATTTTTCGAGCAAACTCTCCACATCGGGCAATTTCACCTTGTTCAACAGTTCTTTGACGATTCTCTCATTTGATTGTTTTTCTTCTTTCTTGTTAAGTCTAACGGCTTCCAGCATCTGATCCTTAATGCTGAACACAGGATCGAGTGACGACGCAGGATCTTGAAAGACCATGGCAACTTCTTTGCCTCTGATCTCCCGCTGGAACTGTCTCTCGGTGAATTTCAGAAGATCTTTTCCTCTGAATAGCACTTCTCCACGCTCTATTCTGGCGTTGTTATCAAGAAGACCAATTACTGTCAGCCCCGTGATGCTCTTCCCGCAGCCTGTCTCACCGATCAAACCATGAAAGTGACCTTCTTCAACATCAAGATAGACCCCATCAAGCGCTTCGACCGTTCCCTCTTCAGTTTCAAAAGAGAGCTTCAGATCTCTTATCTCAAGAATTTTGGCCATTATGACTCCTATTAGGCCCTCTTAATCGTTGGATCAAGGGCGTCTCTCAATCCGTCCCCAATGAAATTGAAACCAAGCACTGTGAACATTATTGCGAGTCCAGCTGATGTGGAAATCCATGGAGCATCCAGAAGGTAATCTCTCCCTGCTGAGATCATGGAACCCCAATCAGCCGTTGGTGGCTGAACCCCCACACCCAGGAAACTCAAAGTTGAACTGGCTATCAGTGCGGTGGGCATCATTATGCATACCATAACTATTGCTGTTGGCAGAGTATTTGGCAGAATATATCTCAGAATAATCGAGGCTTTTGATTCACCGATAGATCTTGCAGCTTCTACATAGTCCGATTCTTTGATCGAGAGAATCTTGCTTCTCACCATTCTGGCATAAGTGGTCCAGCCAACAATCCCCATCGCAATGATCACATTCATGATACCCTGACCCATTATTCCAGCTATCGCCATCGCAAGAATTATCACAGGGAAAGAACGCAGAACGTCAACCAGCCTCATTACAATGCTGTCGATGACTCCTCCAAAGAAACCCGAAAAAATCCCCAAAGATATGCCTATAGTCCCCTCAAAGAGCACAATCAGGACACCAATGAGCAGCGCTATCCTTGTACCGTAAAGGAGCCGTGTAAGAACGTCTCTTCCCAACTCGTCCGTTCCAAGCCAGTGATCTCTCGAAGGGGCTTTCAGACGGTTAAAAGGATCCGTTTCATAAGGATCGTAAGGAGTCAGTAAAGGGGCGAAAGCAGCAACGAAAAGCACTATACAAACCATTATGAACCCAACAAGTGCTAACCTGTTCTTCTTGAATCTGAGCCAGACGAGATAGAGCTGACTGCTTCTTTGCTTTTTGAGGCGGGCAATGTCTTTGACAGCTTCATCCAGAAGAGCTTGATCGCGATCAGACATTGTCAGCTCTCCTTCCTGATTCTCGGGTCAATAACACTGTAGAGAAGATCTGCAACCAGGTTTGCTACTACAACAAGCATTGCGATAAGCAATAAGATCGCCTGAACTACAGGGTAGTCCCTTGCCAGGACACTGCTGACAAGAAAACTCCCCAAGCCGCCCCACGAAAAGACCACTTCGACTACCACCGAACCTCCTATGACCCATGGAAGTCTCAAGGCAATCATTGTAATCATTGGTATTAGAGCGTTTCGGAGTGCGTGCTTGACAATCACACTGGAGTATTTCAGTCCTTTTGCTTTTACAGCCTTTATGTAGTCCTGATTGAGAACCTCAAGCATTTCTGCTCTCATCGGTCTTGCAAACCAGGCCTCGTCTCTCAACCCAATTGTTAGAGCCGGAAATATCAAAGAGGTAAAACCCACCATTCCTCCTATTGGTACCCACCTGAGCTGTAACCCGAATATGTAAAGAAAAAGGATTCCGAGCCAGAATGGCGGGATGGAAAGCCAGAAGACTGCCTGAAAAGTAGCAAAGTAATCAATAGGAGTATTCCTCTTTATTGCAGCAACAATGCCCAGAAATATCCCCAACGTAATCGATATGAACAGTGCAGACCCCATTAGCGCCAGAGTTGGACCTATGCGGTCTTTGATTAACTCAAGCACAGGTCTGTTATATCGTATTGAATCTCCCAGATCACCTCTAAAAACACCCGATATCCAGTAAAGATATTGAAGGGGAAGCGGCTCGTTAAGATGATATCTTTCTCTGATTGCCTCGTATGCAGCTTCAGAAGCATAAGGACCTAGCATGATCTTTGCAGGATCTCCGGGAGTTAGATGTAGTATCAGGAAAGCCACTAGGGAGACCCCGAAGGCAGTAACAAGTGTTCGAACGATTCTTCTTATCCAGAATGATCTTTTTCTACCAGCCATTCAATACACTTCTCCAGAAGAAGACGGTTATGTTCCGTGACTACGTCGCCGTATTATTGTTTCTCGTTTCTTCTTAAAGATTTACTGAAAGCCCACCAGCAGCCAATTACCAAGAACATTGGTAGACCTGTCAAAAAAAGGTCCAGAAGCTGATACCCTGCAAAAGTGTTCAGGTCAATGATAACACAAATCCTTGTAATCTTTATCCAGAGATGTTTCTAGTTCGTATTACGTCCGAACAGGAGCTCAACAGCATACTCTTATGCGCGGGACACTATCATGCAGCCCCGAACTTTGTCTCCACTTGAAACCTGACAAACTAATCTGAGATGGTTCTCGCTACCCTGAATCCCAGATCCCTGGATAAAAGTTCAGGGGGCGCACTAAAGCGGTAAGCAATACCTGAAGCACTTGCAGGATACAAAAAGCTTCCGCCCCTCATCATACGGCTCAGTCCAGTGTGAATATATGGATCCAAGGCAGGTTCATCGGAATAGAGGAACCAGCGATCGGTCGTCCACTCCCACACGTTACCACTCATATCGTGTATTCCCAGCGTATTTGGCTTCTTCTGCATCACAGGCATGGGAGTTCGCTCTCCAAGGCATTCATTGAATGAGTTGTCCCAGTACCATGCGACTTCGTCTGCGTTATTGCTACCGGAATATCTGTAAACGAGTCGGCTGGAACCACCTCGTGCTGCATATTCCCATTCGGCTTCAGTAGGTAGTCTGTAACCTGCGACTTCCGTGATGTCCGTGGTCACCTTTCCCTCTGCGTCAAGCAACTGTCCTTCATCAGGCTCTCCTCTCAGGCAGTAAGCTACGGGCAGGCCTTCCAACTCACTCAACCAGTTGCAGTAAGCTATTGCATCCCACCAGCTGACGTTTATCACCGGCCTGGTTCCTCTGCCCCAGCCTTCATCAGAGGGCTCAGATCTTCCGGTCTCCGCGCAAAAACGATCATACTCTTCAAACGTGACCGGATGTTTTCCCAGGTAGAAGTCATAGGTGAAAGTAACTTCATGAACTGGACGCTCGTCGCTACGTCCTCCACCCCAGGTGTCTCCCATCATGAAGACTCCTCGTTCCACGAGTACCATCTCTGCTGCGCCCACAGTTGCAGCAGCCAAAACTATCAAAAACGCAACAAGCATTCTGAGTGACAGAAAAGAATGACGTTTCATATAACCCCCCTCCTATCGAAGCGCTACTTGTTAACATTGGCTTCTTCACTTAGACGCGATAGGATCGATCTGAGTTTTGTCTATTCTTTGACAATCTCGGAAACGTAGATATCATCACCCGAAAGGACCCCGACAGTACCCCCGCACTCAGGGCAGTGTGTCTCGTAATCTCTTGAAGAGAATTCTTCACCACGTTCCCTGCATCTGAACCGCAGTTCATCAACCACAAAGTCGATCTCCACATGAGCAAAATCTGTATCCTTCAGATTAGATTGAAAGTCTGTCGAATGTTCTCTTTGTCTGCCATCACCATTTTCCCGATGCTTATGACTATTCTGCGGACTTTCGAGAAATCATCCGATTCGAAACTGTTCTCCAAAAATAGCTGTTACCGCTCAAGCATAGGCTACTTCACC
>DLVL01000123.1:3016-6204 GCA_003444085.1 Kosmotogaceae bacterium | reverse complement strand
GGCGTCCGCCCCTTTACCCAAAAACGTTTCAGTCCCCAATAGCAGCCATTTCCTTCTTTGCCGGCCAAAACAGATGTTCCTCTAACAAACCCGGGACCAGTTTCCATTTTTCTGGTCCCTGTTCTCTGTTCCTTGTTCCCGGGGCTGACAGCGTCAGATCCGTTTTTTGGGCATCCGCCCCTAGAACCCAAAACGGTTCCGTCCCGAGTCGTTTGCGAGAACCAACAACTTGCGACTCAACCCCAGAGACAGGTGATTCTTCTGAAGCAAGGGATGATCATTTAGTCCCATAGAAAGCAGAAAGTCGGGACAGGATAACGTTTCTTCAGTCGTCTTCTAGGTGCTCAAGAATGCTTTCACAGGCTGAGCGAAGAGGTTTCAGTTTGTTCATGACAATGTCCCAGATAACAGGAACGCTGATGCCGAAGTATTGGTGGATCAAGATGTTCCGAAGGTCAGATATCTTCCTCCATTCAATGTCATTTGCTAATGATCGGACAGTTTCTGGAAGATGGTTGACGGCTTCCCCGATAACTTCAAGGTTACGTACTACAGCATCCTGAGTCTTCTTGTCTTCAACGAAACTCACATAGTCGTAGTCGTCAATGTATCTGTTAATTGCTGATACTGCATCTAGAATGTCATCCAGGTAGAGGCGAGGATCTCTAGGCATAGATTACTTCTCTCTCTATGATTGGTTTTAGTCTTGGTTTTACCGTATCTGCAATGACCAGATCGACTGATCTTTGCAGGAGTTCTTCGAGACAATATTTCAACTCCATGTAGTTGTCAAAAGTGGGTTCAGAAAGCTCCACGATCACATCTATATCACTCTCTGGTGAGTCTTCACCTCTAGCTGACGAGCCGAAAACACCGATCCGTTCTACGCTGAAGCGTTGCTTCAATTCGTCCTTCACTTCAGCGATTCTCTTAACTGCAGCCGGTGTTGACTCTCTGTCCATTCTGCGATTTCTCCTTTCTGCTTCTCATCCCTTTCGCTATCACTGTGAGTGTTATCTTCAGTTACAAGTGATAAGAAGGTCCTGTCTATCTGGAAGTCTTACGCTTCCTTGTTTCTTAATAGGTTCAATGCATAAGCAATTGCTGCTCTGAGCTTATTCGTATCAAACGAAGGATGTGCTTCTACTATGTCGGAAATATCCATGCCTGAAGTCAGCTCAGCGAGTATGTGCTCAACGGTTATTCTCGTTCCTTTTATTACGGGTTTGCCCATCATTACTGTTGGATCTGAATGAATGATATTCTTGTAATCCAAAACAAACACCTCAAAGCGATTATATCACTGCACTGCAGCAATGGGCTTCATCGGAAGCGTGTCAGCCAGAACAGGATGTGATGCGTGACCGCAGATACTGCTGTGAAGCGAGCGATCAGGAGATGATCGGAAGCGAAAAACAGAAGACACGGATTGCCAGAACATTCCCGGGACAGATCCGTTTTTCTGGGCATAGCGCCCCTGGAGCGAAAAACGGTTCAGTCCCCAATAGCAGTTAGTTCTAGCTTCGCAGGAAAGATCGACAAAATCAAGGTCCTCATTTGAGTCCTGCTGCGGAAAGTCCCCGGAGAAAGTGTATATACTAAAGAGAAGAGGAGATCGGGGTCAGCTAGACTGTTACTCTTAGATGGTAAGATCAAGTATCTCCATGTACAATGGGCGATTCTGCAATTTGAGCCCCGTGTATTCCGCTTGAGTTTTCATCGATTTTTGCTTTTCTGTAGACGACGTCCTCCAGGAGGTTAGCATGCGGAGAAAAGTGATTCGGAATAGTCCAGGAAGAGAGAGCAAGAACAACAAGAAAACCATTCAAGACACAGAAGCATGGCAAGCTGCAGATTTTCGCTATTGCAGCATGATAGCCCATGAGATGATGCCGCTATTCGAAGAAGACAAAATGACATGGGAAGAAAGAGCTGCTTTTCTTGAGGAAATCATTTCTGAATGCGAGGACTATTATCCTGCACTGCTGGAAATGGGCTTCAGAAATATCAGGGAAGGAAAGGATGAAATTGCTCTGAGTTTTATTGATAAAGGACTTCAGACTTTGAGAACACATTTTGATCTGGACACTCTTCTCAAAGCATACTATCGGATAGGTGATGAGCTGGAAAGCAGTCTGCGCTTCGAGACTGCGATCGAGTATTACAATCAATTGCTGGAGATTGATGAAGACAAGTCAGGTGTGCTTGAGCTTATCGCAGCCTGTCTTGCATTTATGGGAGACGCTGATGGAGCAGTTGACTATCAGCGAAAGGCTTTGGAGTTGAATCCGAATAATCACCGTCATTACTGCAATATGGGATGGTTTGAGATGATCCGTGGGAATCTGGATGAAGCCAGGCAAGCTCTTGAGAAAGCTCTTCAGCTGAACGATGAAGACAATCACAATGTGAACAACTACAAGATCTGCAAGTATATGATAATGAACGATCTGAAAGACTGGGATGCATACCTGCTGAATGACATAGATGATGAAAGATTAGAACAAATGAACGACGATGAAGAGGAACTTGAAAAGGAGATCAAACGCTACAACATAAGAAGAATGGAAGCATTCAAGCTCTTTATGGTTCGTAATAAGCATTACGATCCCGCAAGAGCTTACGACAATCTCTTCACGCTTGAATACACTATGGATACGATAAGCGAGCTTCAATCTCCCGATGTGTTTCTTTATGAAGACATCGATACTCTCTTTGTCCAGTTTCGGTCGATCATGTATGGAATCATCCTGAGAACATCGGACATGGACGAAGAGCTACTTAACAACATCTACAGCGTTTTGCAGGAGTTCTACAGGTTTCTGTCAGAACGAGGGTTGATTTCTGAGTATCAGAAATTGGAAGCTCTTATGACTAAAGAGAAGCCAGGATTGATAGACAAGATTAACCGATACAGAGAAATCAGGCATGATACCGCACTGAGCGACGATCAGAAGCAGACAATGCGCAGACGCATCTTTGGAGATATCTACTTCGACTAATCTTGGAAAAGCTATTACTTCCGAGTTGTCCCGGGATCCGCTTTTCTGAAAGAAGGGCAGTACATTTGCTGCCCCTACCACACGAAAAACCATTCAGTCCCCAGGTGAGTCAACTCACGTGGACGACGAGCTCGGGTCGAGTTACAGTTTTTCCAGAGCGCCACAAGAGGTCGTAGCAGCTGAGTA
>DLVL01000123.1:1162-2872 GCA_003444085.1 Kosmotogaceae bacterium | reverse complement strand
GCTTCCTATCCGATAATATCCATCAATCCGTCAATGACTATCTGGAGTTCGACGTTACTCATCATGCCCAGAAGCTCTCCGAGTCTCTCCACTGCGAGTGTCCTTATCTGAGCGATCTTAACCCACGATACTCTTGGCATATCCACGCTCTCTATCCTCATTGTCAACGGATATCCTGCCCCGGGTTTCTGGCTGGTTATAGCAAGAGCGATAACCGTTCCGCTCTGTGCATTGAATGCTGAATCGCTGATAACTAAAACAGGGCGAAACCCCGACTGTTCACTACCTCTGGATGGACTAAGATCTGCCCAGGCAATCTGACCTCTCAGTACTTCTGCCATGCTTCGTTCACTGCGTCGACGCTTGCTTCTGCTTCAGCCTTCTCTGCTTCAACATCAAGATTCCGTAATTGTTCGTATAGTCGGTTCTTTCTCCAGTTCTCGATCAACTGAGAAATCGCATCTTCTATCGCCTTACTTCTACTTGGTATGTTCTTCTCCTTCACCATCAGGTCAAGCTCTCTCAGAATATCCTTCTCAATCGTTATTGCTACCTTGTCTTTAGGCATTTCGTGCTCTCCTTCCACAGAAGTACTACATTATATCATACTGCCAGGAGCGGGCAGTGCACGGTATCGATCGGATATCGCGATCGATGCACAGTACGGGCTTCGCCCATGCCAGTACCCTTCTGGTGCCAGTACCATCAAAGACCATGATGGTGCCAGTACGCGACAAGAGCAGTCGCGTGGAAAAGACAAGAGATGGAAGCGATGTTACGAGGAACGACGTGAGAAGCAATGTCGAGCGAAGAACGCTCGAGAGGTGATGTGACAACTATGAGGTCAGAGGCGAAAGATTTCAGAGATTATTGACTGGTCTTCTTCAAGACTATCGACCGCTCTGTTGAAGTAGTAGTAAGCTTCTGGACTGATCTTCCGCAACTTGTTGATAAAGCTGAATCGTCTATCGGATGTTGTTGTCAGGACTTCTTCCTCAGTTGTCCATCGCGAAGAAGCTACTTTGTTCTTCAACAACGAAGCTGACAGGTAAGCAACTTTGGAAGCGTCTCTCAAAAATCTTGGGAAAGTATAGGACTGTCCTAACACATACGCTCCGGCACGTCTTCTCCCTCGTTCCAATTCGTCAAAGCGTTCGGGATCCAGTCTTCCTCTAGCTCCGATAATAATGGAAGTGCGCAGAGCGTCAATAAGCACGTCTTTTGGTGATAGATGATGAAGCTTCCTGTAACCGGCTTCCGTTAAAGCTATTCTGTTGAATGTATGTTCCACAATCCTGGTGCTTGTATGGTGATTAAACAATGTCGCGATATCGAAGAGTTGCTTGCAAATCTCCATCTCTTTGTTGCTCCCGAAAAGGATACCGGTGGTGGTTGGAGCAAAAGCTGTAAGCTTATCGCCAAGCAGCGCATCTACTGTTGGCATTGTAACAGGTATCATTGGATTCTCTGTAAGAATCGCTGAACACTGTATGTTCTTCGAGACGTATTCTGCATGCAGAGGTTCTTCGTAAAGAACATCAAGAAGCACGTAAGAGTTTCGTTGAGTTGGATTAACAGAGTTGAAGTAGAACTTGTAGTGTCGAAAAGGTTGTGTCTCTGGTCTGTTTCTGATGTCTTCTTCATACCCTGTGAATCTATGTCTGTCTACTTGGGTTATCGCTTCAAAGATCGGAATGAGGTTAACACCGG
>DLVL01000123.1:0-874 GCA_003444085.1 Kosmotogaceae bacterium | reverse complement strand
TTTCCGCGTCTTCTGGCATAACGTCTCAGAGTGCTAATATTCACTGTGTAAGACTCAAAGGCCCTTCGAAGTATTTCTCTCATCTCTGAACCTTTGTACTGTTCCAAAAAAGGTGTTTCGGAGCAGAGATCGACCAGGATTTTTTCGAGTCTGGGAACAATAACTCTTCCAACTTTCTTTAAAGGAGCCTCAGATATCAATCTCCAGACAACGATCACGGACTGTCGACCCGAAACATACAGGTCAATGTCCTTGGAAGATGGTTTAAACAATAAAGAAGGCCCTGGCAGTTGTTGATCATGCTTGAGTCCGTCTGAAAGTACCTCGAATACCGCTTCCTCTGTCTCGTGTTCAGACTCAACCACAATAAGATCTGAGGGCGACTGATGGATGCTGAACTCGTTCAGCCACGATGGTTTCCAGACGCAGAATCGGGTCTGTGGAAGTTTCTTGTTGATCAAATCATGTATATGTCTCATCCTGTCATCGATCTCAGGAACGTACGACTTTGGTGAGTCCAACGAGTATTGGTCCTTGCCTATCTTACTTATTATCTGGTTCTTTCTTAGAGCGTTCAGTCTGGTACGCAAGGTGACAGGGTTAGGATTCTCACCAGGAAGAGATAGGAACTCTTTCAGACGCCCTTTGGAAAGGACTGATCCTTTCGGAAATGCAGCTTTCAGTTTTTCTGCAGTGGCCTCTGCGTTCCAAGAGGGCTTTTTGATGTTAATCACCTTCAATAGCAAACAAGTGGCAATCAATCCACTCATTGCCGTTTGTTCGTATTATAACATATGACGCGAAGGATCATCGCGTGAGGCGATGTCGAGCAGTACCGCCAAAAAACGTGAGGTGCACAGTATCGATCAGACAG
>DLVL01000043.1 GCA_003444085.1 Kosmotogaceae bacterium | reverse complement strand
CGCACGACGCAAAACGCACGGCTCTTATGAGCTGGCCCGCGTGGTCTTCGCGGAACTGGCATTCTTGCACTTAGCTTTTGCCTGGCGCAGCCAGAACTGGCCCACAATGGGCCTCGTGGAGCTGGCCTACCCGGGTTTGGTAGCACTGGCCTAGCGAAGCTAGAACTGGCATTTCTTTGCTCTTTCTCTTCCACGCGACTGTTCTTGTCGCGTACGGGCACGATCGCTCTGTGATCGTACTGGCACAGGCGTAAGCCTGTACTGGCACCATCGCCTTCCCTGCGATGGTACTGGCATCGCTGACGGCTTCAGCGATAAAGTCTAAAGCTTGGTCGAATCAACAAGCGGGATTAAGAGTGGCGGTGTTAGCCCTGCTTGAGAAGACAGCGATATGAGAAAGCTTCTGACTATCTGGAGAAGAATAGGAGTGCCTGAATGCTTCAGAAATCTCACGAACTGTTCTCTAGAAACAGTTTTGTGTGCCGTGAAGAATCCCTCAGCTGCGCATTCAAAACGAATCAATATCTTGCGTCCCTTTCGCAATTTGAAAGCCACATCCAACGACAGGATTCCTTGAAGCACATCTTCTCGCTGTAGTATTTCATATTCAGGCTCTATACTGAAGTCTGGCCTTAACTCCACACTTCCAAACTCGCCCTTAACCTCAAAAACAACGCTGCTGATCACATGTGAAACGAGCTGAAACGGCGCTAGTTTTGGCTTCATAAGGCAGCAACTCCGGGATGCTTTCTGGGTTCTGTGTTGACAACAACTGAACACGGTTGAATGACCTCATAGTCGTTGAAAGAGAAGGCGCCTCTATCAACTCTCGTTTGTTTTTCGTTGGCGAGACCCTGCCCGGAATATGTGGCATATCTTGTGGCAGGCACTGAAGCTGCGAAAGAATACCTCGGGATTCTCAAGGCCTTGCTTGAGGAACGGGGGCCAAAGACAGCATAAAGATCAAGAAAAGCGAAACGCAAAGGTTTCCTACCTGGATTTCTTGGTATGATTTCACCTTCAGAAACTGCTCTTTGTATGGTTTTTTCGCTAACCTTGAATATCTCAGACGCCTCTCTCTTAGTATATGTATCGGCGAAAAATTCTTCTAGTGGATCTTCCGTATCATCAAGGATTTCATCCTTGAATTCCAACAGGTCTTCACTCAGTTGTCTGAGGTTGCCATCTTCACTGTTGGAAAATGTGTTGATCAGAAAATCCAAAAACACACTTCTTTGAGAGCTTTTGAGCTCTGATAAAAGGTTCCATACGTCATCAAGCGTTATCATCTTACAATCACTTTCCTTCCCTGTTGAAATACCGAAGCTTCCCCGACAGTCTACTATGTAATATCTCATACTTTGAACCAATACCAGCATGAGATCCAACGTATAACAGATGAATGGTATTGCTTTCCTGAATGTACGAGTATACAAAACGCCCATTTCTGATTGTCTTCAGTTCTAGAGAACGTATTCCCTTGAGGCCTCCAGTCTTCCTCTGACCTGCGAATGGATCTTTCATAACTTCCAAAATCAGACTCAAAACTTCAACCTGAAAATCCCTGCTAACGCCTGAAGCCTTGAGTGACTCTTTGAACATCTTGTAGGTTCTGAGCTTTGGTATAGTGTTATCTGGGCTACCTTTGATCTCTCGGATAGCTTCTACAATAGACGGAGCCTCAAAACCTCTTTGTCTAAGTGCCTTCAGTAAGTCATCTACGTCCATAGCCATTGTACCCTCTTGCCATATAAAAGTCAATATATTGTCCAGATTTGTCCATATTCATCAACTGAGACACAATTGACTAACCCTGCAGTCAATCTTTCGGATTATACAACATCTCTTCTCTGCCGATCCTGCACAAACCTCTTCAACTGATCGATAATGAACTCACCGATGCTATGTCGCTATGAAAAAGTGAAGAAAGGAGTCAATCTACTCTTGTAAGCTTTGGCAGGACTACTAGAAGAGCAACCGATTTCTGCGGTTCATTCGAGCTGCTTCGAGTGAAAATCCATCGAGCTTCAGCTTCTGTTTCTTCACTTGTCCACTCAAAGCTTCGAAAACGTCCTTCCAATGATGGTACTCACCAGGATCCATCCTTCCACTGGCTCGACCAAGCTGATGAACACGCGCCTCCCTTGTTGGAGACTTAGAGCCATCCGGATAGTAGTAGTTGATCGGAGCACAAGCCAGGTACTTCAAATACTCCCCGTTCTCGTAGACCGAGAAGAACGAACGCTGTTTGACACCGTCAATATTGTCATCGGAAAACCAGTTGACCAGAACCCCGACTTGATCGTTGAGATTTATCTTGGCCTTGAAGAAGCTTGGTTCATCATTTGAGTAAATAGCCTCAAGTTTAGGGGTGAAGAAGCCTGGCACAAACTTGCCATTTACGAAATACTCCATGGGCGCAACTGTGTAAATCAGTTCGAATACTTCCCACTTTCTTAGAAAGCTATTGAGGTTGAAGGTCGAACTCACCAAGTAGAGCTCCACCACATTGGAGTCTCCAATATCGAGGATCTCGTGATTCTTCTCCTTCTTCTTGTATTCACGGAACACGTCATTTTTTACTATACCAAGTCTCGCCAAGGGAATCGGGAACTCCGCAGAAGTTCTTGGATCGGCAATGTTCTTGATCGGCGTGTTATGGTAAAAAGGAGGATTTGAGATGCTCTTGATCTGGAATTTCGCAGGTTCTACCGCTTTCTTCTTGTGATATGTTATCTCCCATTCGTTCAGATGAAAGTGCGCTCCAGGAGTAAGAAAACAATGATCTCCCAGAGGATGCATTCTGAATTCGTAGTCATTTCCTAGGAAGCAAAACTTGAATTCGCATTTGTCGGGCTTTCCGAATGGGATGACCCTCAGGAGGTCATAACATCCACGAATCACACAGAGCTTCATGGTTTCTTGTACACCTCACTCTTCTGACCAAATCTGATGGGAGCGACTATTTTGAGCCGCGCCCTCCAGTTCTACCAGACATCACCTCTTGCCCGCTCCTGCTCTAA
>DLVL01000063.1:4163-6727 GCA_003444085.1 Kosmotogaceae bacterium | reverse complement strand
GCAGGAAGTGATGAATGTGCTCAGAGACTACGCCACACAGGAGAACAAGATACTTATCATCTCTTCACACGAGATATTCGACCTCGAGGAGATCGCCAATACCTTTGCCATTGTTCTGGAAGGGAAGATACTGTACACAGACACCATTGATGGGGCAACGGAAAAGCACAGGATCATCTCAAGAGACCATAGGTATGATACGGGAGAGATCATCAGTACAGTTGGGAACGAAACGCTCATAAAGACATCTGACGAAATAGGCAGGTATCCTACATTCAAAGAGATAGTGCTGGGTTACCTTCAAAGCAAGAAAGCCTTTTCTCCTTTTGGGTCCAGGTTAACACTCTGATGATCGGCGGTTTTGCAATGAATGGGGGGATTGTCTATGCAGATGAAAGGAATAGCTATCGTTCTGATTGTTGCATCAGTAATCATTTTTGCTGGATGTGAAGTCAATGATGGGATGATGACCGACAAAACGACTCGTGAGATATACAGCAGACCATCAGATTTCTCAAAATCTTTGAGTCTTGATATGACCCCGGAAATGAAAGAGATACTCCTCAGTCTTGATATCAAGATAACGGCGGGGACCCTCAGGCTGGTCGCCATTAATCCGGATGGTGATGCGTCGTGGAATGCAATCTTGACAAACAGGGATAGAAGAAAAGAAAGACTGGAATTTGAGCCAGTCGAAGGCACCTGGACGCTTTTCTACGATGGCAATAACGTTGTGGGAGATATCGAGATGAAATGGATCGGGAAGTTCTGAGAATGAAAGGAGATTCTATGAAGAAGGTAATTATCGTGATAACAGTTGCCGTGTTGTTCTTGACGACCTTTCTGGCCTGTGCGTCGGGAAGCCGATCAGCACGAAAGAGCCATTCGAGAATAGGCTCTCCAAGAGAGTTCTCTGAGGTACTGGAATTTGATGTGAATACCGACTTTTCGAATCTCACGCTCAAGCTTGATCTCCGGGTGGATACTGGCACGGTCCGCTGGACCGTGCTCGATCCTGAGGGCGATGAGAAGTGGACAGGTCAGCTAGATGCAGGCGAGAAACTAAAACAGAGCAGGAGCTTTGAGCTTATGGAAGGCAAATGGAAAGTGACAATGTCTGGTGAGAATCTCTCCGGAGAAGTCCTTATGGAATGGACAGGCACGAAATAGAGACTAAACATTAGCTGAAGACGGTTTCAGTGAATTGCTTTCCCTTTGTTGTACAATTCCATGAATATGCCTTCAGGGATCATTGATCCTCCCGTTAGCCAGGCTACGTGAAGGTCATTGTCGTTGCAAAGCCCTTCCCTTGCAGAGTGAACCGGGCCAATCAGGGCAGCCGCAGCAGATGGTTCGATCTTCTCGTTGCAGTAATCCTTCAAGGCCGACAGGAGTGGGAGAAGCTCTGAGTCTTCTATCGTGTAAGCACCATCTACAAGTTTTTCCATCATCCGGCAGACGAGACCGGAAGGGCGCGTCACGGCAAGACCATCAGCGATTGTTCGTCCATCAATGCCCAGATCTCTGGTAGAGATTTGATCAAAATTGCCTGAAACAAGCCCAAGCAAGAAACAGGGTGCGTGGGTCGGTTCTGCAAAGAAGGAAGCGACTCGGTCTCCATATACGTGTTTTAGTCCAAAAGTGATGCCTCCGGGAGCACCACCAACACCACAAGGAAGATAGACAAAGATCCTTCGCCAGTCATCACCGGTCATTGCAGAAATTTGACGCTGAATTCTGAGAGCAGCGACACTGTAACCGAGAAAGAGGTCTGCGGAGCTTTCATCGTCTACGAAATGGGTCTTCGGATCTGAAGATGCCTGGATACGACCCTGTTCAATCGCTCCAGAGTAGTCCGAAGAATACTCAATCACAACAGCGCCGCGTTTACGAAGGAGATCTTTCTTCCATTTCTTTGCATCCACAGACATGTGCACTGTTGTTTTGAAACCGAGCGCAGCTGCTGCCGTTCCCACACTCAGGCCGAGGTTTCCGGTGGAAGCTACTGCAACAGAATACTGGGAAAGAAATCGTCTACATTCAGAATCCGCAATCTTCGAGTAGTCGTCAGTAGTTGTCAGCAATCCGTTCATGATCAGAAGCGTCTCTGCATGCTTGAAGACCTCGTATAGACCTCCACGAGCCTTTATAGAGCCCGATATACCGAGCCTGTTATCGCATTTCAGGAATAGCCGCCCACTTATGGTCACGCCGTATCGTTCTTCAAGATAGTCTTTGAAACGATCCGCAGGTACAAGAGTAGACTCAATGATGCCATCAGATGGCTCTTTGAAGATCTTCTTTATAAGCGGGGCAAAACGCTTCCAACGCTTTTCTGCATCAAGAACATCGTTGAATCTCAGTTCAGCATGCTCAAGAGCAATCGAAACGTTTTCTGCTAGAGAGTTTCTCCAGAACATGGGCTCACAACTCTTCAGTCTTTCAATCAAATCTGTCGTGTCTGATTTCACGTCTCTAACCCCATTCACAAGTCTTAATGCTAACTTGATTATGCCCACCCCATTATTACAAGTCAAGCAGGTGATGAAGCATATGTGGATACA
>DLVL01000063.1:0-3948 GCA_003444085.1 Kosmotogaceae bacterium | reverse complement strand
GAAACTCTATTGACAAATGCAGGTGTTAGAATCGTTTAACAAAAGGCCAATTGCTTGCAAAAGTTGACTGGAAGACTTCTGTCTGATGAAGAGCGAGATTTCATCCATAACTTTGGTTAGGAGGGAGATCATGAAAAGAGCCAGGTTACTGAAGACCCTGTTTCTTCTCGTTACGCTCAGCACTGTTTTTGCTGTCACAGCTCTAGCTTTCGTTACCGATATTCCAGATCAACTGCAAGGTCTGGTCGGAAGATATGAAAGTCACAACGGAAATCACATACTGCTACGAGAAAATCAGGGAACACTGGAGCTACTGCGCGAAGCAGAGAAGGACTTTCAAGGAGAAAAAGTGGAGTTTCGAGGCATTGTGTACCAGGTGATCACAATGGAGATCGTTGCTGAGGCTCCGTTGAGTCTTGCGGGAACCGTTGAAGATAGAGAACACCATATGTCTGCGGAAATTGATGCCAGAGGATTTGGTGTAATATGCTGGCTGAATGGAGAACCTTTTGAAAGGGTATTCTATGGTCCGGAGCTCGGACTTGGTTTCAGGATTGAAGCGATTGACGATCCTGAGTCGCTTAGACAGCGTGCACTTGATGCCTCACCCCCCGCACAACCCCATGGTCTCAGGCAGCCCGATCTCGTCAACCTTGAGGAGCTGGATATTCCAATGATAATTGATATCAGGTACGCAACTGAAGACAACTTCATGGGAATAGTGCTGTACCCCGACAACCTCGCTTTTCTTCAGCGTCCTGCAGCCGAAGCACTCGAGAAAGCCGCTGCAGAACTTGAAAGAATGGGTCTGGGACTAGTTGTGTATGATGCCTACCGTCCATGGTATGTGACCAAGATGTTCTGGGATGCGACACCCCAGGAGCTCAGAGGTTTTGTCGCCAATCCCGCTTATGGGTCAAGGCATAATCGAGGATGTGCTGCTGATCTTGGGCTTTACTGGTTGGATACAGGGGAGTATGTGGAAATGCCTTCAGGTTTTGACGAGTTTTCGGGAAGGGCTTATCCAGATTATCCTGGTGGGATGCAGCATCAAAGGGATGCCAGGGATCTTCTGATTGAAGTTATGAAGGATGCGGGATTCTCAGTTTATGAAGATGAGTGGTGGCATTTCGACTTCTATCTCTGGCAAGAATATCCTATAATTAATATCGATTTTGAAGAAATACTGCAATAGAGTCATATGACTCACAACATGACCTTCGGGTGAAGTGAAGCTTTTGGAGAAATTCCCAAAGAAAGCTTTTGTGAGATTTCGAGCGATGGTACTATTATGTCTTCTCATCGTCCTTACAGAAAGGCACTGGATATTGGCAAAGCCATTGAAGAGATTGTCACCAACTCCGGAATTTTTTACGATAAAGAGGTTGTGACAGCGTGCGTTGATCTGATCAAAGAGAGACCTGATCTGCTAAGCTGAGCATAGTCTTGAGAGTATTGAACTTATCTTCAGCAAGTTGTACCCTTGTACCTGAGAACAAGCATTTCAGCTGATATGGGGTCTGGAATATGGAGTCAATCGGGGTTGAGGAAGTATATAAGGTCATTAGCAAGACGCCTTCAAGGGTGATAAGCTCAGCGTCAGTATATCTGCTACTCATGATGCTCAAGTCCACTTTTCTGTATCTGTTTTCTTCTCCCGTGGTCACGCCGGTATTCCTGATCTTCAGCCTTCTAGCCTATTCTACAATATATGTATCTTGCGGGATGCTCGCAGATAACTCCAGAAGAGCGTTTTTCACGGTTCATGTCGTCCTGTCTTCGTTGATTTTCGTGGATATGAATTACTACGCTTATTACGGTTTTCTGCCATCTGTAAGAGATCTGGCCTTGCTGAACCAGGTTGGAGCAGTAAAGGAGAGTTTCTTTGGAGCATTCAGGCCTCTCTCTTTTCTGATCCTTGCAGACATTCCTGTGCTGATAGTTCTTGGCAGGCAGAAGAAGCCTGCGCAGAATCGTCGCGTCATACCCGTGGTGATGACCCGTAGCATCCGCCCCGTTGTTTTTGTTCTTATTGCCGTGCTGATTTTCCCTATCTTTGCTGTGAGTGTGAACATGGATTATGTCTACTCAAGATTTGGGACGCTTGCGTATCACTTTTCGGACCTCTATGACAGTGTGTTTAACAAACCTGTGGTCGACCCGGAACATGCCAGACCTGGGGACTATGTCAATGAGATAGAAGAAGAGGGGAGACACTTCGGAATTGCCAGCTCGAGGAATATCATTGTTATACAGCTCGAGTCATTTCAGAATTTCCTGGTGGGTGCTGAATATAATGGGGTCGAGATAACTCCGAATCTGAACAAGCTTGTACAAAATGACAGCATATATTTCAGCAGGTACTTCCAGCAAGTTGGAATCGGAAACACCTCTGATGCGGAGTTCATTATCCATAATTCCATGCACAGTCTGGGAAGAATCTCTGTCTACAGAAGATTTTCCGACGGTACCTTTTACACACTTCCTGGGGTATTGAAGCAAAACGGGTACAATACATCGGTGTTTCATGGCAATGTTCCTGACTTCTGGAACAGGGAGGTGATGTACGAGTCACAGGGAATTGATGAATTCTATAGTCTCGACAGACTTGACCCGGATGAGATTATTGCAATTGGCTTGAGTGACAGATCTCTCTTCAAACAGGCTGCAGAGATTATCAGCAGAATGGAGGAGCCCTTCTACAGTCTGATAATAACTCTCACGAGCCATGTTCCCTATACGTTGCCAGGAGAGTTGAAGTACCTGGAGATCAGCGAAGAACTGGGAGGGACGCAGTTCGGCAGGTATCTTCAGGCAGTGCACTACACGGATCGAACCCTGGGCGAATTCATAGAGCTTCTGAAAATGGAGGATCTGTATGATGATTCGCTCATTGTGCTTCTTGGTGATCATGCTGGTCTATATCCTCAGAATGAGGGTAATGAGAGAATTGTGAGCAGTTTTCTTGGCAGGCACTACACGATCGAAGAAGCGATGCAAATACCTCTGGTCTTTCACATACCTGGCAGTGGGCTCTGCGAGGAGGTGGAAACGGTTGCTGGGCAGATAGATTTCTTCCCCACGTTGCTGAATCTGCTCGGGATAATCGAAACAAGTGGTATTCTATTTGGCAGAGATATGATAAATGCCGAAAAAGGTTTTGTGGCACTCCAGCACGTCGTTCCTCTGGGATCTTTTGTTGATGATGAGAAGTTTTTTCTTATGTCAAGAGACGGCGTTTTCGAAAACTCGGTTGCCTGGGATACCAAGACACTGGAACCTGTAGATATTCAGGAGTGCATCAACGGATACTACACAGCAATCGAGCAGATCAGAAGGTCACAGCAAATTGTCTCGAATGATCTGCTCGAAGACTTCATTGCAGAAGAATCTGGTTCATTCGGAGCTGAGTGAGCGACTTATATAGTTTATTGATAAAGGTGTAGCGTTTGCAAGATTGTCTGAAACCGGGCAACGTTCCTCGACAACTCTTAACCATTCTCCAAGAGTCTCTTCATCTGCATCTGTATCAACCTTCATGGTCGCCTTTATGTTCTCATAACCTGCACGGGGTTCGTTAGACTTACCCATGAATTTCGCAGGATTCAACTCTCCCTCAATATCGACTTCAAATGATCTGATCTCAAAACCCATCTCTTTTGCAACGAGGAATCCCACTACATTGAGGCATCCTGCAAGAGCAGCCAGAACGTACTCAACGGGACTTGCACCTTTGTCATCTCCCCCGAGATTCTGGGGTTCATCAACGATTATGTTGAAGTGCCTTGCCTTTACTTTGATTCTTGCCGGACTTTCAGAAACACCCTTAATCTGGAATTTTGCGTTAGCCATTTGGATCCCTCCCTTTGTGTTATGCACTTATAGAATAGCATACATAAACCCGAGTATATTACTCCAGGATAAACATTTATTACGGTCAGATAACTT
>DLVL01000007.1 GCA_003444085.1 Kosmotogaceae bacterium | reverse complement strand
ACTTGCAGGTGCAGGAGCTGTGATTGTTGGCGGTATTTTTGTGCTGGTTATGGGCGCAAAACTGAGACGAACCCGCAGGTCTCTGGAAGACTATATTGAATCCGGGAAGTTAGCTTTGATTGAAGACGCACTCAACGCCACCAGATCGTTCTTCAAGATACAGGGCATATTGATAATCCTTTTCCTCGTATTGGCTGTGGTGGGCGTTGTCTTCTACGCTCTGACACTCTACTTCTTCACATGAGACCAGGATTCTTCATATTCTATTGAAGAGAGGCCGCTGAATCAGGGCCTCTGCTACTCTCTCTGGTACAGGGCGAACCCTGCTGTACCTGGTCCCACATGAGTTGAAATGACTTTGCCCATCATTGTCTCATCAAAGGTGGCGATATCGTAGTACTCCTTTAGTTGCTCTGCAAGGATGTCTATTCCTTCCTTATTCTCAGCATGGACCATCATGACGTCTACTTCAGAACCCGCCGACACTTCCATTGATATCTTGTCTATCACAGCTCTCTGGGCTTTCTTTTCCCCACGAATTCTCTTGAAAGGAATCATATCTCCTGTGTCATGGGTTATGTAAAGACAAACGTTTATGTTCAGCAGTCCACCTACGAATCCCTGAAATTTCGATACTCTTCCTCCTTTTACGAGGAAATCGAAGTTAGACACGTAGAAGATAGCATGGACCTTTCCTTCCGCGACTTCCTGGCAGAGAAGGTCCTTCATTTTCTGTGTGTTCATGCCTGAATCAAGGAATTCCCTTGCCCTCTTGGCAATGAGTGTGGCTGCTGCGCTGGCTTTCTTTGTATCAATAACATGAACAGGAATGTTGCTGTCTCTTGCAGCAATCAAAGCGCTGTTATAAGTTCCCGACATTGCCGATGAGAGGGTGAGAACAACGATTTCATCGTATCCCTCCCGTTTGATGTTTCTGTAAAGCGCTGTGAATTCTGCAGGAGTCGGTTGCGAAGATTTCGGAAACTCGCTGGCCTTCTCTAAAGTCCTCCAATACTCAACGACACTGTCGCGCTCCCTTGTGTCATCCTCGATCTTTCCGTCTGGCCAGGTTATATGGAGTGGAATCATCGCAATGTCATATTTGCTCAACCATTCCTCAGGAACATCTGCTGTACTGTCAAGGACTAACTTCACTCTGGACATCTAAAACTCACCTCATAATCTGATCGCTTCCTGCTAAGTTACTACCTTATTCTACCGCAACCACTCACGCGTTTCTCACATGACTTCTGCAAAAATTACCATCGGTCATATGGACCATGCTAGATCTTCTTGAGTATTCCGGGGAGCAAGACCAGTGTGGTCATGACGCCAAAGGTCAGACTTCCGACCATAAGCAGAGCAACATCTACGTAAAGCACAAGTGGCGCAGTGAAAAGGACCGAGAAACCCACTACAAGACCAAGAGCATTCGCTATTATTGGTCCTGACGTTTTCTGGAGCGTCTTTGACGAATCTCGGAACCTTCTGTACCATACGGCGAAGTGTATGGAGTAGTCAATTACAAGACCCATGAGCATACCTGAAAGCAGCGCCGTGGATATATTCAGTGAGATCCCCGTCAGACTCATCAAGACGAAACTGAAGACCGCAGTAAGAAGAATTGGTACTGTCATGGCAAGAGTGTATTTCACTCTTCTGAATATGAATAGTAGCATGCACAATATCAGCACGAAAGAGACTGTTAAACTCTGAATCTGGTTTGAGACAACATTTGAATTGACGCTTCTCCATATGAGGGAGGTACTTGCAAAAAAGAGTTTGACATCAGGAAGCTCTTCCTGTCGTTCCATGATTGCTTCCGATACAATTCTCTCCATCTCGCCGGCGCTTTCTGTATCACTCAGTGGAGAGAAGAGTATCGCCCTTACAGCGTTGTCTTTCACAAATAGTGCTGACGCGCTCTGCAAGCCTTCGTCCGCATCAACGATACGTTGTAGAAGGGGTTCGGGGATACCTGTGGCACGGGAATAGGTACCGATATCAAGCGTCTTAGAAACCATATCACTATCTGCAACTTCCAAAACAAGATCACTGAAAGCTCTAAGTTCTGACGCGTAGAAGCTTGTCCGTTCATGTTCTTCACCAATTTCCATCATCAGATAATACACACTTGTCCATCCAAATCTTTCTCTCATTTCATTTACTGCGATCGTTACCTGAGAGTCTTCCTTGAAGAAGGCATACTGATCGATATTCATCGAAATCCTCGAAATCAGGAAAGGAGAGAGGAATATCATGACTATGACCAGAAAGAGGGCTCCTCTTGTCACAATTGCAGGCATTCTTCTGATTATCAGTACTCTGCGCTTTGTCGCAGGTTGATAACTCTTGTCGGATAAGAGCGCAGGCAGAAGTACCATGGTTAGAAGTGCCGAAAGGAATATCCCCAAACAGACAAACACTCCCAGGTCACGAAATGCCTGCATATCCAGAAAGAGATATGAAGAGAAGCCTGCCATCGTTGTAAATGCAGAGAAGTAAACAGGCACACGCTCTTCCCTTATCGTTCTTCGAATTCTTTCGGAGTGAACGGTAATATTCGCGTTTTCACAGTAGATCGTCAGGAAATGCATCCCATAAGCACTTCCTATGATCATTATGAAGGACGGAATCATAACTGTGAGTATATTGATCTCTTTTCCTAGGAAGTTCATTAAACTCGTTACCCATACTGCGGAAAGAATCGCGGGAATTAAAGACAGTACTGGTAGTATTGGTCTTCGAAACCCGATGTAGTAAACCACGAGGATAGAGAATAACACTAAGGGTGGATATATCAACATCATCTCTCTGATAGCCTTAAAAGTGGCATAGCTTGCCACATTTTCTCCGACCAGGAAATACTTCATTTCCGTATTGCCTTCAACTGCGACCTTGATTTCCTCTACAATTCGCTCATTATCTTCTGTGGCCTCAATGTCAAGTGTTATCAAAACACTCAGGCTTCTTCCGTCAGCAGACACAAAAAGATCCGCATAAAGCGGGTCATCAAGAATAGCAGCATCCATAGTGAAAACGCTGCCTTCTTCTATGATGTACGGTTCTACTGGAAGATCAAAACGCAGTAGATCAAACCTGCCGAATTTCAGCGCGTCGAGAACGGAGTAAACTCTTGAAACCCAAGGGAGCTCTTCTATTGCGGCAGTTATTGCTTTAAGTTCAACGAGAGACTGCGACATCTGATCGTATCGCTCAAGTATCAAGAAAAGCATTCCCTTGTCTCCGAACTTCTCTCCAATATTCAGGAAACCGCTTATATACGGGTCATCCTCGTCAAGATAAGCATCGTAAGAAGCATCATAAGAAAGATTGACGAAAACACTCACCGCCACCAGGACCGAAATAGCCACGAACGAATATGCCAGGATTTTCCTCATAGAAACCGCCTGAAAGCTCTGTATCTGGATACAGATGGTTAATTACTATCAAGTTCAATAATACAACAGTGGACGCATTAAGAAGCCCCTGGCACACCAGTAACAAATGTTACAGATCTTGCTGCATTCTTGATAGGATAATAGTTGAGAGTAACGGAAAAGAGGATAATTGTACGTATGAGGAGGGATTTGGATGGCAATAGAGAAAATCACTGAAAGAGTTACATCAGTAGGAGCCCAGGATTGGCACAGGAGATTGTTTGATGAACTCATTCCTCTTCCTGATGGAACATCTTATAACGCTTACCTAGTGAAGGGAAGCAGCGCAACTGCTCTCATTGACACCGTTGATCCAACGAAGCAAAAAGAGCTTCTGAGCAATCTTAACAGGCTTGGAGTTGACAGGATTGACTATGTGATCTCTCATCATGGAGAACAGGATCACTCTGGTGCAATTCCAGCGGTCCTGGAGGCATTTCCAGAAGCCCAGGTAGTCACAAATGCCAAATGCAAGACGATGCTTAAGGAGTTGCTCCTGTTACCTGATGAGAAGTTCAAGGTCATCAGTAATGAAGCGTCGTTATCGCTCGGAGATCTTACTTTGCAGTTTTTCGATATGCCCTGGGTTCACTGGCCTGAGACGATGGTTACTCTGCTGAAAGAAGAAGAGATACTCTTCTCCTGTGACTTCTTTGGGTCACATCTGGCAAGCTCTTCGTTGTTCGAAAAGATAGACGAAACTGTCATTTCCAGCGCAAAACGCTACTTCGCAGAGATAATGATGCCTTTCAGCAGCACCATAAGAAACCACCTGAAGAAGGTTAGAGAACTCTCCCCGAGAATGATCGCTCCCAGTCATGGCCCTGTTCACAAGGATCCTTCAGTAATAGTCGGTCAATACGAAGACTGGACCTCAGACGTTAAAAAACCGGTTGTACTGGTTCCTTTTGTTTCTATGCACGGAAGCACCAGGGCGATGGTTGAGCATCTTGTTGATGCCCTTTCTGAAAGACACGTGAAGGTAAAACCATTCGATCTAACAGTTGCAGATATCGGCGAACTGGCAATCAATCTTGTCGATTCTGCGGTTCTTGTTCTTGGAGTCCCTACAGTGCTTGGTGGACCACACCCGGTAGCTCTACACGCCGCAACACTTGTAAATGCTCTGAGACCCACAATCCCGTATGTGACAATGATAGGCTCATACGGCTGGGGAGGAAATACGGAAGGAGTCATCAAAGAGTCTCTCAAGAACCTCAAGACAGAACTCCTTACTCCTGTGATGATAAAAGGACACCCTGAAGAGCCTGCCTTCGATCAACTTGACAAACTTGCAGACGAAATCGCATCAAAATGCAAGCAACTCGATAACTAGAAGGAGCGTCTGATGAACAATAAAGACTTCGAAGAAACACTTAAGAAGACACAACGGTTCAGCTCAGCAGTGATGAATGCAGGGAGAATCCTTGACTACCAGTCAGATGCCGTTGTGAGCAAGGAAGTTCTCAGAAGAGATAAGGGAACTATTACAGTGTTTGCGATCTGGAAGGATCAGGAGATCAGTGAACATACTACTCCTTATGAGGCAATGGTATATGTCATCGAGGGTGAGATGGAGATCACCATATCTGGCAAATCTCAGGTTCTTTCGGACGATGAGCTCATCATCATGCCTCCGGACGAACCACATGCCCTGAAGGCCTTGCAGAATAGCAAGTTTCTGCTCGTGATGATAAACCCTCTGAAATCATAATCAAACTAGCTGGAAACAAGGGCCCTGAGTAACCGGGCCCTTTTCCTCACAATTACTTCATTACTTCGCCATCAAGAGAATATCTTTGATCTCCTTCTTTCCGAGTTTGACAAAATTTCCCAGTGGGCCGTCCAATGTGGCTTTTTCTGCCATTTCGTCAATCCTATCATCGGGAATCCCCGCTTCGCTCAGTCTAACGGGAAGCCCTATGGACGAGAAGAAGTTCTTCAGGGATTCAATGCCCTGACGTGCTGTGTCTTCCATATCAAAGGGATTTATCTCTTTACCCCAAACTCTTGAAGCAAACTGGGCAAATCTTTCGACATCGTGTTGCATAACATAATTCATCCAGGCGGGAAAGACAATGGCAAGACCGGCTCCATGTGCTATATCGTAGATGCCGCTCAACTCATGTTCAATCTGGTGACTGGCCCAGTCTCCTACACGACCAGTGTTCAGAAGTCCGTTGTGTGCAATAGTCGATGCCCACATGAGCTCTGCTCTTGCATTGTAATCCTCAGGATCATTGAAGACCTTTGCTGAATTGTTGATTATCGTCCTGAGGGTTGCCTCACAAAGACGATCCGTCAACTCAACATTACGAGTATTCGTGAAGTATCTCTCCATAATGTGCGCCATCATGTCAGCAATTCCGCAAGCTGTCTGATAAGGAGGAAGTGTGTATGTGAGCTCGGGATTCAAGATAGCGAATTTCGGTCTTATCACTGGAGTGTTCAAAGCTCTCTTCAGAAGGCCTTCTTCTTTTGTTATAACGCTACCAACGCTTGATTCGCTTCCTGCTGCAGGTATGGTAAGAACAACACCAACAGGCAACGCACTTGAAGGGGTTGCTTTGCCTTCGTAGAAATCCCAGACGTCTCCTTCGTAATGAACTCCAGCAGCAATAGCTTTTGCAGAGTCAATTACACTTCCGCCACCTACTGCGAGTATTGCTTCGATTCCGTGCTTTCTGCAAAGCTCTATCCCTTCCTTGACAAGAGAAAGCCTTGGATTGGGAACTACTCCTGATAACTCAATAAACTCAATCCCACTATCCTTAAGGGAAGAAACAACTCTATCGTAAAGACCAGTTCTTTTTATACTTCCCTGTCCGTAATGCAGGAGCACTCTTCTGCCTATTTTCCTTGCTTCAGAACCTGTCTGTCTTTCTGTTCCTTTTCCGAAGACTATTCGCGTTTCATTTTGAAAAACGAAGTTTTCCATTTCAAACCTCCTTCTTGGGTTTTCTCTTAGCAGATTTCGCCAGTCTATCCGCATGCTCATTCCATTTGTCTCCGGTATGGCTTTTGACCTTATGCCATCGGATCTTCAAACCCGATTCATTAATGAACCGGGAGTATCTTCTTGTGAGTTCTTTTCGAGCCTTCCACTCTTTGTTGGCCCATTTTTTTATTCCGTCGTAGTCATAGAAGATATCTATCTCGCTGATTCCGTGATCGATACACCATTTGGCTACCTTCATTGCAGCCAGTAGTTCGCCCCCGACCTGTCGGGAACCTTTGAAATCATTATCATTAACAACGCCTGACAGTTCTTCAACGATATTATCACCCTTCAAAATAACCGCTCCAAATGACACTATTCCATCACTGAAAGAACCATCTATATATGCTTTGTAACCTGAAGAAGCGCGTCTGGTATTTCGGGAAGATTCTGATCCTTCCCATGCAGATTTTATCTCTACTGCCGTTTCGGGACCTGCATTTTTGTCTATCAACAATGTGTATGCATCTCTAACGGGTGAGTAATAGATGTCAACTCTATGTTTCATGCCTTTCTTTTCGAAAATCGCAGATGCCATGTATCCTCCGTAAAAACGGAGATCCAAGAGCTCATATTCTTTGCTGAGAGATGTTTTGAGACTCGCCAATCTTGTTGATAGCTTTTCTTTGATTTGTGGCTCCATTTACTGTCTATTGCCTCCGTTCTATTTCTTGTTTTGTTGTGGAGCTTTCTGATCTAATTGTACATGACAATTGCGATTGGGGGAATGAAGTATGAACATGAACAAGAAGATTCCTGTAAAAACAGTTATGGCAATAATGGTGGAGAATCGAAAAGAAGTGTCTGTTAGTGTTCAAAAGGTTCTCACCGGATGGGGATGTTTGATAAAGACCAGGCTTGGTTTGCACGATGGGGTTCTGGATAACTGTTCTGATTCGGGACTTATAGTACTTGAACTGGTGGGTGATAGGAGTGAGCACGAAGAATTATGTAGAAAGCTGAATTTGATAAGTGGAGTAAGTGCAGATTTTCTTGAGTTATCTCTTGAGTGATTATCTTTAGGTATAAGTAGTTTCTCTTCTAAGTAATTCCTAGTAATAGAACAATACAACGTTCATAAGTGAGTTCATAACTCTTGTGATTTCTTAATAGAAACGATTACAGAGATGTGCAAAATTGTAGATTTATGAACAAGAACAGTATATAAGATCTGAAATCTTCTGCAGAGGCCGGTATTGTAATGTAGAGAAGCTGGCAAAGTATATTCCGTTGCGTAATAAGCTTTCGAATGATTATAGTCAAGTAAGCGCACATGTGAGCAACTCTGATGTAGATTAAGCATAACTATGATCGCCAGGTTCTACAGTACTGGTACCGCTCACCTGGAGAGATCAACGGAAGCGTCTTCAAGAGAAGCTTCGGGTTTCTACATTTTGTGAACATAGTCTTGTTCATAACTGTAGATAATTGTCTCCGACGCTGTAAGACAGGTTGCATCTGATTGGATTATCATATATCGTACAGATGATTCGGCAAACTCACTTTTCTGGGGGTACTGATGCAAACACTCGCTGTAGCTGGAGCACTATGTGTTCTTGTGATCGTTCTTAGGCTGACAAAGGAAATTGCGTTTTCGCTGATCGTTTCTGTCGTAGCCCTGGGGGTTTTTTCGAGTATTCCTGTTTCCGTCTACGGGCATGCGTTCATGGTGCAACTACTGGACTGGTCTTTCTGGCGTGTCATGATCACAATTTCTGCGATTTACCTTCTTGGCGATACAATGAGCAAGAGCGGAGACTCTTATCGGTTCGTTGATTCTATTAGAAGACTGTTTCCAACACCGCGAGTCTCGATTGCCCTGTTGCCGGCACTTATTGGTCTGTTACCGATGCCTGGAGGGGCGATGTTCTCTGCTCCGATGGTCAAGAGCATTTCACAGGCAGACGAGACAATAGATGCTGAAGACGGAGTTTCAATCAATTACTGGTTCAGGCATTCCATGGAGTTCTTCTGGCCATTGTATCCAGCAATAATAATCGTTGCAGGAATGGCAGATGTAGCACTTGGTACTATCGTTGCTTTGATGCTGCCTGTAGGTCTGGTAGCTATTATTAGTGCCTACTTCATGATGATCAGATCATGGCCGAGGATGAAGCTTTCAAAAGGCGTGCTCAAAGATCTCCTGGTAAATGGGTGGCCTCTGTTTGCGACAATCGTTTTCGTTCTTATCGGTGCTTCGGGGTGGATTGTTGTATCGGTGATTTCGGTCGTATACGTTATGACAAAGAAGAATCGTCTGGATATCCTTGTGAAGTCCGTTAAATACAAGATGCTGCTTCTACTTGGCGCGGTATTCTTCTTCAAAGCCTTTGTTGAAGAGGCTGAGATAGCCGCCGGGATGAGTTCCGAACTGATGCTCTGGTCGATCCCTCCAGTGCTTGTTATCATGCTGTTGCCAGCACTGATGGGCTTTATGACAGGGATAACTCAAGCAGCAGTTGGGATGAGCTTTCCGCTGATCATGAGTCTACAGAATGGGCTCACTCCATTGTCAATCGCTATTCTTGGTTATATATTTGCCATTACAGGTGTTTATATTTCGCCGGTGCACCTGTGTGTTGCATTAACCACCCAGTATTTTGATGTATCGTATGCGCGTTTCTTAAAGAAGATTCTTGTGCCGCTTCTCTTTTCTATTGCAACAGGTATCGTAATCTTCGTTATACTTAGGTAGAGCGTGGATTCTGACAAAGGCCTGAACGCGACTCTTCTGACAAGGGAGGAGAGACATTAATTGAAAGATTATTCAGTAAAGCTTTCAGGTGTCACCAAAGTATTTGAAGATGAGTTTACTGCAGTAGACAAAGTCTTTCTTTCAATCGAACAGGGTGAATTCTTCTCACTGCTGGGACCCTCGGGATGCGGGAAAACGACCATTCTCAGAATGATAGCGGGTTTTGAAGAGCCAACCAGCGGTGTCATATTCCTCAACGGAAGAGACATATCCAAGACCCCACCTCACAAACGAGAAGTCAACACGATCTTTCAGAATTATGCGCTCTTTCCACACCTTACAGTCTTTGAGAACATTGCCTTCAGTTTACGTCTTCGGAAGAAAGCAGAGAGAGAAGTTAAGAACGAAGTTGGTAAGATGGTCGAGCTAAGCCGTCTATTTGGTCAGGAGAACAAATATCCTCATCAGCTATCTGGTGGTCAGAAGCAACGTGTTGCGATTGCCAGAGCGCTTGTAAATAAACCCAGCGTGCTGCTTCTGGACGAGCCCCTGGCAGCACTTGATGCAAAGCTACGCCAACACATGCTTGTTGAACTTGACAATATCCATGATGAGGTTGGAATAACCTTCATATATGTAACACACGATCAAAATGAAGCAATGTCGATTTCTGATCATCTTGCTGTTATGAACGAAGGAAAGATTGTTCAAAAGGGAGACCCAATAGAAGTTTACGAGAGTCCCAGAAATGCATTTGTTGCCAATTTCATAGGCGAGACGAATTTCTTTGTTGGGGAAGTCGCGAAAACGGAAGGTGAATACCTCCTCCTCAGAACAACAGCATTTGGAGATATCTGGTGTTACATGGACAGAGAGGTTGCCGAGGGCACGAGAATAGAAGTTTCTCTAAGACCTGAAAAAGTTAAAATCAGCAAGTCGCGGCCTCGAGGAGATCACAAGTTAAGACTAAACATTCTCGAAGGAACTGTGGACGAAACCATATACCTGGGAAACCACACCAAGTATACGGTCCAGACCAGGGAAAGCTACATGAAGAGCTTCAAACAGCATGCCAGGTATCTTCTTGATGAAGAGATAATCGAGTGGAAAGACAGAGTATATCTTTGGTGGTTTGCTGACGACAGCTACCTTTTGCAGGAGACCGGAGGAGCTAGATCTGATGAACAGAAGTAGCTTACCAGGAATTGTTTATTCTCTCCCGGGAATCGCCTGGCTCTCGTTCTTCTTCCTGATTCCTTACATAATCATAATCATCTACAGTTTCCTTACACCCGGGATATACGGTGGCGTTACGCTCCCCTTTTCACTGGAGTCTTATACCAGGATGCTTACGAGTCCAGGTTACTGGGAGCTTCTGTGGCAGACTGTCTGGATATCCGTTATGGCGACTGTGATCTGTCTTGGGTTGAGTTTGCCGGTTGCATATTACATAGCAACGTCGAAGAGAAAGAACCTTCTTCTAACGCTGGTTGTTATACCTTTTTGGACGAACTTTCTGGTCCGTATCTTTGCGTGGATGCTTGTATTGGGCAGAACGGGCCTGGTGAATTCTTTCCTTCTCTGGACCGGTTTGATCGAGCAGCCATTGCAGTTGATGTATAGACCTGCAACGGTAATCGTAGTTATTGTGTATATGTACCTTCCCTATATGATTCTCCCCCTGTATAGCTCAATAGAGAAATTCGACTTTACATTGCTCGAAGCGGGAATGGATCTGGGTGCTAACCGAAACGAGGCAATCTTGAAAGTCTTGATTCCATCGATCAAGGGAGGCATCATAGCAGGCGTCATCCTTGTCTTTATTCCGGCACTTGGATCATACGCAATTCCCGATCTGGTAGGAGGAACCGAAGGGGCAATGTTGGGCAATCTGATCGCCAAACAACTGACAGTGGCCAGAAACTGGCCGTCTTCTTCTGCAATTTCCATGATCTTTTTGCTCATTTCAACACTGGGGCTGCTTGTCTATCTCAGGATGAATGCTATTCAGGCAAGAGTGAGGAGGTTCCGGGTGAGGGAAGACTACATGAAGGAGCAGGAGCAGTAATGGAAACCAGGAAGACGATCGGAAAGCGGAGGTTTTCTTCTCTCGTTACTCTGGGGGTTTTTCTGCTTCTGTACATTCCGATCGTTTCTCTGATAGTGTTATCTTTCAATTCGGCTCGCCAGGGTGTAATGTGGACAGGGTTCACACTTAACTGGTACGTCAGGCTCTTCTCCTCACCAGATATATGGCGATCATTCATGAATACAGTTATTGTTGCACTCGTAGCATCAACGGTGGCAACAATAATCGGGACCTTATCTGCGATAGGTATTTACTGGTATAGATTTAAGTCTCGAAAGTACTTCCAGATATTGATATACACTCCTCTGATTATTCCTGACATACTGATGGGAGTATCTATGCTGATCTTCTTTGCTGCGCTGAAAGTTCCTCTTGGTCTTGGTACAGTGATAATAGCGCATATAACCTTCTGTATTTCGTATGTTACAATTGTTGTCATAACAAGGCTTGAGGACTTCGATTACTCAGTGGTTGAAGCTGCGCGCGATCTTGGAGCCAGGAGTTTCCAGGTATTTGTAAAAGTGATTATCCCGATCATCGTTCCCGGAATAGTAGCTGGATTTCTGTTGAGTGTAACGCTTTCGGTTGACGACTTTGTCATCACTTTCTTTGTGGCTGGTCCGGGCGCGACCACACTGCCACTGAGGATATATTCAATGATCAAGTTCGGAGTGTCCCCTGTCATAAATGCTTTGTCAACCCTCCTCATAGGAGGAACGCTCATGACAGCGCTCCTTGCGAGAAGGTTCAGAAAGCTTATAATCGGTTAGGAGGTGTGGAAGTGAAGAGGATCTTCACTTCGTTTCTTCTATTTCTCACGTTTCTGGCGATAGTGGGCATAACATCTTGCGGCAGGAAGGCAGTTTTGAACATCTATTCCTGGGCAGAGTATGTTCCACAAGAAGTGATCGAGCAGTTTGAAGAGGAATTCAACTGCCGAATCGTCTACGATACCTACGATTCCAATGAGACGATGTACACAAAACTGAGAGCAGGTGGGGCAGGTTATGATATAGTGTTTCCCTCCGGCGATTATACAAGCATTATGATCAGGGAAGGGATGCTCAAAAACATAGACAGAACAAAGATTCCTAATCTTGCCAATCTTGATCCAAGGGTGACTGCCAAGATCAACTACGATCCCGAACATGAGTACAGTGTTCCTTATATGATCGGCACTACGGGTATAGCAGTCAACACGAGATACTTCAGCGAGTATCCCCGATCGTGGAGAATTTTGGAGATGGAGGAGGTACGGGGAAAAGCCACTCTGCTGGATGATATGAGAGAAGTCATGGGTGCTGCACTCAAGACTCTCGGTTACTCGGTAAACTCCCTCGAGAAAGAGCAACTGAATGAGGCAAAGGAACTCGTTCTTCTTTGGAAGGACAGTGTTGCGAAATTCGATAACGAACTCTTTGCCAAGGGGGTCGTTTCAGGGGAATTCTGGGTGGTTCACGGTTATGGAGAGAATATATTCTATGAGGCCACAGAGGATGAGATTGAAGATATCGATTTCTTCATTCCCGAAGAGGGGAGCACGTTGTGGATTGACAATATGGTGATTCTGAAAGACTCCAAACACAGTGATCTTGCCCATGAGTTTATTAACTTCATATTGAGACCAGATATTTCGGCGGAGATATCCGATTATCTCCTGTTGCCCTCACCGAATTCGAAGGCAGCAGAGCTTCTAACAGAAGAACCGATATACGAGCTCGCAGACCTTGAAAACTGTGAGATGATAGAAGATATCGGAGAAGATCTTGTGCTGTTCAATGATATTTGGAACGAAATTCGTTTCGGACTGTAGGGCTCTCTGTGCTCACTTATGAGCGGTGACGCCGGGAGAAGGAGGCTGATTATACGAGAACGAAGCTATTGATAGTCTTTGTTGTTCTTATGTTGTGCACGGTATTCACGATTGAATTTGCGCGGTCTGAATACCAGACGAATTGGATCACAGACATAAAGCTTTCTCATGCTGATGAGCTGCTCTTTGCTGTTTCTCGTGACGGTACGCTTAAAATATGGGACCTGGATTCCGGTGTTCTTCTGAATGCAGTAATGGTTCATGAAGACTGGGTACTATCAGTTGATTATCACCCGGGAACCAAAATGCTTGTTACGGGTTCGGCGGATAATACAGCCAGAATCTGGAGGCTGGATACAGGAAATGCATCAGTCGAGTTGGTCAGGACTCTTTCCGGACATGAAGACTGGGTAAGTACTGTTGTGTTCGCCCAAGACGGAAAGCGCGTGATTACCGGTTCAGATGATGGGACAGTGAGAATCTGGGACACTGCGTCCGGAGAGAGATGGGGCCAGATTCTTGAACACGGTGCATGGGTGAACGATGTTTTCATTACTGCCGACGAGCGTTACCTGGTAACAGGTTCAGCAGATGGTGTAGTAAGAATCTGGAATCTTGCAAGGGGAGAGCTTGTGAGAAGCCTGCGCGGGCACAATTCGAGTGTTGAAAGAGTCTCTGTTATCTCCGATGGCGAAAAGATAGTATCTGCATCGACTGACAGATCTGTCAAAATCTGGGAGTTCGATACGGGAAGTGTTCTGAGGAACCTGACGGGGCATGATGGTGGTGTGCTCGCGTTCGTTGTTTCAGATGATGAGAGTGAACTGGTCACAGTTGATTCACCAGGTCAAATAAGATTCTGGGACCTGGAGGGAATAGGAGGCATGCCGAAGAGCATAAGAGCATTCGGCGATAAGGGACATGGAGACTGGATTTTGGCCATTGATATGACTGCGGATCGTCGTCACCTTGTTACTGGTTCTGCAGATGGTACCATAAGGCTCTGGCGCACAGATGACCAGCAGGAACCCCTGGCGGTTCTCATTGGGTGGTCTGATGGCGAGTTCTTCTCTTACAGATATGATGTTGGCTGGGTCGGGAGCGAGCGTTCAACAGAAAGGCTCTTGACGATCAACGGCAAGAGAATCGAAGATCTTGGAGAGGCGTTATCAACACTGAACCTTTTGGGAGAGACCGACGACCATGAAAGGCGAATCCTGATTCTCCTGATATA
>DLVL01000076.1:3730-5234 GCA_003444085.1 Kosmotogaceae bacterium | reverse complement strand
ATCGTCACTTCGCGACAAGAAGCCAATTTCAGAGAAGCGAGAACGAAGAACTGGAAACAATCTTATCATTCACCATTCGCAGATCCATGATTTTGTCGGAAGTCGGAATTCTCGCACAGCGGAACTCTCGTGTTTGCTCCTTTTGCTTCAGCCTTCAACCTTTAACTGCTTTTCAAACCTGCTCCATGAAGTTTTTCTGGGCTCAACGCCCTTGGAACGAAAAGCAACTCTGTCCCTTACTCCCAAAACTGCTTATCTCACCATTCACTGTTCACTATTCACTGCACTTCGGAGGTTTTCCGCACGTCAGACAGAGGGGTGGCGTTCTTTGCCGGGGTGGGTGCTTTTCGTCGCAAATTCGTGTCGGATTTCATCCGAAGGGCACAGCATGCTGATGCCCCTACACAACTGTAAGCTTCTTTGCAAAAGGGTTTTCGCAAGTCGAACGTCGGAGTTTTCGCACAGCGGCACTTTCGTGTTCTGAAGACCGGGACAGACTACGCTTTTCTGGGCTTAACGCCCCTGGAACGAAAAGCAACTCTGTCCCTTTGGTCTAATCTTTTCCACGTCATGATCCTGGACGTACGGGCGCCGACTGCTCTTGTCGGTACGGGCACAGGCGTAAGCCTGTACGGGCATCGCGGAGCGATACTGTGCACCGAGCGAAGCTCGGTACTGGCCCACGAAGTGGAACTGGCCGCCGTGGTCTTCGGCGATCTTGCCGCCCATTTCCTGGGCGCTTGGCATGGTTTTGTATCAGTACATATGAATCAATTAAATGAATAAATCTTAGGACCCACGAGGTGAGTCTTATGGGCAAGGGAAGAGGTTTGTCAACAGCAAGGATCTTGATAGTAATTGCGGTGGTTGCTGGTTCGGTTGCAGCAATGACTCCTGTCACAATCAATGCTGTGAAGAAAGTACAGGCGAACAGGGTCGCTGAGAAGATCATGATTCTTGCTGAAGGTATAAGAGAAGCCGCTTTGTCGAATGGTTTCTTCGTAGCTGATTTCCACGGTACTGAAGTGAAGATGATTCCCGGGAGTTCTACAAAAGCCCAAACATGGGAAGATGCCATTTCTCTCTCAAGTATTGGAGGAGGGAGAATTGACGGAAGTCTTTACGAGGCTCTCTACAGGATAAGAGATCAGAGGATTGACGTTGTGATCGGTTTCGCCGGAAGAGTTGATATTGAGCCTCTAAGAGACATCATGCCAGAGGTCTCTGAAAGAGCGCCTGTCTCATCAGGCAGTGTTTTTGTGTGGGAAGGTGGAGATTACTTCCCTGTGATCGGGTGCGATCCTGGTCAGTTTCCGAATATCTGGTACAGGTTCTCCGTAGCATTGAACTGATAACGCAACACCAGAAAGAATCCTCGATTCGCGGAAATGCATTTCCCAATAATTGAAGCCATTGATTACAAAAGCAGATTTGGCCAGGAGGGTATCACAATGAGAAAGAGAAGCGGTTTTACACTTATTGAATTGCTTATCGTATTAGCAGT
>DLVL01000076.1:0-3413 GCA_003444085.1 Kosmotogaceae bacterium | reverse complement strand
CTACAAGTGACCGCGCAGATCTGGCAGAAGTCCAGAGACTCCTACCAGGTACCCAAAAAGGAAACTGGGGCGAGATTCAGTCCAGAACTGCTCCGGGCAAGAACAAGACTGATGATAACGACTTCTTTCATGATATTCCGGATGGATTCAAGACAGAGAGCAATGGTGAATTCATCAACTACTTCTTCTCTTTCCACATATACTGAGTCTGAGCAGAAGCACTTCCAGCACTTAAACAGTCAATCCGGCCTTTTGCGGGAGACACTCTGAGTCAGTGATCAAGAGAGCCGGGTTTCCTGCGCAACGCACACAAAGAAGAGGCTACATCCGGGGCAAAGAATTCTACACACAGAGTTTGTGATAATTTTCTTGTGTTCACCTTATTGATGATACAACATCCCCTCGAGAAACTTCTCCGCCCTTTGAGATCGCTGACTGATGCAGGGTGAATGGTATGTGTTTGCATGCAAACAAACAACAGATCAAAAAATCACTGCTGTCTTGAGAAGGAGAAGAATAACATGACAAGAAAAATCGGATTAACACTGCTTGAACTCATTATGGTATTGCTAATCATTGCGACTATCACTGCTACTGTAACACCTCTTGCACTCAATGCAACAAGAAGGGCAAGGGCCACAAATATAGCTGCCGGGTTCAAAACTCTAATGAATGGGATTTCAAATGCGATATTCATTGATGAATCTGTTCCTGCTTCTGTAAACGAACTGGCCAGGAATGTTGGTCAGGATTTCGGGGTTGCCTGGGCTGAAGGAGAAAGTGGATACGATCTTGTCGTCTTTACCAGCAAATATGTTGACATCGATACCCTCAGATCAATGCTTCCAGGATCAAGTGACGGCTTTCCTGAAGGAGAGTTCTTGTTCTTAGAAGACGCTCTGGGTTCTTCAGACAACTCGAAAGCTTACTACCGTGCGTACCTTGGAAGAGGCGTTGTTGGGCGTAACGTCAGATCTCTGTTAAGGCATACGTTCAACGGAGATGAGAATCCGTTCCGCTATGATTTTGGCAGGTGGTTCTTGGGCGAAAACGGACTCAGTTCAAATGTTTCACCCTGGGGAACAGGGAGTCATCACCATAGGGGTATTCTTGATGGTGGTGATGAAGACATGATGTGGGAGAATTATGAGATCATAATCAATCTCAATTACTCAGATAGGTATGACCCAAATTACAGTAGCGGAAGAGGATATGCTATATACTTCAGGGCTTCAGGCGATGATGCGGGAAGCGATTTATCCGCATACGCTTTTCAGTTTGATCCTGGAGCAGGGAACAGGTTTGTGCTTAACAAGGTCTCCGGGTTTAATGAAACAAGAATAGGGTCAACCCCTTTCCCTTCAGACATGCCTGTAGGGGAGAATCAGAATCATACTATCAGGATAGTTGTGAGAGGCTCAGAATTCCAGTTCTACTTCAACGGTGCCAGGGTGTTTTCTGCCTCTGATGATTCGCTAAAGAACGGTGGAGTTGGTTTGAGAACGTGGGGCAATGTTGAGGTGGTCTTCAAAGACGTTGTGGTTAATGAGCTATAGGTTTTTGATTGTATTGGTGGTTTTGTGTATCGCTCGCCTTTGATAGTTAAAGCTCCGAAGTCGTCTTACCTTGTATTCGGCATTACTTCTTCGAGTAAGAGTTCACTGGTGTCTGGCCGTCCCATTCGTAACCAGCTTTGCTGACTTCAGTCACGACCGTGACATATGTTCCCGAAGGGGCATTCTTGTCAAAATGTTTAAATTCAAAATCTACGACCCCACTGTTTTTCGTTACTCCTTGAGCGCTATCATAGGTATTGCCGCCGGTTTTCAGATCAATTGATACAGAGGCTCCAGGAATGGCATTGTTGTCTTGATCAAGGACGTAGATGGCCAGATCTAGGTGTTGACCTCTCATGTTGTAGGTTATGTTACTAGCTCTAAGTGTAGGTAATGGCTCGGGTTCCGGTTCTGGGTCGTCTGGTTCGGGTTCTTCAGGATCAGGATCTTCAGGATCAGGATAAGGTTGGGGGTCTGGGCTATCATCTGCTGATGTGAAGAATTTCCCCGACCTCACAAACCTCGCTATTGTGTAATTAGTAGTCTCATCGTTTAGAAAATCGTTCAGAACTCTTACAGTTGAAGAGAGGGATATGTCTTCGTGATGTTCTCTGTTATTTACAAGGTTAATCTCGATCAGCTTCTCTTGGAGATCCAGAATAGTAAAGGAGAGATCGGAAACACTGCTTCCTGTCAAGCTGGAAACTCCTTTGTTGCCATGGAACTCCACTTTTCCATTGGAAAGAGCTATGAACACGCTGACATCGTCTATTACATTCGGAATCTCTTTCACCAATTCGACTTCCTTTGCGAGTCTCAGTCTTTCAATAATGATCTCCATTGCTGAGTTCAGCTCTCTCTCAATCACTGCTTTTTCGGAAGTAGGGTTATAACTCCTCCACCAAAGGTTATAGACAGATAAGGATATACCAAGGACAATAGTTGCTATTGTCAAGGCGACAAGGACCTCCAGAAGCGTCAGACCCTTTCGCATACCTCTGTGAGTTGTCATAGATTATCCCTCACGAATTCGATGAGTTTTTTTCCAGATCCATCTAGTCCGTATTCACTCTTTATTAAGCTACCTGGTATGGTTACACCATCAATTTCTATACTAATTGTTGTTTTCGAAGCTTCTCCTGATTCAATTAGGCCTGTAGATATGCGGAGATTCTCGGCAATTCGTGATGACGTATGATCTACTCTCAGACAGAAGGTAAGCAAGCTGATCATAATAAACACAGACATCACAGCTATCAGAAGAGCTACTAGAACCTCGATGATAGAAAAGCCAGTTCTTCTGCGGATGCTAGTGATAAATCTGTCAGATCGCTCAAAACTACTTCTCATTCGCCCCATTCCTCCTCAGTTCCTGTAGATGAACCTTTTCCTGGGAAGATCTCCAGCAGGTGCTCTATTTCGAGACTGGTCGGGTATCTTACACCGCCCTCATTACCTCCACCACTGCCATCAAATTCCTTCGCAATGATTGGACCATAAAAGGCACTGTTACCGTACATCTCAACCCTTGAATTAGGCGCAAATAACCCTGTCACAAAGCCATCTGCAGTTCCTTTGAGTTCGGCAAAGTGTTTACCTTCCTCATCATGCATTATTACCAGTCCATTGACGTTGAGCTCTGAATTGCCAGTGAGCTTAAGGTTTGCATCCTTTATGTAGAATGTTCCATTAATCTCAGGTTTATGATTGCCACTTAGCTCGATGTGATTTTCACTATCACCGTCGTAATACACGGTAACGGCGTCAATTTCTCCGTTCTTGTTGATACTGCCACTTAGACATGCGAACTTCATCACAAATATCTCGAGCCTGCCGTTACCTGCGCTAACAATGCCT
>DLVL01000081.1 GCA_003444085.1 Kosmotogaceae bacterium | reverse complement strand
ATCTCGACTCCACCCTACAATCCCCGGCAGATCTTGTGCAGTATGGTTACTAAGTAATCATCCCCCATGGTAATGGGCCGCAGGTTGGAAATCTTCTGTTCCTGCAGGATATTGCAAAGGATACCTTTCCTCCATTTCCGTTTGATTTCAACGTTGCCATGACACAGGGATCGATTGGCTATTTAATAACACAATCACTCTTCTCCGAATTAATCAAAAGGGGTATGAATAATCCGATTGCCTGTGTTCTCACTCAGATAATCGTTGATAAGCACGATCCCGGGTTCTCGAATCCCACAAAGCCTGTAGGACCTTTCTACGACGAGAGAACCGGCAAGCAACTTGCTGAAGAGAAAGGGTGGTCTTTTGTTGAAGACGCAGGAAGGGGTTGGAGAAGAGTTGTGCCATCTCCGATACCTCTTGGTGTTGTTGAGGTTGAATCCCTCAAGGCCCTGGCGAACGCAGGTGTAATACTGGTCGCGGCAGGAGGCGGGGGGATTCCGGTTGTGAAAGAAAGCGATGGGTCAATTGCTGGGGTTGAAGCCGTGATTGATAAGGATCGAGCTTCAGCATTACTTGCTAGCCTTCTCGGTGCAAATATGTTCCTGATTCTCACAGCTGTTGATTACGCGTACGCAGATTTCGGAAAACCTTCTGAGAAGAAACTCACGAGTGTCTCAATCTCTGAAGCAAGAAGACTGATGGAAGAAGGGCACTTTGCCAAGGGCAGTATGTACCCAAAGATTGAGTCTGCTGTTGCCTTTGTTGAGCGGACAGGGAAAGATGCAATCATAACATCTCTTGAACACGTTGAAGAAGCATTGACCGATGGAGCTGGCACAAGAATACATGTTTGATAACTGAAACCGGGCAGACAAGTTCGCTATATGCATCTGCCCGTTCATTTCATTTTCTCAAGCTCAGATTCAAGACTCTCGAGTTCTTTGCAGAGCTCTTCTCTCTCAAGCAGGATATTGAGCAAGTGATCTTCATGAGTTTTCAAGTCATTGTTCACAGCCACTAATCTTTCATAGCAGGTAGAATGGATTTCCATTTCCTTCCGTAATCTCTCTATTTGTCGCTCGGTGTATCGTTCGTCGTCTCGAAGCTCGTCGAGTCTCCTTTCGAGGCTTCGACATCTGTTCCGGACCCTCTTGATTTCCTCGTAAGAAGATCGTCCTTTGTTGTATGAAGAGCTGGTCTCCGCCTCAGAATTGCTTGCCCCTTGATAGTCTTCGAGTGAATCAAGGTGCACGATTCTTCCTCTTCTTATTTCAACAAACCTGTCGCAGACATTTCTTAGGAAGTCCCTATCGTGCGACACAATGATCAGGGCACCACCGTATTCCTTGAGAACTTTTTCCAGGTTCTCTATAGACCAGATATCAAGGTTGTTTGTGGGTTCATCCATTATGAGAACGTTCGGGTGTTTCAGAATTGTTATGGCAAGAGCCAGTTTAGTTCTCTCGCCACCGCTAAGCTCGATAATCCCTTTGAAGACCTCATCCAACTCAAAACCAAATCTCCCGAGATATGATCTTATCTTGTAATCAGGCCACTGGGGCACTTCTTTCCATGCTTCTTCCAGCACTGTAGAGTCATCGTTGAGTTCCGCTGTAGTCTGCGAAAGAAGCGACCACCTGACATTGTGTCCCCAGAGATAAGTTCCTTTATCCGCTTGCAGCTCTCCAGTAATTATCTTGAGTAAAGTGGTTTTTCCGCTTCCGTTGGGACCCAGAAGTGCCATCTTCTCACCTCTGTGAACGATCACGCTAATGTTCTCTAAAACAGAATTCTCATCGTAAGAGAAGGCAGCTCTTGAGAGCTCGAGGACTTTGTATCCGGTTCTATCATCCGACCTGAGTCTGAGCCTCAAGTCGCTTTCTTCATCTTCCGGCGAGATCACACTCTCAAGTCTTGTTTTCAGCCTCTCAACCTGTCTCTCCTTATTGATAGCCTGTTTTATGAATTTCTCCTCTCCCCAGGCTCGGTATCGCTCTGCAACTTTTGATAATCTATCGATCTCTTTTTCAAGATTCTCTCGTGTCCTCAGGGTTGTCTTCATCATCCTTTCTCGCTCTGAAGAGTAAACTGAGAAACCCCCGGAGAAGTCCCATAGCCGACCAGAGTTGATTTCCCAGAAGCGGTTTCCGATACTCCTGATCAGGTATCTGTCATGAGAGACCACTATCATGGCCCCCTTGTACCCTTTGAGGTAACTAACAAGCCAATCGACAGAGTCGAGGTCAAGGTGGTTCGTAGGTTCGTCGAGTAACAACAAGTCATATTCAAAGAGCAGCAGCTTCCCAAGAACGATCCTCGTAATCTCTCCTCCACTGAAACTGCCCAGATTTCTTTCCCAGTCAGGCTCTTTGAAACCAAGACCTGATAAAACACTTCTAACCCTTCTTTCATAACTGTAGAATTCGTATGAGTCTCTTGTGAGACGACTCTTGTCTTTAGCGTAGTGATCAAAAAGGGTTTCTTCCTGATCCTCTATTCTTCTCTGCCTCTGGTGACCTATTTGAAGGCCGGATTTTCGGAAGACCGAACCTTCCGTTGGCTGAATCTCTCCTGAGATGATTTTCAGAAGCGTGGATTTTCCTGAACCATTCTTGCCTATGAGTACTATCCGGTCATCTCGGTTGACTGATGTCGATATACTCTCAAACAACGAACCGGGACCGTAATCATGAGTAACACCACTTATAGTGAGTATCATGTCTGTCGTCCTTTCTCGAACAAGCTTTTCTCAGTTCGAAATGGCAGGATCATTATCTATTGCATACGGGTTAACAATTCCTCATTCGTCTGGAGTTACTATCCGCTCCTTTTCAGCACACCTTTAGTCTTTGCCCATATTTCCATTCTACCAAAGGTGATCATGCCCATCGGCAGCAATGCCGCTCCCAAAAGGATCAGAGGCCATATTTGATTCCACAGGCTAAGAAACGGTTGCTCCTCAAGAATTGCCGCACGCATCCCTCTCAAAGCGTATGTGGCGGGTGAAAAACGTGCCACAACCTGCGTCCAATAGGGGAGAACATCAATCTCGTAATAGACTCCTGAAAACATGAGCAATAACGCCTGAAAGATATGCACAACCTGAACGCCTTTTTCAGGTGAGATCAATGGCAGTATCGCCGCAGTAATACCCAACCCAACAAACTAAAAACTCGCAACACTTAGGATGCTAGCAGCAGACAGCAGATTTGCAGATGAAAGACTCAGGTCGAAGAAAAACGCCACTGCAAAAAGAATGAGTCCACTCCTGATTATCCCGCAAAGGATCGCATACACATACGCTCAGCAGGTGATTTGCTCTGTGTATCGGTGCCATATAAAGGTGTATTCAATTGTCTTTTCTCAGCGCTCCCAAGCAACTGTCTCTGCAACGTTCTCAAAGAGTATCGACAGGTACCCCAGAGAATCGATCCCAGAAGCATATAAAGGATCAAATAATTGGTATCGAGCGTTGCCCCTGAAAAAGACTCTACACCTTTTCCGATGAAACCCATCGTAACTGAATTGGCGACGGTGTATACAAGAAACACTACTTCCCATTTCCAATACCTCTTTGTAAGATTGAAGTTTCTTTCTATGAAGGCCCAGGAGGCCCTTAATTCCCTCATGATACTCCTTGCGCTCACGCTGTTACTACCTCCTCATAGTTAGGGCTTCCTCAAAGCTTACACCTGTATAAGCAAGGAAAACGTCTTTAAAAGTAATACTTGCCTTTCGTGATGCTATTGACGTTTTCAGCTCTGCTGGTTTGCCTGATACGACAATCTCTCCGTCATGAATAATCCCGACGTAATCACAAAGACGTTCTGCCTCTTCCATGTCATGGGTGGTAAGCAGAATCGTTGTCCCTAAGTCTTTTCTCATCTGAGATATCATCGACTGAACCTCTCTCTTCGCGCGGGGATCCAGCCCTGTCGTAGGCTCGTCGAGCAGAAGCATTCTCGGCTCACAGATAAAAGCCCTTGCAATAGCCACTTTTTGCTGCATTCCCCGCGAGAAATCTTCTATCGGATCTCTGAGCCTCTTACTGTCAAGCCCTATCCTTGGTGCAATATCGAGAATCCTGTTCAGAGTTTCCTTCTTTGACATTCCATGCAACCCTGCAGAAAACAATAAGTTCTCCATTGCAGTAAGCTTCCTGAAAAAACTGGCTTCCACTGAAACGCGATTGATTAGTCTCTGAACCTCTCGTGGTTGTTTTGCCACATCGAACCCAAATACTTCCACGCTACCAGCATCGGGAAAAAGCAGGGTTGATGCGATTCTAATGAACGTGGATTTCCCTGAGCCATTCGGTCCCAGGAGTCCATATATTTCACCACTCCTAATCT
>DLVL01000045.1 GCA_003444085.1 Kosmotogaceae bacterium | reverse complement strand
CACCCTCTTCACTCTTGTCAACCCCTTCATCTGTTCATGCACATAGGCTAAGACTGCTTGTATTTGTTCTCACGAAAACACTTTGATGAGCTATTCAAGTCGATGTTTCTTCTCTCAGGATTCTACACGTATATAATAGTTTTTGGGCAACACATCCAGGAGGTGCAAAAGGTGAAAGTCGAGTCAATCCTTCAATGTCCCTCATGCGAAACGAGCTTGAAAATCCGCAATCAAGGCTTCTTCTGCGATAAGTGTGACAGACAATACAGCAAGCGCGCAGGTCTGTACGATTTTCTTCTTTCAGGGGAGGATCAGTGGGCCCGGGTCGGCAAGGGATTCATGAACGGGCAGGAAGAAATGGAAAGGCGTTTGCTTGAAACTCCTCTCGAAGAGCTGTCGCCTTCAGACAGGTTAATAAGAGCTGTTGCGCTATGGTTCAAAGGTGATTTTGAGGAGTACGAGAAGATCGCCAAAGAATCGCTCAAAGGAGTTTACACGGATGAGTACAACGATGCAATGAAGAAGAGCTTTGACAACACGGTTGATCTCGTGAGGCAAGAAGAAGGGATCGTCCTGGATCTGGCCACGGGTATGGGTGGACTACTTCAAAAGCTTCTTTCTTCAACTGAAAGAGACTTCATCTCTGTTGACATAAGCCCAACGAGTAGTCTCTCGCTTCTCCAATACCTTAGATTCAGGAACTGGGATAACAGAGTAGTTCAGTTGATCGCAGATGCTGCACACCTTCCTCTGAGAGACAAATCGATCGACGTTATTACCACTGCAGTTGGCTTTCAGAATATGCAGGATGCTGAACCTGTTTTCAAAGAAATCAGGCGTGTTTCGAGAAAGCTGGTCGCTTTATGCATCTTCATGGATAAGGGCGACACGAATCTAGCTTTTGTGAAAGACAAGTCACTCCACGTAGCAGATCTTTTCAAGAAAGAACTTGAGAAAGTCGGCTGGAGCGCATCGTTGGAGAACACACTAAGAGCTTGTGTAGAACCCACTCCACAATCGGAAATTCTTGGGATAAGACCTGATCGAATTCCTGTTGTGCCAACAGTCTTTGAGTTCACCACAGTAGTGGCAGAATAGCCGTACACTAACACGAGCCTTTCAGCGAAGCGGAGGACCAGAAAACGGTTGAAAGCTTTGAAAGCTTTGTCCGACTGTGCCTCAAACCTGTCAAAGATTCACTTAAAAAAGACTATGGCTCGTTGTTCATTCTTCTTCGAACTCGAATTCGTTCTTCTCAAACAGTTCTATACAGGCATCTACAATAGCTGGATCGAATTTCGAGTCGCGGTGTTTTCTTATTTCATCCAAAGCAACAGAAAGCTTATGTGCAGGACGATACGGGCGATGAGAAGACATGGCTTCAACAACATCTGCAACTCCCAAGATTCTTGCTTCCATCATGATTTCGTTTTTCTTTAGTCCACGAGGGTAACCCGAACCATCTAGTCTTTCATGATGTTGGTAAGCTATTTCGGCCACAGGCCAGGGAAGATCTATTCCTTTAAGAACCTGAGGGACAACACTGGGGTGTTCCTTTATCAGATTGAACTCTATATCAGTGAGTCTCCCGGGCCTACTCAGAATTTCGGCAGGTATCTGGAGTTTGCCAATATCGTGTAGAAGTCCAGCGACTCTTATCCCCGTTACTATTTCGTCGTCCAGATTGAGCTTCTTTGCTATAGCAGCGGCAAGTTGAGCGACGCGTTTCTGGTGACCAGCAGTATAGGGGTCGCGTAGCTCAGACATTGCAGCAAGAGAATGAACGGTTGCCAGGAAAGACTCTTGGACTTTTTCATAACTCCTCTCTAATTCTTCTCTCGCGTGTACCTGCTCAGTCAAATCTTGAATCGAAACAAGGACCCTGTCGAGTTTATCTTCGTGGCCGTCAACTACCTCGAGACGCACAACAACGTGGATCAAATTACCATCGAAATCCTGAGCCTGTCCTGTGTATTCGGTCTTGGTGTGCCCACTGAACAGTTCATAGAACTCATGCCTGAATATCCGGGAAACTGGTCCAAGCGCCTCGTGCTCAGAAACCGCCGGAATCTCTGCGTCAATATTGATGCCGAAGAGTCTCTTTGCCTCTTGATTTGCTTTTAGTATCCGAACTTTCCGGACCCATGCTTCGAAAATCTCTGGGTGCTCATCAAAGTACTGGATCAGATCCTTGATCCCCTTATCTCTTAACAAGTCCATATCTTTCTTGACTTCAGAGAAGTCCTCTTCAAATAGCGCTACTGGTGATTCCTCGAATAGCTTCCGATATCTCTCCTCACTTTCCTGGTAGGCTTCTTCAGTTTGTTTACGGTTAGTTACGTCCCAAACAGTTGAGATCATCAGTTTCGTTTCAGGGATCGGTATGTTTACAGCGCTTATATAAGCTACTACCTGTCCGCCACGCGTAATTGGAACATCTTCCCAGTGCATTTTCTCAGGATTTCCAGTGGCACAATCAGCAAGGATTCTCTTCTTCAACTGATCACGAAAGGCTGGATCTTCATAGACAACATTCCAAAAAGCATCTGGGCTTGTCAAAGCCTCCCTGGTTGTGCGGTAGAATCTTGCAAAGTTGTCGTTCATGTATGTAAAGTTGACTTCTGGTTCAATGGT
>DLVL01000093.1:8175-11807 GCA_003444085.1 Kosmotogaceae bacterium | reverse complement strand
GCTGAACCTGAAATAAAGATTCGTCACTCTATTACCGATTCCTCCCATGATCAGGTCAACAATTAGCACCAGAAAGGGTATCCCTATATGATCAAGTCCGGCCATTACGCTGAGCATAGCTATGGCAAAATAGGCCGTAGCGAAATTGATAGAACCAAGGAGATTGACCCCCAGAAACGACGATGACAGCGCAAAGATCGCCCCTCCGATCACTTGCGTTATAACAACTACCGAGATCAGGAAGAGGTACGAGGCCCAGAAGACTTCTGTTCGAGAAAAAGGCAGTGCAAGAAGTGAACCCAGCCTTCTATGCTGAATGTCTGACGGCAACATTCCAACAAGCAGCAGGAATATAAATATCAGCCTGACCTGGTAAAACGGCACCAGCAATCCCAGAGAGAACACCGCAAGTCTCCCGGCTTTCTCACTTACTTCCTTCATGAAGAAGGCTTCGACCTTCTCAATCATTTCTCCATACCTCCTCTATCAATAGCTTTGTTATTTCGAGATCGATTTCTTTCTTCTTCAGATCAGTTACCACGTTTCTTATTATCGAAAGAACGTCTTCTTTCACAATCTCAGACTCCTTTATAAAGTAGCCTACACCGTGCTCTGCTTCCACAAGTCCCTGATGTTGCAGACGTTCCAGAGCCTTCATAACCGTGTTTGTATTCACTCCAAATACCTCGGCCAGTTCTCTCACGGGTGGAAGCTGATTTCCTTCCTTCATGCGCCCCATGAAGATCTCTTTTCTTATTATGTTCATTATCTGAATGTAGGCAGGCATGCCATCGTGTTTGTTCACTCTCGGAAACATCTCAACCATTCCTTTAGTACTTATCCGTGGTGAGCCTGATGAATCCAGAGTGAGTGACATCCACAATTCCTGAGTTCTCTTTCGGAACCCGCAGTTTGATATCTCCGGCCATGCCCTCAACAACGAGAATTCTTGCACCATCCCAGGTGTCGAGATACTTGAGCTCCGCATTCACCACAGAAGAGACTATGCGAAACTCCTGCACACCCATTAGCTCAAGATTGAGCGTGGCTGCAGCAGAACCGTTCAGTCTTATGGTCATTGCTTCAATTCTGCCCTTTGCTGAGATTGTCGTGATTCCATCAAACAAAACCTGTTTTGCAGATAGTGTTCCAGACAATTCGGCGGCACCGCTTATCCGTATGTTTCCAATCGCCACGATGTCTCCAGAAAGCTGAAAGGCTGTTGCATTGAGGATAACTGTTTCTGTCTCCAGCCTGCCACGAAGTCTCAGAAAAGCACTTCTTACCGTCAGAGAACTCATCCCGGAATCAACTCCGACCTGTACCACTGCAGTCGTGTTTTGCCATGAACCAGGCGTGCTTATGGTCAAAGTCTTTCCATCGTGTCTGGTTTGTAAGTCACCGGAGAGTTTTGTGCCGGATAGTCCTGGAACGAACTCAATCTCGAACCCCAACCCGTCAAAAACCAGGTTATCTGCTCCTTTTATCGTGGTGTCAGGCACCAAACGAACACTGCTTGGGATTCCTGGCGAATAGCTCCAGCTTCTGTATGGTCCGTAATTCGAATACCCAGGACCACCGAATCCAAAGCTTAATAAATCATAGAACCATTGTTCGTGGGGCATTCCGATTCTTGCGAACGAGAAGAAGCCAACCGGGATCATTATGAACAGAATGAGGAAGACAATCGAAACCCACGCAAACTTCTTCAAACATAGAGACAGGACTATGACAGCTGCAAGTGACTTGATAAACTTTAGTGGCAGAGATGGAACAAAGAAAGCTGCCAGCCCAAGGGCACCAGCGATACCCATTTTCGTAATAATCTGATACCTCTCTGTCATTCTCTTCTCACCGTTGTATTGAACTAGTGTTATAGTGCATTAGAGTACTAAGCAACTATTCTGTCAAGTGCTTTTGCATCTGAAATTCTAAGAAGGTAGAATAGTTAGTGGAATTGCTCTTGTGGAGGATTGTGATCATGGTGCATACAGACAAGTGTCCCAATTGCGGCTCGATGAATATTGGCGAAGGCACCTGGACAGGATACGCCGCCCTGATGCCCAAAGGGAAGAAGTTCTCTAATGGCGCGCCTGTGGAAGTTAGTGTCTGCAGGGATTGTGGGCACTTGTTCTGCTTCAGAACGACAAAACCCGAAAAGTTCTGACTCGTGGTGTAATGGACCCGGCTTTGTAGGGGAGATTTCAGAACAGCATCGAGATGCTATTGTTTGCGAGATGAATCAACGCTCAGGTGTTAGAATCTATCATGACACAAATCGTCAGAAATGGACATGACCCGATAGACTATGTGAGGTGGTAACATTTGAAAAGATTCGGACTCTGCATAGGTTCGAGTACAATTTCTTGGTACGACGGTGAGGAATCCAGGAACTTCCTGCACGAAGGAAATCCTCTTAAAGAACTGAAAGGCTTTCTTCCTGAAATGGTTGAACAAGGCACAGTTGTGGTAACGGGCAAGAAAGGACGAAAACTGCTCGACTTACCCCAACTACCTGAAGTCGAAGCCACAGAAATTGCATATAAGGCTCTTAAAGAAAAGTATGGTGATCATCACGCCGTCGTCAGCGCTGGCGGGGAGAACTTCACCCTGTATAAACTAAACGATAAAGGCAATATTACCGGTGTGTATACGGGAAACAAGTGCGCATCTGGAACTGGAGAGTTCTTTCTTCAACAGCTCAAGCGAATGGGCATTGACCTTGATACAGCAAACAGCGTTTCAACTGATGAGACTTATGAACTGTCTTCAAGGTGTTCTGTATTCTGCAAGAGCGATTGTACGCACGCATTGAATAAAGGGACCCCCAAAGAAGTTGTCCTGAACGGTCTTGGAAAAGTCATGTCAGACAAGATCTGGGAACTGATGCACAGAGCAGGCGTGAGAAAGATCCTTCTTGTAGGGGGGTCAACGCGGAATCGACTTATGCTTAGGCATCTTCGAAAGATCGCTGATGTAACAATTCCAGATGAGGCTCTTTTCTTTGAAGCTTATGGGGCTTATCTGAAGGCAAAAAACATCGATTCTTACAATGTAGAGAAAGACAAGATTTTCAAGCAGGGAATCAGGTCCTTTCCACAGAACGATCCTCTTTCTGCGCATCTAGACAAGGTTGACTTCAAAAGAATGCCCTTCAAAAAAGCAGAAGAAGGCGACGAGTGTATTCTCGGTGTTGATGTCGGTTCCACAACAACCAAAGCTGTTGTGATGAGAATACGAGACGACGCCATTCTTGCGAGTTCTTATCTTCGAACAATGGGAGATCCGATAAATGCAGCGCGTCAGTGTTTCAGCGAAATCCGCGATTCACTGGCTGCCCCCGTCAGGCTAAAGGGACTTGGGGTCACTGGATCAGGCAGAAAACTTGTTGGTCTTTACTGTGAAACCAAAGGTGTATACAACGAGATAATGGCTCATGCTAAGGCAGCAACATACTTCGACAAGGAAGTCGATACGATATTCGAGATAGGTGGACAAGACGCGAAGTACACCTACCTGTCAAACGGCGTTGCCCTTGACTATGCGATGAACGAGGCGTGTTCTGCAGGTACCGGGTCCTTTCTCGAAGAATCAGCAAAGGAGTCTTTGAACATCGACTACAGGGACATCGG
>DLVL01000093.1:0-7972 GCA_003444085.1 Kosmotogaceae bacterium | reverse complement strand
CTTGTCTATTCGATCTGCCTTAACTACATAAACAGAGTCAAGGGCATGCGCCCGGTAGGCAAGAAAGTCTTCATGCAGGGGGGCGTTTGTTACAATGAGGCGGTGCCTGTTGCTATGGCTGCCGCTACAGGCAAGAAGATCATTGTTCCCCCTCATCCTGGATTGGTAGGAGCATTTGGTGTCGCTTTGATGGTTAAAGAGAATCTCATTAATGGTCTGCTCACGGAGCAAGATTTCAATCTGGAGAACCTGATAAACAAGCAGGTTCGTTATCTGGACACATTTATCTGTGAGGGCACCAAAGAAAAATGTGACAGGAGATGTCCGATAAGAATAATCGAAGTTTCGGGAAAGAAGTTTCCGTTTGGTGGAGCTTGCAACAAGTACGAGAACGTAAGGCTCAGTCTGAACATAGATAGGAACAAGTACATATATACATCCGAACGAGAAAGGATTGTGTATTCACTCGATAATAACGAAGGTAATCAGACTGTGGGAATCAGCAAATCTTTTGCACTGAACACTCTATTTCCCCTCTTCTCGACATTCTTCCGAAGCCTTGGTTACAAGATTGTCTTGCCTGACGAATCCGATCACGAGGGCTGGGACAGAAAGAAGTCCGAATTCTGTTTCCCAGTTGAACTATCACACGGTTATATGCTCGATTTGCTGAAAAAGAATCCCGACTACATTTTCTTACCGGCGATCCGAGGAATGCAGGTTGAAAACTCTGAAGAGAACTCTGTTTACTGTCCTTTCGTTCAGAGCGAACCCAACTGGTTGTTGGGAAGCTTCGAAGAACTACAGAGAAAACGGGTGCTTACAGATTTCTTTGACTTTTCTGACGGTATTTACAAAGAGGAACAGAAGTTCATTGCTTTGGCAAAGACTCTAGGAAAAGGACGAGAAGAGGCAAGGCGTGCCTTCCAAGAGGGAATCAAGGCACTCAACCACAGCAAGACGAGAATAAAAGAAATTGGCAAGAGATTTCTAAAGAACCTTGAGGTATCGGAATTTGGGGTTGTAATTTTCGGCAGGGCTTACAATGCATTCGCTGGAGATGCAAACATGGGGATTCCTGAGAAACTGGCCTCACGCGGAATTCCAGTCGTCACTTTTGATGCACTTCCTTTCGAACAGGAAGAAGGATATGAGAACATGTACTGGGCCTGGGGCGAAATGAACCTTAAGGCAGCACGCTATGTTAAGAAGCATCCGAAGCTCTTCGCCCTATACATTACGAATTTCAGCTGTGGCCCTGACTCTTTCATAATTTCCTTCTTTAGATCGATTTTGGGCAAGAAACCTTCCTTGATCCTGGAACTTGACAGTCATACTTCGGATGCTGGAGTTGAGACTAGAATAGAAGCATTTGTTGATGTGGTCAAGAGCTTCATCAACACAAAGGTGTCTTTGACCGAGCCATCTCCTCCAAAGCGTCCAAGGATGATCTCTGGTAACGGTATTAACAAGGTAGAGACCCCGGATGGTCAGCTGTTGCCTTTGACAGATCCATCGATAAAGATAGTAATTCCAACAATGGGAGAGTTTGGGGCCCAGTTAATGGCAGCATCAATGAAGTATGTGGGAATGAACACACATGTGTTACCAAGACCAACCGAACTTGAGTTCAAACTCGGAAAATCAAACTCTCTCGCAAAAGAGTGTTTGCCGCTGCATCTTACTCTCGGTAGCCTTATACGCTACTTAAACGAACACAAAAGTGATGATAGCACAGTCATGTTCTTCATGCCTGATACTCGCGGGCCATGCAGATTCGGCCAGTACAGCAAGTACATTGACCTGTGGCTTGACAAGAACCGGGTAAAGAACGTAGGTCTCTTTTCCTTGAACTCAGACAATGCCTATGGTGGTATCGGAGTCAGGCCGCGTCTGAGGATCTGGACGAGCATGACACTGGCAGATGAATTCTACAATGTTGAAAACGCTCTCCTGACTCTTGCTTCAGACAGGAATGAGGCCATGGAAGTAATCAAGAAGTCGCGAGAAACCATGCTGGAAAGCATGCGACGTGACTCTTACGCCGAACTCATGAAGAAGGTCGAAACGATAAGTGAGGAGATCGCCAGGGTCCCTCTGAAAGATGATTATGAGAGCACGCCAAGAGTGCTTCTTACAGGAGAGATCTATGTCAGAAACGACGAGTTCTCTCGCAAGTCGCTCGAGCTATTCTTTGCAGATAATGACATAATACTGCATGTTTCGCCTATTCATGAATGGATCTACTACCTGGATTACATATTCCTGAAGAAGTATATTAGCTCCAATTCAACGCCATTAAAGCGAGGCATAAAACACGTAGACATCTTCGCAAAGAGAAGAATTGAGAAGCACATCAAGAAGACGCTTGAGAAGACCGGCTTATACGATGCTCATCTTGTCGATATCGAATCAATGGTCAACTCCTCCAAGGATTTCCTGAATCCACGCCTGACAGGAGAAGCAATCCTGACGCTTGGTGCTGCGCTTTTCGAAACAATAGACCGCTACGACGGGGTTGTATCGATCGGGCCATTTGGGTGTATGCCGACCAGGATTGCAGAATCTATTGTAGAACGCGGGCTCGAACACCAGAGAAACAACTCTAATGAGATGAAGCGACAGGTCTTTCAGGCTGTGGGAAATCTCCCAATTCTCTTCTTTGAATCGGATGGGAACCCGTTAACCCCAACCATAGAGAGCAGACTCGAATCATTTGTTGTCCAGGTTAAGCGAGTAAAATCTTACCTGCTGAACGTTAATAAACACTGAGAAGAGCCATGGATGAGAATCTGCCGCCTTTGAAATGGCGGCAGATTTAGTTTATAATGATTTTGAAGCCAACAACCATGGTTCTGCCAAAAAACAACTGCTGTACTCCTGCATTCCTGCCGAGCCAAACACACTGAGAAAATGCTTGAAGTGAAAGAGACGAAGAAGCCGAGACTGAGGAGTCTCCCTGTTTTTTGCTGTCTATACCCTGTCACAAAGGAGGCGATTCAATGAGTAAACCCAAATATGTTGTTAACATCGACGATGTCAATGGTTTGAGCGTTCAAGAGAAAAAAGACCTGAAAAAAGTCGTTGAGAAGTACGCGTTTAGAGCAAATGAATACTACTTGGGATTGATTAACTGGAACGACCCGAAAGACCCGATCAGAAGACTTGTCGTCCCCACGATGGAAGAACTGAATGAGTGGGGAGAACTTGATGCTTCAATGGAACACAAGTACAGCCCAGTGAAAGGACTCGAACACAAGTACAGGGATACGGCTGTTCTTCTTGTCTCGGATGTGTGTGGAGCATTCTGCAGGTACTGCTTCAGAAAGCGCATATTTATGCGAGAAAACCAGGAAGTTACAAGAGATGTCACCGAAGGAATCAACTACATCGAGAAGCATCCCGAAATAACAAACGTGCTGCTGACTGGCGGAGACCCTCTAGTCATGGCTACACCAAAGCTCGAGGCTATTATCCGGCGCATCAGAGAGATCAATCATGTGAAGATAATTAGGATAGGAACGAAGATGGCCGCTTTCAATCCTTACAGAATCGTAGAAGATGATTCCCTGACTGACATGATCAAGAAATACAGTCTTCCAGACAAGCGAATCTATGTTATCAATCACTTCAACCATCCCAATGAGATCACCGAAGTCGCGGAAAAAGCTATTCAGAAGCTTCACAACGCGGGCGCCATTATGTGTAACCAGACTCCGATGATTGCGGGTATTAACGATAATCCAGAAGCCCTTGCAGGATTATTCAAGAAGCTTTCATTCATAGGGGTTCCGCCGTACTACGTCTTTCAGTGCAGACCCACTGCAGGAAACAAGCCTTACGCCGTTCCGATCGAGAAGGGGCACCAGATCTTCATGGAAGCATTTGAGAAGTGTTCTGGACTCGCAAAGAGAGCTCGTTTTGCGATGTCACATGCAACAGGAAAGATTGAGATACTGGCAACAGATAAGAAGAACATCTACATGAGATACCACCGTGCAGCAGACCCGCGTGACTACAAGAAGTTCATGGTGTTCAAACGCAATCCAGAAGCTTACTGGCTCGATGATTATGCAGAGTATGCGAGTATGAAGAAAGAGCTCCAGACCGCCGGAACCTGAGTAGTGTCACAAACAAAGCTAACTCATATGAAAAGGAGAGCCAGCTGGCTCTCCTTTTGTTGTTATTGTTATTATTCTCAGTACTCGGGCATGTGAGGAACCTGAGGTGTGTTGTCTTTCTCTTCGGGCTTCTCAACAATTGCTGCTTCCGTAGTAAGAAGAATTCCAGCTATTGATGCAGCATTCTGAAGAGCACTTCTTGTGACCTTCACAGGATCAATGATTCCTGCATCAAACATGTTCTTGTAATCGTTAGAGAGCACGTCATACCCGTATGACATGTCATTGCTTTCGAGCACTTTGTGGACCACAACAGCACCGTCAAGACCGGCATTAGCAACAATTTGTCTCATTGGAATGTCCAGTGACTTGAGGACGATCTTCATTCCAATCTTCACATCAGGATCTGTCGTCTCTTCGATCAGTTTCTCAACCGTTGGCTTGGCTCTTACAAGAACCACGCCTCCTCCTGCGACGATTCCTTCCTCAACTGCTGCCCTGGTTGCACTCAAAGCATCTTCAATTCTGTGCTTCTTCTCTTTCAGCTCAGTCTCAGTGGCGGCACCGACCTTGATAACCGCAACTCCACCGGACAGCTTGGCGAGTCTCTCCTGGAGAGTCTCCTTCTCGTATTCGGAAGTTGTCTGATCGATCTGAGCCTTTATCTGACCGATTCTCTGCTTGATCTTCTCAGGATTGCCCTTTCCATCAACTATGATGGTGTCGTCCTTCTTGACTCTGATCATTGCCGCTGTTCCGAGATCGTTGAGGGTAACGTTCTCAAGAGTCATTCCGACTTCTTCGCTTACAACGGTTCCGCCAGTCAGAATCGCGATATCCTGAAGCATGGCTTTTCTCCTGTCTCCAAATCCAGGAGCCTTCACAGCTATTGACTCGAGAGTTCCCCTGATCTTGTTAAGAACGAGTGTGGATAGGGCTTCGCCTTCTACATCTTCAGAGATTATGACCAGTGGCTTACCAGCCTGGGCAACTTTCTCGAGAAGTGACACTATAGGCTTCACAGCAGTGAGTTTCTTGTCAGTGACAAGAATGTAGGGTTCCTTGATAACAGCTTCCATCTTCTCCGGGTCCGTAACGAAATAAGGAGAGATGTAGCCGCGATCAAACTGCATTCCTTCAACAAACTCGACGTAGGTCTCAAGGGTTTTTGAATCCTCAACAGTAATAACACCGTCCTGACCTACTTTATCCATGGCCTCTGCGATCAGTTCTCCGATATCAGGATCATTAGCGGAAATCGCAGCAACAGAGGCTATTCCTTCTCTGCTTGAGAGCTTCTTTGACATCTCACGAATCGACTCAACGGCTGCCGTGACCGCTTTCTCAATACCTTTCCTCACAAGAATCGGATTTGCTCCAGCCGTTACATTCTTGAGCCCCTCTTTTATCATGGCCTGGGCTAGTAACGTTGCCGTTGTTGTTCCGTCACCTGCTATGTCATTCGTCTTCGAAGCAACTTCCTTGACAAGCTGCGCACCAAGATTCTCAAACTTGTCTTCCACATCGATCTCTTTTGCTATAGAAACACCGTCATTAGTTATCGTCGGAGAGCCCCAGCTCTTCTCAAGAACGACATTTCTCCCTTTGGGACCCAGGGTTATCTTGACAGCTTCTGCTACTGTATTGACGCCTTTTTCGAGATCTCTTCTGGCTTCTTCACTGAACTTAATGATCTTCGACATTGTCTATTCCCCCTTTCACTCTTCGATCTTTGCCAGAACGTCGTCTTCATCGATGATAATGTAGTCATCATCATCGATCTTGATCTCCGTACCGGCATACTTTGAATAAAGAACCTTGTCAGTCGGCTTCACATCAATTTCCTCAACTTCCTTACCCACCTCGATTACCTCAGCCTTCATCGGCTTTTCCTTCGCAGTATCTGGAAGAACAATACCGCCTTCTGTCTTCTTCTCTTCCTTAATTGGCTTAATAAGCAGCCTTGAACCAAGTGGAACTACCTTCATGAAAAAACCTCCCTTCGATTTGTTAGCACTCTACTACTTAGTCTGCTAACCAATAATAGAACAGAATACTGAGTTGTTCAACCAGAATTAGACAGCATTGGGAGGCTTTACGGGCTATCTGAGGAATTAAGAACCGATTATAATGAAAATACTCCCTTTATCGTGGCTTTTTGCTGTATTATATGGTATATGAGAGATAGTTAGTTTAACACACTATACTCGTTCGATTTTCAGGATATTCGTGGTATTCTTTACTCCCGGTGGAATACCGGCGGTTAGAATGAAAGCTTCCCCTTTCTCTACAATTCCCATGCTCCTTGCCTTCTTTCCTGCAGCGTCGATGATTTCATCTGTGTTTGAGCTGGGAAGTGAGATAACAGGTGTAACTCCCCATACAAGCGCAAGCAAGTAGTAGGTTTTCTGATTTGGGGTCATTGCAAGGATATGTGAACACGGCCGGAGTCCTGAAACGTTTCGGGCCGTATGACCAGAAAAGGTCGAAGTGACAATGAGCTTCAAATCCAGTGATTCGCTGATCGTCCAGGATGCCATGCATATCGCAGTCGTGTCATCATCAACCGGTGTATGCTCACGTGTCCAGGACAACAGGTAAGGATTCTTGTAGAAGTAACTCTCGGTTGACAGGGCTGTTCTGTGCATCACCGATACTGCCCTGTCCGGGTATTTCCCGATCGATGTCTCTGCGGAAAGCATTACAGCATCAGTACCATCGAGGATTGCGTTCGATATGTCCGTCGTCTCCGCCCTTGTCGGAACCGGATTCTCGATCATGGATTCAAGCATTTGAGTTGCGGTTATTACGGGAATCCTCCTCAAGTTACCTGCACGGATGATCCTTTTTTGTGCTATTGGAACCTCTTCCACGGGAATCTCCACTCCGAGATCACCTCTTGCAACCATCAGACCATCAGAAACCAGCGCAATCTCCTCTATGCAATGCAGCGCACGTTTAGTCTCGATCTTGGATATGATTGGAATATCAATATCCAGGGATTCCTGCATCCGTCTTGCCTTTTTCACATCGTCAGGTTTTCTCACAAAAGACAGGGCAAAAAAGTCGACCTGTTCCTGGGCTCCCAATTCAATGAACCGTTCATCTTTTTCGGTCACGGCAGATATTCCGAGCTCTGCTCCGGGTATGTTTATTCCTCGTCTATGTGTTATCTGCCCTCCGTCTTCAACGCGCGTATAGATCTCTGGAGTTTTGACATTTGTGACTACGAGCTTGACTTTTCCGTCATCGAGAAGAATCTCATCACCTTCATTAACTTCCCGTGGCAGTTGTTCGTAGTTAACGCTCACCCTTGAGGCATCTCCAACGATCTTGTCAGTAGTAAGAACGAATTCCTGCCCCTCTTTTAGTTCTATGAGGTCATCACAGAAATCTCCTGTCCTGAGTTTTGGACCCGACAGATCAAGTAGAATCGCTATTGGAAGAGAGAGCTGATCTCGAACCTTCTTAATCGTCCTGATCGTTGCTCTATGAGACTCCACATCGCCATGAGATGTGTTGAGACGAGCAACATTCATTCCCTTCCTGGCAAGCAACTCAAGCATTTCGGAAGATTCTGTTGCAGGCCCTATCGTGCATACGATCTTTGTTTTCCTCACCATTATCACCTGCCTGTCAACACCGACCGTGTCTCATGACAACACTTCAATAATCTCAATCAGCTTCTTGTCAAGCTCCTTCTTCTTTGACAGAACCCTATCTAGTGGAACCCTGGTAGTTCTGCCTTCCCTCAGCGCTATCATGGTACCTCCTTCTCCATCTTCAATTGCCTTCACTGCCTCATAACCCATTCTCGAAGCAAGCACCCTGTCAAAAGCAGTTGGAGACCC
>DLVL01000115.1:2028-3439 GCA_003444085.1 Kosmotogaceae bacterium | reverse complement strand
GTTTGATCGAGCCTGTCCCACTCTTCTTGACCTTTCCCGAGCACGAAGCATCGCTTATGTGAGACATTTACAGCAAAAAAGTCGGCAAAGCGACTTACCGAAGAGCGATCAGCAGCAAACTCGTAGACCCTGAACCCCTTCTTGATGTCGTCGAGAGCACCTTCAAACTGCTTGGTGCCATTCTGAATTACGACGATATTGTCGGATATGCTTTCGGCATCGGGAATGGAATGTGAAGCCATAAGTACAGAAGCGCCATCGATGACTTTTCTTCTGATCAGCTCAAGGGCATCCTCGCGCATTACGGGATCCATTCCAGTAGTTGGTTCATCAAGAAGGAATAGACCGGCATTCTGGGCAAGAGCGATTGAGAGGTATAGAGCAGATCTCATCCCGGAAGGAAGAAGCGAGATCTTCTTCTCTGGAATTCCCAGGTCTGCCATATACATTCTGGCCTCCGATTCGTTGAAGCCAACTGTCAATCTCTTAGCCAGTCTTATGGTTTTCTCAGCATTCAGCTGACTATAGAAGCTCTTCTCCTGTGGAACAAAGGCGACCCGGTCAATAACAGAGCCTATGGTTGAATCAAAGACAGAAATCTCTCCTGCAAATGAAACCATTCCCATTATTGCTTTGAGTGTCGTTGTCTTGCCAGCGCCCGTAGGCCCGAGAAGTGTAGTTACTTCACCCTGTTTGACGTCAAAAGAGAGCCCTTTGAGTATTGGAATGCGCCCAAAGGACTTGACAAGATTAGAAACACCCAGTACTACTCTTTCGTTGTCCATACGTTGCGGACCACCTCGAGAACTTCCTGAAGACCTACTCCAGCTCTCTTCAATTTCCTGAGGGGTTCTTTGAGATCGTCTGCTATAGTTTTCATGACGCTCTCCTTTATTGACTCTCTATCCGAGATTACCATGTACCCAATTCCCTGGCGTGCGATTACTACACCTTCCTGTTCGAGTTCTCTGAAAGCTTTTGCAACGGTGTTTGGATTAACCCTGGCGTGTTCAGCCACTTCGCGGATTGATGGCAGCACATCATCTTGCTTGATGTGTTCCATCAAGATCGCTTCCAGAACCGCTTTCTTTATCTGTTCATATATCGGTTGGGGCGAACGAACGTCAACACTAATCCACAATACTCATGTCACCTCTGTTCATATCTCTGGTGGCTGTGTCAGAAGAGCAGACTCGACTTTACGGATCATGAGTTACTCAGAAATTGCTCTTGATCCACTCTGAGAGCGTTTCTATCAGAGAAACATCAACGATCCCCGGAACAAGATACTGCTCTGTCGTCTTCATCAAAGAATCCACCGGCATGAACAAATGATTTAGTCCAGAAAGCAAGACCAGAGAAACATTATCTCTGTCACACAGGTGTTCTTCAAACTCGTTGAAGTGACTAA
>DLVL01000115.1:1170-1858 GCA_003444085.1 Kosmotogaceae bacterium | reverse complement strand
TTTGAGTACCGGCATTGCCAGATACCTGTCGAAGCTGTAGTAGTAGTCTGTTGTAATGCCAAACTGAGGATCAACTATCATTCCTTCGGGAAGAGCATGATCCAGTATCATATTGAACAGTTCGATCACCTGATCCAGTACTTCCTGGGAAACACCATACTCCTCAGCAAGATCGATATTCTGGCCCAAAGATATCTCCGCAAGCCTCTTGGGAGACGCAGCAAGCAGAATGATCCCGTCCGCTTCCGTTTCTTCAGCCACCCAAGGAACAACGCTCCCGCCAAGAGAGTGACCGGCAAGAATGATGTCAGATACACCCGGAATGGTTCTTGCCTGCTCGACGATGACCACAAGATCGTCTATGTACTCCACTTCAGCAATTGGGATTACCCCTTCTTCGATGATCTGGGATCCATATCTGTAGGTGCGCTTTTCGTATCTGAGAACACCAATGCCCCGGCTGGCAAGCCCCCATGCGATATCTCTGAAGATCTTGTTAGGTCCAATCGTGACATCTGCATCATGAGAACCCGATCCCTGAACGAGTATAACAAGTGGAAAACTCTCTCTGTCTGTTGGAACTGTCAAGAAACCTCTTAGGTAATATGGTTCTTTTCCTACAGTGATTTCCTGATCGATGAAGAGCGATTCATCTGCATAGTCGGGCATCTGCATACCATAGCTCGAT
>DLVL01000115.1:0-941 GCA_003444085.1 Kosmotogaceae bacterium | reverse complement strand
TCAGGAGCTCCTCTACTTCACCAAACTGCTGTTTGACAGTGGCGTACGTTCCGGCCAGGGTGTTCACTCCCATGACAGACCTCATTGTACTATCCTGCATTTCGTACATTGCACGAAAGTCCTGGGCGAAGAATCTGTTCAAGTAATTCGCTGCTGCATCTTCACTACAAATAGCTGCTACTGAAACAAGGACGACCAGTGCCGTGATCAGTACCTTAACCATCTTTCTCAACTCCTTCTTAGAACTCCTTATTCTTGAAGAGTCTGTGTGATATGAGGAGCAGACCGACTGCCAGTAAGCTCAGAACAATCGAGTAAGTCCAGTCGATCCTGCCAGTTTTCAGAATCTTAGAGCCCATGATATATGGATAAAGGTTAACAAAGCTTAGACTATCAATCAGAGAAGCAAAGGGCATCGCCAGCACAACGGCTATACCGGTCATGACGGGCTTTATCTGATCGTTGAATAGTATTGAAAAGATCAAGAACAGAAAATACAGCACAGATATGCTTATCACCTGGTGCACCATGATCAAGAACGTCTCTGCGAATGTGGCGTCATACCCACCAACCTTCATGAATACCGGTCCCAGAAGACTCAGCACGAGCACCATGCAAAGTGCCATTACAAGGCCAGCAATCGCTTTGTTCCAGTACACCGCCGATCGGCTCTTCCTGGACAGCAAAAAGAAGATCGTTCCCTTGTCTGTTTCCCTGGAAAAGATGGGAAAAGCAATAAGAAGAACGATTATAGGGATGAACTGGCCGAGGTTGTTTCCCTGCCACTGGCTGGTTATGTAGTATGAGTCGTCACTGAGCCTCTGAACAGCCGCGGGGTCTCCAAGGAGCTTCTGCAGGGCTTCAGGCATCTGATCGAAGTCCTTGTACATCTCTTCCATCATCGATACTGCAATAGGCCTGGCTGAAACGAGAAAGATCAG
>DLVL01000113.1:687-4770 GCA_003444085.1 Kosmotogaceae bacterium | reverse complement strand
TCATCAGAACAATTGGTCGATCATCAACCAGAAAAACCTAGAGAGATTCACATAGAAGGATTTCTCAATGCACATAGTGCAAGAACTATGCGGCCAGATGGGCTTATGCTGAAGTTAATCATATGTTTCATGCTATATTATGATATAATCTAAAGACTAAATCGATAGCTTAATGGAGGGAGTAGAAATGAAGAGAATACTTGTTGTTCTGTCACTTGCTCTCCTCGTAGCTGTTTTCTCATTCGCGTCACAGAATACTGCCACACAAGAGATCCGTATCGTGGTGTCGCCTGTTGCATTGATCAGCGTATCCAAACCAGTACTAGAATTTGATATTTCTCAGCAGAACTTTCTTCCAGGAGAGGCTCCAAAACTTGCGAATATTGATGGTGGTACTATCAAGTATACTTCGGTGACACCTGACCAGATGCCAAGGAGCATTACAGTATCGGTTGCCGAACAGGCAGTTCCAACTGGTTTCGAAGTTGGTGTGGTTGTTCTCCCTCCAGACAATGCGGTTGGCGTGCTTGGCGCTTCGACGGGAAGAGTAGTCCTGGATTCGATCCCCAGGACTGTAATATCGCAGATTGGTACTGGTTGGACTGGTTCAGATTATGAAGACGGTGCAAGGGTGTTATATGATCTCGGTATTCTTTCTCACGAAGCTTTGGAGATTGGCTCATTCGAGATTGAAGTGCTATTTACTATAACAGAGGATTGATCAAAGCTCTCCGGTATCGATTATCTTTATTTCTTCAAGCCTTCGCGAGATTTTGAAAGTCAGCGAAGAACTCTCGCCAGGACTGAGTTTTATATATCTGCTCACAGTATCTGCGATGTATCCGTCCGGAAGGGAAGCACTTTCAAGCGTTAGAGACCATTCTCCCGGTTTAAGATTCGGCAGAGAGATACTCCCTGTCACGCTGGTTTGCAGCCTGTATGTTTCCCCGGATCCACGAATCACGAATCTTATCCCACCAAGACGCGGATCACTTTCATCACTGCTGACTACGTCGATTCTCAAACTTGCAGCCTTTTCAAGTTCTATCTGAACAATCTCTTCTTCACCAGGTTCAACAGAAATGATCTTGGGGAGAGGTTCCCTTGTAATCAGACCCCGTTCCACTGATGTGCTGTCAATATCGATATAATAATCGCCAGGTGTCAGTCCAGCAAATACGAACTCTCCTGAAGTATTTGTAATTGCTACCAGGTTATTCAGCTTTATCACGGCATTGGCAATCGGTCGCTTCTCATCCCCATCAACCAGATAGACCAAACCATTGAGCGATGAGAGGTCTGTTCGTGGCCACACCGGCAAGAAAAATGGATAAGTATAAGACACAGAGAAGCTGACTTGTGGCTTCCAGCTATCAAAATCCTTGACATCCAAAGAAGCGTTCCCTGATAGCGTCGATCCTCCCATAAATACGCTTGCGAAAGAGATTTCTCCAGTCAATCTGGATGGTGAAAGATCTCTCATCGAATAGCTGATAGACCCTCTGAGTCTCGAATTTGCTGAAACGTTGTGTGTAAAAAGAAGGCCGATCGAAGAATCATATCTGTTTCCTACATGCTCCCTTAGAGAGAATCTGGAACTCGCGTAATTCGACGGAGAGAATCTGTAAGATAACTGAATGGCAAAGAGTCTTGTCTCGTCAAGCTTTCCGCCAGAAGTAGTGTACTGAATTCCTAGACTCGTATAGGTACTCAGATTACGGTATGAGTAACTGAGGGAGATCTCAGCACCAGTTGAAACACCTGGTGAAGAATCATGTCTGGAACCAGTAGAACTATAATTGCCCGCCAGAGAAAATGTGAATCCAGCAAGAGGAGGCAACCTCAATCGCCCGCGAACGGAATACCTGTTCAGTAATCCTCCTTCGAGGAAGTCAAAGGGGTTGTTTCGTTGAAGTGAAACGTCAAGCGAGGCACTCCAGGATCCTGGGACTATCCATCTCAGATTTCCCCCAGCCTTCAGCTGCTCACGATCTAAAGGCTCTGATAACTCTTTTGAATACTCAAGGAATGATCCAATCTGAAATCTATCGAGTCTCGTTGTGCTGTTATAACTCAGTTCAACTCCGTCGAGTTTCCCTTCATTCAAAGGAATCCTAAGAACACCTTTGATATTGGTTAGATCCTTTCTGCTTTGAACAGCAGCAGATAGTGTGGAATCTCCTACCTTGCCCAGAGGTCCATCTATCGCTATTCCTGCAGACAAACCTCCTGTATCTCTCAAGTCAAGGAACAGCCCGTACCTTGCGGCATCTTCTGAGATGACTCCGCCGAAATGAAGCCAACCCTGCCTGAACTGAAGGTCAAATCCCCTTGTGCTTACTCCAACACTTGCCGATGCAAGTCCAATACTTGAGAGCGTTCCGTAGCCAAACTCAAGAATGCTGCCTCTGTATCGCGCTGTAATCGAAAGCTCTTTGTCATCGCTCGCTCCTATGATTGGAACAGAAAGCGCAAGACTCAGTGTCCTGGTCCTGCTATCATCGATAAATCCTTCGATACTCAGGCTAGTTTGAAGGAAGTATCCATCTGAGAATCCGGTAGCAACTGTGAGTCTGGAAGAAAGCACATGATATCTGTTCGAAAGAGCATCTGCAGAGGGAATGATCACAGCTGTTGAGCGAGAAGAAGTACTACCGATTTTGCTATCCTTTTCTGTTGCAGTAAGAGTTATGACATGCGTTCTCTGATCGGCAATATTGCCAAGTGTTCGTACAGTAATCTTCACGGTTTCAGTCTCACCAGGATTCAGTGAAAGCGTTTCTTTGGAAAGCGAAAGCCTGTAAGAAAGATTATCCCTTGCCTCCAGATCCAGCACGATGGAAACATTGCTACTGTTCTGAACTGAGAAAGTTGTCTCATAACTATCCCCTGCCAGAACATAAGCGGGACCTTCTATGCGACTGATCCTGAGGTCCAAAATCGCTGAAACTCTGACTACTATAGCTATTTCACTCGAAATGCCTTCTTCTGAACTAACCCTGTAAACAAGGTTGTACTCTCCTGCCAGACCTCTTGAAGGGACTACCAGGCTAATAAGCCTGAGTGAAGAAGAACCACCTTCCACTTCGAAAGATCCTGTTTCAAACAGCAACCTCCAGCCCGTTGGAAGCTCCACTTCTTCTTCGAATACGGACGTCTCAGAACTATCATTGAAGACCAGAGCAGCGAAAGTAACAATGCTTCCTGGATTAACTTCATCAGGTGGTGAAGAAGTGAGCTGAATACTCAAGCTATCTGCCTGAACAGTTATGGCAAGCAGCAAGAAAGAAAGGATTGCAAAGGCGATTCCGAAGAAGCTCTTGCAGTTCATTCTATGCTCATTGAGTACTGAGCACCCCACACTTCATCCCCATCTCTAATTAGAGCAAGCACAGTATAATTCCCGGGGCTTAACTCATTGAGGACAACATTGAAACGTCTTGAGGTGCCGGGATAAAGCCTGAAACTCTCACCCTCAAACTCGCCTATCATGGCACCAGCCGAGTCGAAAACCCTGGCAGAAACTGCCGGCCTCAACAACCAGTCTCCAGTATTCTGAATATCCAGAAAGAGGGTTCTTATACCTTCTTTGTCAGAAAGACCTCTTCCGACAATGGAGACATTATTTTCAACCGCCTCTCCGAAGTTCGTGACAATCTGAATCGCATAGCGTGTCATAGTCCTTACAGTAACTCCAGGACTGTCTTCATCATCATAGATAATTGCAGGTTCGACCATTATCACGCTCCAGAACGTCCCCCTGAAGTCTTGATCCTCAGGAACAACTATCGAGAAGTTGAACGAGGTCTCTGCACTGGCGGGAACCGTGATCTCCGGAGCCTGTAGCTCTAGCCAATCAGCGTTCGATCGTTCTAACTCTCCTGGCTCTCCATACCCGGTCCACCCCGTGTAATCAAAGAAGTAGTCTCTTATGTAAAAACGTACTCTTGCAGGCTCTGCAGAAGTGTTCTGAAGATTTATCCTTCCAGACAAGACGCTTCCAGGACCTGCAGAGAAAACGTGAGTCAAACCATTAGTTATGAGCACATCAGCAGCCGCCAGGCTTGCTATTAAAACAACTAT
>DLVL01000113.1:0-433 GCA_003444085.1 Kosmotogaceae bacterium | reverse complement strand
CTACAGATTTTGATCGTGGTTGGAAGACTATATCCAGGAAATTGTACTCTACTCCCTGATTTACCAGCTCAAGTGTGTTGTTATACAAAGGAGTTATTGTCCCCGTTTGCTGTCCCAAAGAATCCCATACAGCGGGTATTTCTTCAGACCATCGAATGGAAACAGCAGCTCCTCCTGACCGTTCCACAGTAATCCTGTATCTCCTATCTTGTCCATAACCTCCCTGTATTGGAGGTCGCGCAACAAAGAGTCTGGTTGCATCCAGAGCACTTACAAGATCACCAGAAAACACCGGGCCGTCGCCAGCTATGCTTGGGCTGTCTGCTATGAGTTCCCACGCAATCGCATTCGTTACCTTTCCCGTTGTTGTTATTGTCACTGCTTGTAGAGTTGTAGCTGCAGTAATTACAACAAAGAAAAAGGAAAGAAGAAG
>DLVL01000066.1 GCA_003444085.1 Kosmotogaceae bacterium | reverse complement strand
ACGTTAAGAAGCGCGGTAGACATGAAAGATTCCATTGATGTTCAGGAATACTACATCAAGATTCAGGAGTTCTTCAAATCAATCGGACTGCCTCGAAATTTGCCTAGGAGAATTGATGAGTAAGCGAACATAAACACGAAGGAGTGGGAGAATTGTTCAGAAGTCTTGATCAGTATAAGCCAGACATTCATAAGACTATAGGAATTATGGAGAAGACCTATAATGATGCGCTAAAACACAAAGGCGGCAACGTCACTCTAAGAACACTGTCACAATCTGACTTGGAGCCATTTTCAGCGATGGATTTGACAAAATATAACTACAAGGATAAGAAGCGGGATTATGCTGAAGAGCTCTGCAGGCTTCTTAGCCATTCCTTTGAAGTGAGACGAAACGTTGACGACAACATGATACCTTCTGTTGCCCCTAATCTTGGAATAGCGGACTATGCAGCATTTATAGGAGGAGAGATTGAGTTTCACAAAGATACCAGCTGGTTCAGACCAATCCTTCAGGAGATTTCAGACTACCGAAAGCTTCCTAAGTTGGGAACCGCTTTTTGGTACAAAAACTTTCTTGATATCTGCGAGGAAATACTCAAGCTTTCTTCAGAATCTGGGATACCGTTTCTCAGAGGTTTTTACTCGCCTCTGGATTTGGCTGGAGCCTTGAGAGGAGAAGCTATCTACACAGATTTCTATGAATATCCCGATGAATTACGTTCACTGCTTGACTATTGCTCAGAAGCTACCATAACTTTTGCTGAGGACATATACGCTCTGGCAAGGAAATACCTCAAGGGCTCTCGGTATGGCATGTGGTTTCTTGATGGTTGCATCTACATGTCTGAAGATATTGCTTGCATGATATCTCCGAAACTTTATAGGGAATACTGTGCTCCTTATACACAAAAAGTAATCGATCACTTTGGAGTTGGGCACATGCATTCACATTCAAGAGCACTCTATTTGGTTAAAGAAATATGCTCACTTGATAATGTCGCAAGCCTTTGGATAGCCACTGACCCTAATCAGCCCCGTCCAATAGATAATATTGAGACCTTGATCAAAGATGCGCGAGGAGTTTGTCTTGCGATTGATTGCAGCGAGTTTCTGGAGATAGAGCAAAACTTTCCTGAGATGATGCAAGGAAACGTGTCCATTTGTCTTCCGGTAAACACAACCGAAGAAGCAGAGAAAATGGTAGCAGAGTTTGAGCTGCTCCAGGGAAGGTTTAGTTGAAGTCAATTCCGCGTGAGCTTGCATGGGAAGTGTGAGATGGCTTTCATCCGGGCGTTTTTAATCATTCTTGTCATAGCGATTGGTTTGACTGCCGTTGCGGCTATCGACGTCGAGAATTCGAGCGATGAAAGGATCGTTCGTATATGGTTCAGTCATATTGAGCAAGAAAACCAAGCAATGCGTACCATTGCTGAGGAGTTCACCGCGCAAACCGGCATCGCTGTCGAGGTGATTAGCAGAAGATCGATCTTCGACGCTCCCAGAGATTTTGCAAATAATGCCGAACTGCCTGAACGCCCTGACCTTGTTTTCATGCAGGCTCCTGACATCGGAAATCTTGTCAGATCTGGATTTCTCTCTCCGCTCGATCTTGACAATGACACAAGATCAAGATTCGTTAATGCTGCTTTTGATGCTTTTACCTACAAAGGCGAACTCTACGGTGTTGGTTACTCAGTCGATACGTCAGGTCTTGTCTATAACTCTGATCTGATTACAATGGACGAGTTACCAAGAACCTGGGATGAGTTCTTCCAAACAGCCGAAAAACTTACCATACGTGATGGAGACGGAAGGATTGTTCAGAGAGGGACCCTGCTTAATCCCAAGGATATGTGGTTTAACTACCCAATTATCAAAGAGTTTGGCGGCTACTATTTCGGTCAGTTGCGATGTGGTACATACAATTCCTACGACGTTGGTCTTGACAACGAAGGAATGCTCGAATACGTGAACAAGATGAAAGAACTACAGGCCAAAGGATTGACTCTTACCAACCCAAATGCCACAGAGAGTCATATTTCTGCTGAATTCGCCAAAGGCAGAGTGGCAATGATCCTTTACGGTCTGTGGGATGCATCAATCTATCAGTCTATGGGCGTTAACTACGCAATCGCCAAGTTGCCGAAAGGACGAGACGGTCGGATATCACAACCTCTTGCAACTGTTCAGGGTTTTGTCATAAACCGATTTACGAGGGACTTTGACGCTTCGCTGGCGTTTCTTCTGTTCATTCTTCAGGACGAGCACCAGCAGTTCCTGATTGAAGCAGGAAACAGAGGTCTAGCAAAGACTGGCGAGAGAAATCCTGCAAATATTTCAGTGATACAAAGCCCCTATATAAGGGACGATCCGGTGCTCTCCTCTCTAAGCGAAATCGGATCATTCTGTTCGCCTTTTCCAAATATTCCTGAAGGCCCAATATGGTACAACTACACAACCACAGCTTTTAGGACGATTTTCTTTGGTGACCGACACGGAAGAGAAGTTGATGCTCAAGAAATGCTGGGAGAACTAGCAGACGCGATTCGAAACGATGTTGCCCTGATCAACCAGATACCCGATCAAGCGGCGTTTTCATGGAGTGACTACGTGATACTAACCGCCTTGATCGCCGTGATAGCTTTCCTTGCCATACGTGCAGCTAGAGGAAGAAAAGCCTCTGCAACAGAATACTTCGGCGGCAGGTTGAGCAAAAGAGAGTCTCTTCTGGGCTGGATCTTACTTTTCCCGCTCTTTTTTCTAGTGATCACCTTCTATGTTTTTCCGGTTTTTCACAACATATACCTCTCGCTTACCAATTACAGCGGTATAAGACTAAGAGATTACGTATTTGTGGGCACAGCTAATTATCGTGAGATCTTTACGAAAGGGATAGATGGTTTGGTTTCCATGTTTGTCTGGACCGTTTCTTTCGCCATTTCAGTTGTTTCGCTCTCTTTTCTTGCGGGCACAGCCTTAGCAACGATTCTTGAGAAAGTCGGTATAAGAGAATCCAAAATCTACAGAGTAGTGTTCATACTACCTTGGGTTGTACCCAGCGTAATAACATTGCTCACATGGCGCGGGTTTCTTGACGAAAATGGCCTAGTTAACCAGCTGTTAGCATTTGTTGGAGTTCCTTCCGTTTCTTGGTTGTCCAATCCCTTGGCAGCAAGGGTTAGCACAATTCTGGTGATGACGTGGTTTTCTTTTCCATACTTCATGGTCGTTGCTTCTGGAATCCTCAAGTCCATCCCCAAGGATTACTACGATGTTGCCAAAATAGCAGGTGCATCAAGAGCATGGCTGTTTTTTAGAATCACCCTGCCGATGGTTTACAGAGCGATTTTCCCGATGCTAATCATGGCATTCATTATGCAGTTCAACCAGTTCGGCGTCTATCTTCTGACAGAGGGAGGTCCGCCCGCAGACAAACTGGGTGCCCCTGGAGCGACAGATCTACTAATTACATACGTCTTTAATACTGCGTTTAACACAAAGAGGTATTCGATGGCTGCAGCATATTCGGTTATTATATTCTGTTTTGTTGGTCTACTGGCCTTTGTGTCTATGGCCAGTTCAACTAGAAAGGTAAATGAGTTGCGCTGATCAAGTGCAGAATCCTTAACATCTTGCCAATGAGAAGGAGTGAATTGTGTGGAGATTAGCAAGAAAGGCATCAGCAAAGTCATAGTTCATGTCATTCTTCTTACTTTGGCTTTGATTACGGTGGTTCCCTTTTTGTATGTCATTCTGATATCATTTGGCAAGAATGTGATTGATACCAGCGCACTTTTTGTCAGAGAATTTACTCTCGAGAACTACGCTCGCCTCTTCGGAGATACATATTTTTTGAACTGGATCCTGAACTCTCTTCTACTCGCTACAGCAACAATGTTCGTTGCGGTAATCATCGTTTCTATCTCCGTATATTGTTTCTCCAGACTGAGATTTCGTGGAAAGAACCAACTCTTCAGGGCTCTGCTGATTATCCAGATCTTCCCGCTGTCTCTATCAATGGTTTCAATATTTCGAATCTTTGTCTCTCTTGGTCTACTTAACAGGCTTGAAGGGCTCATTCTTGTAAACTCTGCTTTTGCTTCTGCAGGTCTTGTGATCCTAGCGAAAGGTTACTTTGATTCAATCCCCTTTTCTCTTGATGAAGCCGCAATGATAGATGGTGCCAACAAACTCCAGATTCTTTTTCGCATAACGCTGCCTCTGGCGAAACCAATTGTCGCTGTTGTTGCAATGCAGAGTTTTGTGATTGCCTACAACGAGTACGTCATAGCAAGCACAGTGATGGCCCGCGATCTTCAAGCAATGCCTCTTGCCGTTGGTCTTCAGAGTATGATCGTTGGGCAGTTCGGTGTTAACTGGAGCCTTTATTGTGCAGGAGCCGTTCTAGGAAGCATCCCGATGATTGTACTCTTTTACACTTTACAGAGATATTTCGTTGGAGGCCTCTCAGCTATCAGTGAAAAGGGCTAGTGCCTCCGCATCATATGAAAGGAGTTTTGCCATGGAGAAATCAGCAATCTATCATATTTCTGAGCACAGTTACGCATATCCGGTAAACAATGATACCCTTATCGTAAGGCTCAAGACCAAGAAGAACGATGTAGACAAGATCGTCATTCATTACAAGAACCTCTATGACCACAGCAGCAATTCTAAAAAAGCTGTCATGTCCAAAGTGCTTTCTGCCCGTTACTGTGATCTTTTTGAAGCATCCCTTCACATACAAGAGAGACGCTTTAAGTATTGCTTCCAAATCTTTTCTAAGGGCGAGAATATCTTCTTCACTTCGGAAGGATTCATGAAGGCTCCTGCAGATGAAGACTTCTTCTACTATCCTTGCATCAACGAAGATGACATATTTCATCTTCCGAAGTGGGCACAAGGAGAGGTCATCTACCAAGTATTCGTAGACAGATTCTTCAGAAGTGATCGAGCACCGGATTATCCTGACCTGAGAAGCTGGAACATGCTGCCAGAAAAGGAAATGCTTAATTGTGGCGGGTTCAGGGGACTAGTCCGCAAAGATACCTACTACGGAGGTGATCTTGCTGGTGTAACAGAGAAACTGGATTATATTTCGAATCTTGGGGCGAAAGTTCTCTACTTGAATCCAATTTTCGCTGCTGAGTCCTATCACAAGTATGACGTCACTGATTACTTTCGTATTGACAGTCGTTTCGGAACCCTGCACGACCTGAAAGAGCTGGTCGAAGAAGCTCATGCAAGAGGCATGAAAGTCGTACTTGATGGAGTCTTCAACCACTGCAGTTACGCAAATGAGCTCTTTCAGGATGTGGTTCGCAATCAGGAGAAGTCAAAATACAAGGATTGGTTCCATATCAGAAGCTTCCCCGTCAATGAAGAGCGAAAAGACTATGATAGTTTCGGAAACGTTGCACCGTCTATGCCGCGGCTAAACACGAGCAATCAGGAGGTAATCGACTACGTAATCGACCTGACAACCTACTGGACAAAGACCCTGAATCTTGACGGCTGGAGATTTGATGTTGCTGACGAAGTGTCTCACGAGCTATGGGTGCAGCTAAGGAGATCACTAAAGAAGATTTCACCTGAGATTATTCTGATCGGCGAGGTATGGAACAATGCTTCAAGATGGCTTCAAGGAAATGAAATGGATACCGTTACAAATTACAAGTTCAGAAAGGCCTTGCTGAAATTCATGCAGAAGCACAGAAATGCAAACATCTTCTGGGAAGCTTTGTCTTCAAACAATATGCTTTACAAGTCTCCGGTCTATAACTATCTGATAAACCTTGTTGGGAGTCATGATACAACTAGGTGCAGAACTTTGCTTGGCAGTGCCGAACTTCACGTCTTGGCAATGGTAGTGACCCTGTCATTTCAGGGAATGCCTCTCATCTACTACGGAGATGAGCTCGCCATCGAAGGGGGATTTGATCCGGATAACCGGCGGCCAATGCAGTGGAATGAGATCAGCAATCCTTGGGCCAAGATCATCGGCCAAATTACTCGGTTCAGGTCGGAGAGCGAAATTCTCAAGAAGGGGTCATTAGTTCCGTTTGATTCAGGAAATCCGGAAGTCATCTCATTCACTAGAGAATACGAGGGAAAGAGAATCCACCTTGTTGCTAACTTCGGCGATAGTAACGCACGGGTCGTAATCCCTGGCGGTGTAAATGAGATCATTCTTGGACAAGCAGAAGATCATGATTCAGGCACTCTTGAAGTAGGCTTCAGGAAATTCGCTTTGATTAGCTCATGACCAGAGAACCACAAAAAGACTACGGCTGCGCGACGTTCGCAGCCGATAACAGGAGGGAGATAAATGAACAACAGCAAGCTCAGGATATTTGCGATAGTGGTAATGGTATGCTTTTTCTTGTTGAGTTCTTCTCTTGTACTTGCAACAACTACCTACTATCTCGGTACCAGTGCTAACGGTTATCAGATCCCAAGGGACGGGGGCCTCAGGCTCGAGCCGATTCCCGGCAGAGAAGGTTGGTTCAGTATTACCATTGATTTCAACGAAGAAAACAGAGATCCTCTCTATGATGGACATTGGTACAAAGTAACGTCTGGAACGTGGAATCCGGATGGTTGTTGGGGAATAGAAAGCTACGCTTTCCAACCCGCTCCCGTAAAAAAACTTGCTGATGGCACCCCGGTAGGATTGGGTTCGATCTACATTGAAGAAGACTGTGAATTAACAATAATATTCGACTCTAACACAAAAACTATCTATGACGATTATCTTCATAAATTCCCCGATCCAAAAATATACGGCAATTTCAATGAGGCTATGGAAAGAGGTTCAAACTGGAGCATGAAAGACGACGAAGCACTAGTCCTAAAAGATCAAAATGGTGATGGGATCTATTCCGGATTCTTCGAAATCCCTGCTTTCGAGGGAGATGATCATGGCTATATGATGGCAGTCGTCTTATCTACCCAGTTCAACACTCAGTACTTCTTCTTTGCCGCTGTTGAGCAGTACAAGTTTGACGGTACCCCTGCAGGTATGGGACAGGTGAGCTATCTTAGACCTGATGAAGACACAATATATGAGTTCAGATTCGATAGCAACACCAAAGTGACTGAGGTCATAGAATGCAAACCCGGGCAAGTTGTCGAACTTCCGACACCAGTGATCTATGGTGACTTCAACGGATGGAATATTGAAGGCCCAAAGGCTGTTCTGCTTGAGCACAAGGGAGATGGCCTTTATACAGCCACTTTGACTTTGCCGGCATACGACGGGGAAGGTCAGGGATACATGATGCTGGTGTGTCTATCCAAGAAGTTCTACAGCGACCAGTGGGGGATGCGCTGGGGCGCCGAAGAGCAATACAAGTTCGACGGTAGTCACGCAGGAATGGGACAGGTAAGCTATCTGAAGCCGCCTGTTGAAACTACATACAGGTTTACGTTCGACATAGTCTCTAAAGAAACCGTCTTCGAGGTCGTTGATTAAAGTGAGAAAAATGGAAGTAACTGCTGTACACTGGCAGTTACTTCCGCCTCAAAGAACTGCTGTGTTAATGAGATAATCCGTACAATATGCAAGAAGCAGGAGATGATGAAGTTGAACCGGCCCGATTTCTCCGTAATACTTGACGCAATAGAACGCAAAACTCAACCAGCTCGCATTCCTTTCTTCGAGCTTTTTGTTGACGCTGAAATATGTGAAGAGATAATGGGATACCGATTTGCACAGCTGGAAAGCGAACCTGACAGATACTTCTCCCAGCTGATAAGCTTTTACGTGCAGCTTGGATATGACTATGTGCCTTTCTATCAATCGCCGAGATTTCCAAGCCTTTCCTATATCGAAGGCGACGATACAGCAACCTATTCCAGAAAAAAGAGAAACTGGATCAACGAAAAGGCAGGCCCGATCCAGACATTTGAAGACGTTGAAAAAGCCCCCTGGCCAAGTATAGACACTGCTGTTGATTACAGCCTTTTCGAGTGTCTCGGAAAACAGCTCCCACAAGGCATGAAGATCATCGGCGGTGCGGCAGGAGGGCCCTTTGAACATGCCAGTTTCCTCATGGGCATCGAGAAACTTTCAATTGCTGTCTATGAAGAACCCGAACTTGTCGCTGAGCTATTTTCAAGAATATCCGACATTCTGGTTGGAGCTGCAGAAAGGATCGTTTCTATCGAATCCGTTGGCGCATACTGCTTCGGAGATGATCTTGGGTACAAAACCGCTACAATATTCTCACCGAAACTACTGCGACAGTTTGTGTTTCCGGTGTATAAGAAGATTGCCCAGACAGCTCATGCGTCGAACAAACCTTTTATACTTCACAGTTGTGGGAATCTCGAAGAAGTTATGGATGACATAATTGACGCTGGAGTTGATGCAAAACACTCTTTCGAAGATGTCATTCTTCCAGTTACTGAAGCAAAAAAACGCTGGGGAAACCGTATCTCGATTCTTGGTGGAATTGATGTTGATTTTCTCTGTCATGCAACTCCTGAACAGGTCAGAACCCGAACACTGAATACTCTCCAGGCCTGTGCTCCAGGAGGTGGTTACGCCCTTGGAACAGGTAACACCGTAACAAACTATGTGCCCATCAAGAACTACCTAGCTATGATCGAAGCCGGGAATGAATTCAATCTTTCTAGGTGATAGATTAACTGACAGAATTGACTGTACTCAAAACCAGGCAGAAGGAGGAGAAAAAGTGATCGAACTGAACGATATATCCCAAGCAGTGATTGAAGGCAATGCAAAGAAGGCAAAGGAACTTACCCTAATTGCCATTGAAAAGAACGTACCACCCGAAACGATCCTTCATAAAGGACTGGTTCCTGGAATGGATGTTGTTGGGCAGAAGTTCAAGAACAATGAATACTATGTCCCGGAGGTTCTGATTGCAGCAAGAGCTATGAATGCTGCCCTCGATATACTCAGACCGAAGTTGGCAACAGACGCAGCCAACTACAAAGCAACGGTCGTAATCTGTACGGTTAAGGGAGATCTTCATGACATCGGCAAGAACATAGCTGCAATGATGCTTGAAGGCGCGGGCTTCAGAGTTATTGATCTTGGGATTGCTGTTCCAACAGAAAAAGTAGTTGAGGCTGTCAAACTGAACAAGCCCGCCATACTTGGACTGTCAGCTCTTCTGACGACCACGATGACAAACATGAAAGACATAATAGAAGCTCTGGAAAAAGAAGGTCTCAAAGATTCGCTGAAAGTCATCGTAGGAGGTGCCCCGATAACCGAGGAATTTGCCAAGAGTATAGGCGCTGACGGCTATGCGCCCGATGCTACTATAGGCGTACAGATTGCTAATGCCCTCATTCAGGGTATTAGCTAACGCAAGACAATCATGAAGGACTCAGACTGTGTTAAAGTCACACTTAGACCCTCTGGGGCAACGATCGCTGCTACCCGGGGAAAATCACTGCTAGAAATTCTGACAGGTAAAGGAATTGGAATACCTGCTATATGTGGCGGAAAGGGCAAATGTGGAAAATGCAAAGTAAGGATCTCCGAAGCTCAAGCCTCTGTAATGCCCACTTTTTTGGAATGCTCTCTGCTTAGCGATCGCGAGATAGGCCTTGGCTATAGATTGGCCTGCCAATTCATTGTCAATGAAGACGTGGAAGTTCAAGTGTCATCTGACAACAAGGCGGAATCATCACAAAGCTCCCGTCTTTCACTTGAGCTTGGCCCTTCTATTCTTCCTGCAGTAAGAAAAGAAAGCCTCAGTGTTCCTAAACCAAGCGTCGAGGATCAAAGGAGCGACTTGCGTCGACTTACTGATGGAATCACAGTTGAGAATGGCCGGATACGCAGACTGGAACTTCTCAAGAGACTCCCATCTTTCCTTAGAGAGAATGACTTCACTGGAACTGTAACTCTATACGAAAACGAAATAATTGACCTGAGAAGTAAGACTGACAACTCACATATTCTGGGAGTTGCAATAGACATAGGCACAACAACCATAGCGATGTATCTTCTGGACCTTGAAAATGCGATTGTTCTTGATTCGCGTTCGATTCCCAATCCTCAGTCAGTCTACGGTCAGGATGTCATCTCACGAATAGACTATGCAGCTTCTCCGAATGGCCTGACAAATCTGAAGAACGCTATTGTCGAAGGTTTAGCAAAGTTATCGCGGGACATTATCTCTGATGCAAACGTATCCAGCGAGCAAGTTTATGATGTATCAGTTGTTGGTAACACAACAATGATCCACTTGCTTCTTGGTATTTCTCCACAAGGCATAGCTTTATCTCCTTTCATCCCTGTCACCGCCGAAGAGATGATCTTTGAACCTTTTGAAGTTCATCTTCAAGAAAGCTTCCCGAACGCTAAAATCTACATTATGCAGGGCATTTCGGCTTACGTCGGTTCGGATTTGGTCGCCGGAATTATCAGAATCAACCTCGAAAATGAAAAAGGGAATGCCTTGCTTGTCGATTTGGGGACCAACGGAGAAATCATACTGAAGTCCGACTCAGGAATGCTTGCCGCTTCTACAGCTGCTGGACCAGCCTTTGAAGGCGGACACATTTCCAACGGTATGATAGCCAAAAGGGGTGCAATCGATCATGTATGGATTGATGGAAAAGGCAAGATTTCTTTCAGTACAATTCTGAACTCTGTCACGACAGGTATCTGTGGTTCCGGTCTTCTCGATACAGTTGCAGTACTTCTTGAAAAGGGCATTCTAGCCAGTTCTGGCAAACTGAGCGAAGATCCCTTCGTTCTTCACAATGAACTTGGAGCAGTAACGATTACCCAGAAAGACATCAGAGAAGTTCAGCTCGCAAAGAGCGCAATAAGGGCAGGGATAGAGGTTCTTCTCTCAGAAGCGGGCATAACTTATGAGGAACTTGATCGGATATTTCTTGCAGGAGCGTTTGGCAGTTTTGTGAATGTTTCAAGTGCAGTTCGAATTGGATTGCTGCCTGACATTTCGACAGACAGAATACTTTCAGCTGGCAACGCTGCTGGTGAAGGAGCGTGTATCTGCTTGCTAGACAGAAAAGCACGAGATCTGGCAAGAGCGCTTTCAAACAAGATAAGCTACGTTGAGCTTTCAGGATGCAAACGCTTCAGCGAATACTTCATAAACTTCATGACATTTCCTAAGGAGGCAAATTCATGAACAGAACAACAGTGATTCCTTTGATGGGAGCACCAGGAATACAACTCTCAAAAACCACTCTCAAGGAAAACCTTCTCGATGCACCCACTCAGTATCGGTCCATCTCTATGCTCAAGGAAGAATTCAAACCGGACGGTATCTTTTTTTTCATGGATCTTACGGTCGAGGCTGAAGCTCTTGGTCTTGAGATTGTCTTCCCAGAAGTTGATAACCCATACGTGAAGGAGCATTGCATAAAGACTCCGCAGGATCTCTCAAGGATACGGAAAAACTGGAAAGGTCCCTGTGGACGCATGGAAGTATTCAAGGATGTTGCCAAACTTATGGTTTCCAACCTGACGGGATTAAAGGGCGGATATGTTATCGGCCCTTTCAGCTTGGCAGGCGAATTGGTGGGAGTTACTGACTTCTGCATGCTTTTGCTCGATGATCCAGAATTCGCAAGACAGGTTATTGTAGTCTGCACAGATGTTATTACCGAATACGTAGAACTCCTCTTTAGTCAGGGGCTGGATGTAATAGCCGTGCTTGATCCTACCGCAGTCCTTCTATCAAAGAGACAGTTTCAGGAATTCGCCTTACCCTACTTCAGTGCTCTGATATCTCGCCTGAACAAGCCCTTGATCTACCATATATGTGGAGACACCACGCATATAGTGGACTACATGGGAAAGAGCAGAGCTTATGGTTTGAGTCTGGACAGCCTGGTAGATCTACGGAGCGTTGTCCAGATCGTCCCAAAGGAAGTTAAGATCATCGGCAATCTAGACCCCGTAAAGGTCTTCCTGAAGTCTTCTCCGCAAGAAGTCGAGCAGGAGACCTTAAGGCTACTTCGAGACATGGTAGGTATAGACAACTTCATACTAAGTTCTGGCTGCGATATCCCTCAGAACACCCCTCTTGAGAACATTGCAGCTTTCATGAAAGCTGCAGGAAGATAAAGTGTACAGAAACGGAGAAGTTAAATGGATCGATAATCGCTCTGAGTACAATGCTAGCTGATTATTTCATCGCAGAAAGATTGTACTTCATCTATAGTCATACCTTCGGGAATTGCCAGATCAAGAATGAATCCGTTAAGTTCCATCTTGTTTTTCAGATCAAGTGCTCCTTTTGGGCTTAACGTTATTTGAACGAACTTGCCGGCTTCCCTGATTCTTGATAGAACATCTGGCCATTCACTTGCTTCTGGTTGCCCTTCACCTGATACCCACTGAATATCATGAAGTCCTTCAAGCGACAGAAGAAGATCCAGATGAGGAAGCTGGCCCTTTCCGTCAAGATCGTACCCACATTCCTCACCTTTCTGCACATCTTTGATTGTTATTTTCTCGGGCATTTCAGAAAGAGTCTTTTCTCT
>DLVL01000037.1:7910-20091 GCA_003444085.1 Kosmotogaceae bacterium | reverse complement strand
ACAGGTGCAGATTTTCATGCAGCTGTGTCGAGCATGGTGAAGAAGCTCAAGGCGAATCCTGTTCCGATTCAACTTCCAATAGGTTCTGAGAGTGATTTTCGTGGAGTCGTTGATCTGATTGAGATGAGGGCGATTTCCTGGGTTGGTGAAGATGGTACTGAAGTCAAAGTTGTCGAAATCCCTGATGAAATGCTTGACGACGTTGAAGAAGCAAGAGAAGACCTCATATCTCACATTGCTGAATTCGACGAAGAACTGATGGAAATGTACATAGAAGGTGAAGAGATACCTTTTCAGCGTGTCAAAAGGGCAATAAGGAAATCAACGCTTGCCAACAAGATTGTTCCTGTGCTCTGTGGATCTGCCTTCAAGAACAGGGGGATTCAGCCACTGCTGGACGCCATTGTTGAGTATCTTCCTGCCCCAACGGAAGTCCCACCTGTTCATGGACTTGACCCAAACACAGGGAACCAGGTTCCCGTAAGTCTTTTTGAAGAGGACGATTTCATTGGTCTTGCATTCAAGATCATGGTTGATCCGTTTGTGGGGAAACTTACCTTCATAAGAGTCTATTCAGGTAGACTTACCAAAGGGAACTACGTCATGAACATCAACAAGAGAATCAAAGAACGTGTCTCCAGGTTGATCTTCATGCATGCAGACAAACGTGAGGAAGTTGACTACATAAGAGCAGGCGACATTGTCGCTGTTGTAGGACTCAGAAACACTACTACCGGGGAGACTATACTATCCGGAAACAAAGAGATTCTTCTTGAGAAGATTGAGTTTCCCGAACCTGTTATTTCTATTGCTGTAGAGCCAGGAACAAAGGATGATCTGGACAAGCTCTCCAAAGCCCTCCAGGCTCTTTCAGATGAAGACCCATCGTTGAAGGTGAGCTCCGACCCTGAATCAGGAGAAACAGTGTTGTCTGGAATGGGAGAATTACACCTTGAGATTGTTGTTGAAAGGATGCGAAGGGAGTTTGGTGTTAACCTGAGAGTTGGTAATCCTCAGGTAGCCTACAGAGAGACGATAAGTCAGTCTGCGGAAGGCGTAGGAAAGCATATTAGACAGACTGGCGGCAGAGGGCAGTACGGTCATGTTGTCCTGAGAGTTGAACCTTTGGCTGATGCAGAGGAAGGTAACTTTGTTTTCGAGGATTCGACAAGTGGGGGTGTCATTCCCAAGGAATATATTCCGGCGATTTCTGCAGGAATAAGACAGGCCATGGATTCCGGTACCCTCGCGGGGTACCCGATGGTCAGGATAAAGGCCACATTGCTCGATGGATCGTATCATGACGTGGACTCTTCTGAGATAGCGTTCAATATTGCAGGTTCGATGGCATTCAAGGACGCTGTTAGGAAGGCAAAACCAGTCCTGCTAGAACCAATAATGCACGTTGAGATCACAACTCCCGAAGAGTACATGGGAGATATTATCGCTGACCTGAATTCGAGAAGGTCCAAGATCGAAGGTTTTGATAGTCGTGGTGATCTGAAGGTGATCAAGGCATTTGTGCCTTTGTCAGAATTATTTGGCTATGCTACCGTAGTGCGTTCACTTTCGCAGGGACGTGCGGTTCACATAATTCAGTTCTCACATAATAGTGTTGTTCCAGAGAAGGTTTCAACCAGACTATTGGGCTTATAAATCCCGTACAAAGAAATGAAGGAGGGACAAGAATGGCAAAAGAGAAATTCGATCGAACAAAACCACATCTGAACATTGGGACCATCGGTCATATCGACCATGGTAAGACGACGTTGACAGCAGCAATCACCAAGTACCTTCACAGCAAAGGTCTTGCTGATTTCACACCTTTCGATTCCATCGACAAGGCTCCTGAAGAGAAAACAAGAGGCATAACTATCAACGTCACACACGTCGAGTACCAGACTGAAAAGAGACACTACGCACATATCGACTGTCCTGGTCACGCAGACTACATCAAGAACATGATCACTGGAGCTGCACAGATGGACGGAGCAATTCTTGTAGTTGCGGCAACTGACGGTGTTATGCCTCAGACAAGAGAACACGTCTTGCTGGCAAGGCAGGTCAACGTTCCCGCAATGGTGGTCTTCTTGAACAAGACCGATATGGTTGATGATGAAGAGCTTGTTGAGCTTGTTGAGGAAGAGGTTCGTGACCTTCTCAATAAGTATGAGTTTCCCGGAGATGAGACCCCGATTGTCAAGGGCTCAGCCCTGAAAGCACTGGAAGCGGATGATCCTGAAGATGAATTATTCAAACCGATAGCCGAACTCATGGAAGCAGTTGATGAGCATATCCCCGAACCAGAAAGAGAAACCGATAAGCCTTTCCTTATGCCGATTGAGGATATTTTCACCATCACAGGTAGAGGGACTGTCGTTACAGGCAGAATCGAAAGAGGCGGCGTTCATGTGGGAGATGAAGTCGAGATCATTGGACTTTCCTACGATACAAGAAAGACAGTTGTTACCGGTGTTGAGATGTTCCGGAAGCTTCTTGATGAAGGAATGGCGGGAGACAACGTAGGATGTCTTCTCAGGGGTGTCGGCAAAGACGAAGTAAAGAGAGGACAGATTCTCGCCAAACCCAAGTCAATCACTCCTCACAAGAAGTTCTCTGCAAACGTCTATGTTCTAAAGAAGGACGAGGGAGGTCGCCACAACCCCTTCAGAAAAGGATACAGACCACAGTTCTACATTAGAACTGCAGACGTCACTGGTGAAATCGCCGATCTCCCTGAGGGAGTCGAAATGGTTATGCCTGGCGACAACGTCGTTATGACCGTTGAGCTGATTTACCCGGTTGCAATAGAAAGAGGAATGCGATTTGCTGTCCGCGAAGGCGGAAGAACAGTCGGCGCCGGAGTAGTTGACAAGATTATTGAGTGAAATCTTGCGGGGAGAAGAGTCTTGTCTCTTCTCCCTTCTGGTGCATAAGGAGGGAACACAGGATATATGGCCAAGCAGAAAATCAGAATCCGACTTAAGGCATACGATTACAAACTCCTGGATACATCTGCGAAGAAGATCGTAGAAGCTGTGAAGCTTACCAATGCCAAGGTTTCAGGCCCGGTGCCACTGCCGACGGAGCGAACACTCTATTCAGTATTGACTTCACCGCATAAGTACAAAGACGCGCGCGAGCAATTTGAGAAGCTTGTTCACAAGAGATTGATAGAGATTCTTGAACCAACGCCGAAGACAATTGATTCGCTGATGAAAGTAGATCTTCCTGCAGGCGTCGACGTCGAGATCAAGTTGTAACGGTTCTTCGGAGGTGTTTTTGTGAAGGGAATAATTGGAAGAAAACTTGGAATGACCAGGATTTACCAGGACGGGAGAGCCTTCGGAGTAACAGTAATAAAGGCAGGGCCTTGCACTGTGGTACAGAAGAAATCTGCAGAAGAAGGCGAGTACGATGCACTGCAGCTGGGATTCGAAGAGCTTACCAAAGAACGAGCACGGAAAGTGCTGAGTAAACCCATTTATCAGAGGTTTGAGCATGCAAAGCTGAAACCGCACAGAGTTCTTAGAGAGATAAAAGTGAGCAACGTGACTGATTATAAGGTCGGTGATGTTATCGATGTTGGTATCTTCGCTGATGGAGAGATCGTTGATGTTACAAGCATTTCAAAAGGGAAAGGCTTTTCTGGAGTTATGAAAAGGTGGAATTTCAGAGGAGGCGAAGCCACAAGAGGTTCCAAATTCCACAGAGAGATGGGATCTATGGGAGCGGGCACCGACCCTGCGAAGATCTTCAAAGGCAAGAAGATGCCCGGAAGATACGGCGGTGTGCGAATGACTGTTCAGAATCTGAAAGTGATAAGAGTTGACGCAGAGAATGGTCTTATAGCAATAAATGGACCAGTTCCCGGAGCAAGAGGAAGCCTTGTGGTCGTCAAAAGCAGCAGAAGACCGTGATGGCGGCTGTGGAAGGAGGAGTTGATGATGCCTCAGTTGGAGTTAAAGAATACTGACGGTAAACAAGTTGGTACGATCGAATTGATGGATACGGTCTTTGGTGTGGAGCCAAATTACGATGTTATGTTTAGATATGTTCATATGCAGCTTGCCAATCGCAGAGCGGGTACCGCTTCGACCAAAACACGATCGGAAGTAAGAGGGGGAGGACGTAAGCCCTGGGCACAGAAGCACACTGGACGCGCCAGATTTGGAACGAGCAGAAACCCGATCTGGAGACATGGTGGAGTTGCTCACGGGCCCAGACCCAAAGACTGGTCCTACAGATTAAACAAGAAGATGAAGAGACTTGCCTTGAAATCTGCATTGAGTATAAGATGTGCGGAGAATGCAATGATCGTGGTAGACGACTTCAAGATTGATGAACCGAAAACCCGAAAACTGACTGAGATTCTGACAAACCTTGGGATTGAATCTGGTGAGAAGATCCTTATCGTAGTGCCCGCTGAAAACGACAAATACGAAGGAGTCAGACGCTCAGGAAAGAATCTCAAGAAAGTAAAAGTACTTAGAGCCGGGAACGGAAATACCGAAACTCCTGGTATCGACGGTCTTAACGTATTCGATATTTTGAACCACGACAGGCTTGTGACTACTGCTGATGTTGTTCAGAGGATAGAGGAGGTGCTCGGATGAGAAGCGAGAAACTGCCTCCAAGTGATGTTATTGTAAGACCCATAGTCACGGAGAAGTCTCTGGCTGGTGACGAAGAAGGAAAGTATGTTTTCGAGGTCCACAAAAATGCAAACAAGTACGTCATCAAAGAGACTATAGAAAACCTGTTCAAGGTCAAGGTCGAGAGCGTGAATGTTGTTAACGTAAAGGGAAAACCCAAGCGAAGAGGACTCTACACAGGGAAGACTCGAACCTGGAAGAAAGCTGTAGTCTCTCTGATAAAGGGATACAGGATCAAGGAACTCGAAGGTCAGCATTAAAGTGAGGTGCAATGATTATGAGTCTCAGAGACTATAAACCCGTAACACACAGCAGAAGAAGCATGCTTCTTCCAGATTTTGGGGAGGTCACGAAAGAGAATCCGGAAAAGAATCTTCTGAGACCCCTTAAGAGAGGTTCCGGCCGAAATAATCAGGGGCGTATTACCGTAAGACACCAGGGTGGTAGACACAAGAGACGTTATAGAATAATCGATTTCAGAAGAGACAAGACAGACATTCCGTCCAGAGTTGTAGCAATTGAATATGATCCAAACAGGACCGCAAGAATAGCACTACTTATGTATGCTGACGGAGAACGTAGATATATTCTTGCGCCAAAGGGCCTGAAGGTGAGCGACTCTGTATCAAGTGGAGAGACTGCAGAAATATCAGTTGGGAACTCGTTGCCTCTTGAAAGGATACCTGTCGGATCGATCGTGCACAACATCGAGTTCATCCCCGGAAAGGGTGGACAGATTGCAAGATCTGCAGGAGCTTACGCCCAGCTTATGGCAAAGGAAGGAAGATATGCTCTTCTGAGAATGCCTTCTGGCGAACTGCGACGCGTAAGTGTGAAGTGTACTGCAACACTTGGCATGGTTGGAAACGAAGAACACTCAAACGAGATCCACGGCAAAGCCGGAAGAAAGAGATGGCTTGGAATAAGACCGACAGTGCGAGGAATGACCATGAATCCCGTCGATCATCCTATGGGTGGCGGCGAAGGAAAATCCAAAGGTCATCTTCCACAGAGCCCTTGGGGAATGCCGGCAAAAGGATACAAGACGAGGAAACCCGGAAAGTCCTCAGACAGGCTCATAGTGAAGCGAAGAAAAAAAGGCTGATATAGGAGGTATTTGAATGTCAAGATCCAAAAAGAAAGGTCCCTATATTCATCCGAAGCTTCTGAAAAGGGTCAAGGAGCTGAACGAGAAGGGAGAGAAGAGGCCGATTAAGACCTGGAGCAGGGCCTCCATGATCGTACCTGAGATGATTGGTCATACAATAGCAGTCTACAATGGGATGAAGCATATACCGGTATATATCACGGAAAACATGATTGGTCATAGATTGGGTGAGTTCTCCCCGACAAGAAGATTCGGTGGACACGCAGATAAGAGAGCCAAGCGCGGAGAGCTGAGGTAGGAGGATATTAGATGACTGATGAACGAAGAAGGGCAAAGCGTTCAGTACTCCATAAGCAAAGGAAGGAACAGGAGAAGAACGCGCCGAAGTTGGATGCGCGAGCTGTTGCTAGAAATGTAAGGATTTCTCCTCGAAAGGTCCGTTCAATTGTGAACGCAATTAGGGGAAAGGATGTAGGCATGGCGCTTCAGCTGCTGGAGTTTTCTCCTAAGAAGTCTGCCAGGATTGTCCACAAAGTCTTGAGATCTGCAATATCAAATGCAGAGAACAATTACGGTATGAATATTGACACGTTGTATGTCCATCATGCTGTCGCTGATGATGGACCAAGGATGAAAAGGCTGTGGGCAAGAGGTCGAGGTCGTGCTGATATTCAACAGAAGAGGTTCAGTCATATAACTGTTGTCGTACGTGACCGATCGCGTGAAAGCAGTCAGGCGACCTGGCAGAGTCCTCAGGAGCGAGGTGAAGAATAAGTGGGTCAGAAAGTGCATCCTTATGGTTTCAGGCTTGGTATAAGCAAAGATTGGAAAGCCAAGTGGATTAATGAGAAGAATTACAAGGACTATCTTCTGGAAGATCTTAAGATCCGGGATTTTGTAAAGGGTAATTACAAAGCGGCGGGTGTTTCAGATATCTTTATTGAACGACCTGAACCGGGCAAAGTAGTTATTACGATAAAGTGTGCAAGACCTGGAGTGATAATCGGGAGAAAAGGGGCAGAGGTCAAGAAGCTGAGAGAGCGCCTTGAGAAGGTTATCACCAGGCAATTCCAGCTGAATATCGAAGAAGTCAAAACACCCGAGACCGATGCGATTCTTATAGCAGAGGATGTTGCTTCAAGGATTGAGAAGCGCGCTTCCTACAAGAGAGCAATGAAACGCGCCATATTCAATGCTCTCAGAAGGGGAGCAAAGGGTGTCAAAATTATGGTTTCTGGACGTTTGAACGGTGCCGACATAGCCAGGACAGAATGGTACCTTGAAGGAAGACTCCCTCTTCAGACACTGAAGGCAGATGTCGATTATGGTTACACTACAGCAACCACCAAGATGGGAATAATCGGTGTCAAGGTGTGGGTTTTCAAGGGAAACGTTGAAGCGTAGTATTCAGGGAGGTATACAGATATGTTAATGCCCAAACGAGTTAAGTATAGAAAACAGCAGCGAGGTAGAATGAGTGGAAAGGCCAAGGGAGGGACCCATGTTCACTTTGGAGATTGGGGTCTTAAGGCGCTAGAACCTCACTGGATTACTGCCCAGCAGATTGAGGCATGTCGTATTGCTATTACTAGGACACTCAAGAGAAGCGGGAAGGTCTGGATCAGAGTGTTTCCGGATAAACCCGTTACCTCAAAAGGGATCGGAGTGAGGATGGGTAAGGGCAAAGGCGACGTGGAAGGATGGGTCGCAGTGGTCAAGGCGGGAAAGATTATGTTTGAAATCGCAGGCGTTAATGAGGAACTCGCCAAGAAGGCCTTGAAATACGCCGCATCAAAGCTGCCGGTCAAGACAAAGATCGTGGCTCGCTACAACATCGGAGGTGAGCTGTAATGAAGGGGGCAGACCTTCAGAAACTCAGTGATGCTGAGCTTGAACAGATGTTTGCTGACCTGAAAAAGAAGCTGATGGACCTGAGGTTCCAGCTGGAGATGAACAGGCTCAAGAATCACGCTCAGATTGGTATTGTAAAGAGAGATATTGCAAGAGTTAAGACGATTCTTCGCGGTCGTGAGTTAGGAATAAGGAGGTAACACAATGCCAAGGAAGAAGATGATAGGGACAGTTGTGAGTAATAAAATGAAAGACACTATAGTTGTGAGCGTAGAAAGAAGATTTGTACATCCCTTCTTCCAGAAGACTGTGAAGAGGACCAAGAAGTTTCACGCTCATGATGCAGGAAACACATGTGTGCCTGGGGATATCGTAGAGATCGAAGAATGTAGACCTGTTAGCAAACTGAAGACTTTCAAGCTCTCCAGGGTGATCAAGAAGAACGTCTTCGGCGAAGAGATTCTGGAAGCTCCCAAGGAGCAAGATATTCGTGGCGGTGATGAGGTATGATCCAGAATCAGACCTACGTTAAAGTAGCAGATAATTCTGGAGCACGAGTACTTAAAGTCATCAGGGTTACCGGTGGATACCAAAAACGTTCCGGTACTGTCGGCGACATTGTTGTTGCTTCGGTGAGAGAAGCAACTCCTCATACGGATTTCAAGAAGGGCGATATTGTTCGAGCTGTTGTGGTCAGAACGCGAAAAGGTATTCGAAGGAATGACGGAAGCCATTTGAAATTTGACGACAATGCAGCAGTTATTATCGATCCTCAGAACCAGCCTAGAGGAACTCGCGTTTTCGGACCCATTGCTCGCGAGATCAGGGAAAAGGGATTTGCAAAGATCGCGTCCCTTGCCCAAGAGGTATGGTGAGGTGATTACATGGCATTGAGAATAAAAAAAGACGATCTAGTTAAGGTTACTGCCGGAAAGAATAGAGGAAAGACCGGCAAAGTAATGGTTACGCTTCCTGATGAAGGAAAGATAATTGTTGAAGGTGTGAATTTCACCAAGCGACACCAGAGACCGAATAACAAGCAGAAAGAAGGCGGAATAATCGAAAGAGAGACTCCGATTGATGCCAGCAACGTACAGGTTATCTGCCCGAATTGTGATAAGCCTACCAGGATCGAGCACAAACGCCTGAAGAACGGCGAAAAAGTCCGAGCATGTAAGAAGTGCGGCGAGATCATGGATAAGGTATGAGTAAGGAGGATTTTTGATGCAGGCATACATACCGCTGAAGGAGAAATACGAGAAAGATGTCGTTCCTGCCATGATCAAGGAGTTTGGGTATAAGAACAGGTTGGAAGTTCCCAGAGTGGAAAAGGTTGTTCTGAACATGGGAATCGGTGAAGCAACCCGTACTGCTGATCTTATTGATACCCACGGCAAAGAACTGGCAGAAATCGCTGGTCAGCGACCAGTCGTAACAAGGGCACGCAAGAGCATTTCGAACTTCAAGATCAGACAGGGAATGCCGGTTGGACTGAAGGTCACGTTGCGCGGACAGAAGATGTACAATTTCCTCTACAAGCTAATAAGTATAGCGCTTCCAAAGCTTCGTGACTTTCGTGGAGTTGATCAGGACAGTTTTGATGGTAGAGGTAACTACGCTCTTGGGCTCCCCGAACAACTGGTATTTCCGGAGATGACGCCAGACAAGGTCAAAAGGTTACAGGGACTTGATGTAATAATAGTCACTAATGCCAAGACCGACGAAGAATCCCGTGCTCTGCTGAAATATCTTGGCATGCCTTTCAAGAGATAACTAGAGGAGGTCTTTGATGGCTAAGAAAGCGATGATTGAAAAATGGAAGCGCCCACAGAAATATAAAGTAAGAAAGTACAACAGGTGCAATGTGTGTGGTCGACCCAGAGCAGTCTACAGAGAATTCGGGTTATGCAGGGTGTGCTTCAGAACTTACGCATCTGAGGGGAAGCTTCCAGGTGTGAAAAAAGCAAGCTGGTGAGGAGGTAGGAATATGTGGAGCGATCCGGTAGCCGATATGCTGACACGCATAAGGAATGCAAACTCCGCAATGAAAGAAAGTGTCGATATGCCGGCATCCAATATGAAGAAAGCCGTACTGGAAATCTTGAAACGTGAAGGCTACATTGAAGATTTCAAATACATCGAAGATGGGAAGCAAGGAATACTCAAAGTCTTTCTGAAATTCAAGGGTTCTAGAAGAGAAAGAAAGGCAGTCATATCTGGCATTGTAAGAGTCTCGAAGCCAGGAAGACGCCTGTATATTCCCAAAGACAAGATTCCCAAGGTGAAATCTGGAATGGGAATAGCTATTATCAGCTCGTCCAGCGGTCTGATCACCGACAAGGAAGCACGACAATTAGGTGTGGGCGGCGAAGTAATCTGTTACGTCTGGTAGGAGGTATAAGGAGATGTCAAGACTTAACAAGAAGCCTATCATGATTCCCAAGGGAGTCGAAGTGAAAATAGAGGATGACATAATTAGCGTCAAGGGTCCTCTAGGTACTCTGAAACAAGCATTTCTTCCCTACATAATCATCGAGGCTGATAGTTCCGAGATATGGATAAAACCAAATACCAATATGGCAAGAAGAAAAAGCGACGAGAAGAAGCTGGCAACGTTTTGTGGTACCTACTGGTCCCTTATTAGGAGCATGATTCAGGGTGTTACCAGCGGTTTTCAGAAAAACCTGGAAATCGTTGGTGTGGGTTACAGGGCACAGTTGAGAGGAAAGAAGCTTGTTATAAACCTGGGATATGCACACCCTGTGGAAATTGAACCACCGGATGGTATTACAATAGAAGTTCCTGCACCAAATGCGATTACCGTTAAGGGAATTGACAAGCATCTGGTTGGGCAGGTTGCGGCGAACATAAAGCGGTGGCGCGAACCAATTGTCTACTCGGGGAAGGGTATTCGCTATAAGGGTGAACATGTCCGGACCAAGGTCGGAAAGAAAGTGTGATGAAGGGATGATTGCAGAATGATGAAGCGAACCGATCGAAAGAAACTCAGAATCAAGAGGCGCTTGAGAGTGAGGTCAAAAGTCAGGGGCACTTCAGAAAGACCGAGGCTTTCAGTATTCAGAAGTGACAGACATATTTACGCCCAGCTGATAGACGACACGGTGGGTGACACAATTGTCTCCTCGTCGACCGTTGAGAGTGTCATAAGAAGCAAGATTACCAAGACATGGGGACAGGAAGCTGCCAAGGAAGTGGGGAAGCTTCTTGCTGAAAGAGCCCTTGAAAAAGGCCTCAAGAGAGTTGTGTTTGACCGTGGCGGATTCAAGTTTCACGGAAGAGTCAAAGCGCTTGCAGACGGGGCACGCGAAGCCGGCCTCGAGTTCTGAGGAGGTGAACTGATGGCTAATGAGACTAGACATAGAAGATCAAGAAATGTTCCTGTTGAGAAGCAGGTAGAAGAGCAGGAATTCGAAGAGCGGGTTGTACAGATAACACGCGTTACCAAAGTGGTCTCAGGAGGCAAGAATTTGTCGTTCAGAGTTGTTGCGGTTGTGGGAAACATGGATGGCAAGGTGGGTATAGGAATAGGAAGCGCTCGTGAGGTGCCAATCGCAATCAGAAAAGCCCTTCTTGAAGCAAGAAAGAGTGTTGTCGAAGTGTCCGTAATAAACGAGACAATTCCTCATGAAGTGATGGCACGACACGATGCTTCAAAGGTTCTTCTGAAACCCGCGGGTCCTGGTACAGGGATCATTGCTAACGCTGCAGTTAGAGCGGTTGTTGAACTGGCAGGCATTAAAAATATCCTTACGAAGGCTCTCGGTTCAACCAATGCTGTGAATCTTGCACGAGCAACATTCAACGGGCTGAGAGAGCTGAAATCTCCTAAAGAATACGCTAAACTCAGGGATATCTCTGAAAAGGAAGTCTTTAAAGGGGTAGCAAGGGAGGTAGAACAGTGAGTTCGAAGCTTAAGATAACTCTCGTGAGAAGCCCAATTGGCTATAACAGGAGACAACGAAAGACTCTTAAAGCTCTTGGGTTGCGGAAGATCAGTAGTTCCGTAACTCACACTGGCACCCCCGAGATCAAAGGTATGATAAATGCCGTGAAACACCTGGTGACAGTTGAAGAGACTGATAACTGAGGGGGCTGAAGTTATGACATTTGGAATAGAAGATTTAAAACCAACAAAAGGTTCTAGGAAGAAAAGCAAGAGAGTGGGCCGGGGTATCGGATCGGGAAAAGGCAAGCAGGCAACCCGAGGCGCCAAAGGCCAGAAAAGAGCAAGTGGTAAAGTTTCTCCATGGTTTGAAGGAGGGCAGACCCCCATATACAGAAGGGTTCCTTCAAAGGGTTTCACTAGCAGGTCTCAGAAGGTTTTCGTGGTGATAAACCTGGAAGACCTTGAAGACAGATTTGAAGACGGAGCTGAAATAACACCTGAAATCCTTCTGGAGAAGAGGATTTTAAAGAGCATCAAAGATGGCTTGAAGATTCTTGGAAGGGGAGAGTTGACGAAAAAGTTTACAGTAAAGGCTGCTTCGTTCAGCAAAACCGCTATGCAGAAAATCGAAGCTGCTGGCGGAAAGGCAGAGGTGATCTA
>DLVL01000037.1:0-7666 GCA_003444085.1 Kosmotogaceae bacterium | reverse complement strand
GCTGCAGGTGGGTTCATAGGTTTCTTTGATGTTTTCACAGGCGGGGCTCTTGAGAACTTTTCACTATTTGCACTTAGTGTTACCCCATACATCAACGCCTCAATCATGCTGACACTTCTGACTTCTGTTATTCCAAGCCTGAAAGAAATGCAGAAAGAAGGAGAGGAAGGCAAGAAGAAGTATCAGAAGATTACCCGATATTTAACGATCTTCATAGCCACTCTCCAGTCCTTTCTATTGACTCTTTCTTTGTCGGGAAATGTTGCATTAGTGGCTGTGCCAAACAGAATGCTCTTCGTTCTTCTGGCAACTACATCTCTTGTTGGCGGAACTATGTTCCTTATGTGGCTTGGTGAGAGAATTACCGAAAAAGGTATAGGGAATGGGATTTCCGTTCTGATCTTTGCAGGAATAGTTGCGAGATATCCACAATACATCGTGCAAGCTATAGTTGCAGCAAACCCACTGGAATGGATTGTCCTCATTGGGATTACTATCTTGACAATCATAGGAATAATATACATCCAAATGGGTGAGCGGCGGATAGAGGTGCAATATGCAAGGCGTGTTGCTGGCAGAAGAGTGTATGGCGGGGTGTCAACCCACATACCGATAAAAGTCAATCAGGGTGGAGTAATTCCGATAATATTCGCTTCGGCGATAATGACGCTTCCTCAGATGATTGCCAGTGTACTCCCGGAAGGGAATTTGCTTGGGCGTCTTTTTGGCATGACCTCTCCTCTGTACCTGACACTCTACGGTCTGCTAGTATTCTTTTTCACATACTTTTACAGTACGCTGGTTTTCGACGTTAAAGATGTATCGAACAACATAAAGAATTATGGAGGCTACGTTCCCGGAATTCGCCCGGGTTATCCGACAGAGCAGTATATCAGCAGGGTTCTTTCAAGAGTCACGTTTATGGGAGCTCTCTTCCTGGTTATAATTGCGCTTTTGCCGTCGGCAATTCAGGGTTTTGTCGGCGTCCCGATAATGATTGGCGGAACCTCAACACTTATAGCTGTAGGAGTTGCCCTTGATATACTCCAGCAAATCGAGTCTCACCTTATTGTCAGGCACTACGAGGGTTTTGTGAAGAAGGGAAGACTCAGAGGGAGGAGATAGAGCATGAATATCGTACTGATGGGTCCTCCCGGTGCAGGCAAAGGGACGCAGGCAGAACGAATTGCAGCAAGATATGGTATTCCACATGTCTCTACTGGTGATATGCTCAGGGAAGCTGTGAGAAGTGGAACAGAGCTCGGACACAGGGTTGAAGAGATCCTGGACAAGGGAGATCTCGTGACCGATGAAGTTATGAAGGAAGTTGTCAAAGAACGGCTTGCTAAAGATGATACTAGAGACGGTTTTATATTGGATGGTTACCCCAGGACCAGGAGACAGGTTTCGCATCTTGAGGAAATCCTCAAGGACTTGGGTAAGTCCCTGACATCTATGATTCTGGTCAATGCATCTGAGCAAGAAGTTGTCGAGAGAATCTCAAACAGACGTGTGTGTCCCAAATGTGGCGCGGTATACAACTTGATATCACTGAAGCCAGAAAACGATGAACTCTGCGATAGTTGTTCTGTGAGTCTTGTACAAAGAAGTGACGATGAAGCTGAAACCGTAAGGATGCGTTACCGTCTCTACATGGATAAGACAGCGCCAGTAATTGAAGAATTTCGACGCGAAGGGAAGCTCTTCATAGTTGATGGGTCAGAGTCAGTTGACATTGTAGCAGAGAAGATCTTCGAACATCTGGAGAAAACATGATATGATGAGACTGAAATCCCCCAATGAGATCCTCAAGATAGAACATGCTTCCAAAATAGTGGCTGAGGTTCTGAGCATGCTGTCTGAATATGTTGTGGAAGGTTCAGATGCGTCTGTGCTTGAGAGAAAAGCTCTCGAACACATGGCAAAACGCTCTGCCAAACCGGCTTTTATGGGATACAGAGGCTATGGGTTTGCTTTGACGGTGTCCATAAACGAAGAAGTAGTGCATGGTCTACCCCTCAAAGAAAAGGTCTTTGGAGCAGGGGATATCGTGTCTGTGGATTGTGGGGTTGTCAAGTCAGGGTATATTGGAGATGCTGCTTACACATATGTTGTGAAAGATTTCCGGGATGAAGCTGATGAAGTACTGGTGAAAGAAACACACAGAGCTCTTTACATCGGAATAGAAGCAGCAAAACCTGGAAACCGCGTGGGGGATATCGGTCACGCTATTCAAACTCATGTCGAGAGCTTCAATCTCTCTGTTATAAGAGACTATGTTGGGCATGGAGTAGGAGCGTTTTTGCACGAAGACCCTCAGATACCGAACTATGGAAAAGCTGGGACTGGCCCAATTATTCGTGAAGGAATGACGCTCGCCATAGAACCGATGATTTCGAGAGGAGATTATTCCGTAGTTGTTTTGGAGGACGGATGGACCGCCGTTACCACAGACAGATCCACGGCGGCACACTTTGAACACACTGTGGTTGTTGAGGAAAAGGGAGCAAGAATTCTCTCGACTCTTGACGGAGGTGTTCAATGACTGAAAAGGCTGATGTAATAAGAATGGAAGGGATAGTTCTTGATTCCATGCCCAACGCCACATTTAAGGTGAAGCTCGATAACGAACATGTTGTACTTGCGCACATTTCGGGTAAGATGAGAAAGAACTTCATCAGGTTGATTCCTGGGGATCGCGTGGTTGTAGAAGTCTCAATATACGATCTTCAGAGAGGACGGATTATATACAGGAAGAAGGCAGATAAAGGAGGAGCTACCCAATGAAAGTAAGGGCATCCGTTAAGAAGAGATGTGAACACTGCAAATTGATAAGACGAAATGGTCGAGTCTGGGTTATCTGTGAAAAGAATCCAAGACACAATCAGCGTCAGGGTTAAGGAGGTATGAGAGATGGCACGTATTCTCGGAGTTGAGCTTCCCAATCACAAAAAGGCATTTGTTGCCCTTACGCATATCTACGGAATCGGATCAACAAGAGCCGAGGAGATCTTAAGAGCCGCGGGAATCAATAGAGATAAAAGGGTAAAAGATCTCACTGAAGAGGAAGTCAGCAGAATAAGCAAGCACATCAACGAGAACTACAAAGTAGAGGGTGAATTGAGGCAGGAGATCGACAGAAGCATAAAGAGACTGATCGAAATCGGCAGTTATCGCGGTTATCGCCACAAGCAAGGGTTGCCTGTCCGTGGCCAGAAGACTCACTCAAATGCGCGAATGAGAAAAGGCCCTCGCCCAAGCAGAATAAAGAAACGATAGGCTCAGGAGGTAATGATAGATGGCAAAGAGAAAAGCTGTACCGAAAAGAAAAAAGAAGCTTTCCATAGACAGGGGTGTTGTACACATAAGTGCGACCTTTAACAACACCATAGTAACTCTGACTGACATGGATGGTAACACTGTTCTCTGGGCTTCTGGAGGCACTGCCGGTTACACTGGTTCGAAGAAGTCCACACCATATGCAGCTCAGCTAGCAGCTGACAAGGTTGCAAAGGAAGCGATGAAACTGGGACTTACACGTGTTAGTGTTCAGGTAAAGGGACCCGGTTCTGGAAGAGAGTCCGCTATCAGAACACTGCAGAGCGCTGGTCTCACCGTTGATTCAATAAACGATATCACACCCATCCCACATAATGGGTGTCGTCCCAGAAGAAGAAGAAGGGTATGAAGAGGAGGGAAAATGATTAATGGCCAGATATACTGGAGCCGTCTGTAAACTTTGCCGACGCGAAGGATTCAAGCTGTTCTTGAAGGGCGACAGGTGCTTCAGTGCCAAGTGTGCACTAACGAAGCGACCATTTGCTCCCGGCCAGCATGGAAGTACTACGAGAAAGCTTACGCAGTACGGAATGCAGCTGAGATCCAAACAAGCTTTGAAGAGGATTTATGGTCTTCTGGAACTGCAATTCAGAAAGTACTTCGAGATTGCTTCAACCAGTTCCGAAGAGACGGGAAACGCTTTGATGACACTTCTTGAATCTCGAATTGACAATGTAATCTACAGGATGGGATTTGCCTCAAGCAGACGTCAGGCAAGACAGCTCGTGAATCACGGACATGTTCTCGTTAATGGGAGAAAAGTTAACAAGCCATCTTTTGGGGTTAAGCCTGAATCTGTGATAGAGATAAAAGAGAAGAGTAAAGGCATCGTTCCTATAAAGGAATCTATGGAGGCTGCAAGAGACCGGAGTACACCTCCATGGCTTGAAGTGGATTTTGATGCATTAAGAGGGACATTTCTTCGTGCTCCTTCGAGAGACGAAATTGATGTTCCTGTGAATCTACAGTCGATCATCGAGCTCTACTCCAAGTAAATACCACAATTGCTTAAAGGGAGGTGTAGCCCAGTTGGGCGATCATATGATTTCCTTCGTGATGCCTAAGACCCTAAAAACCGAAGAGGAAAAAGAAGACGCCAGCAGTTACTATGCTCGCTTTGTCTTGTCACCGATGGAAAAGGGTTACGCAATAACGATTGGCAATGCCCTACGACGGGTGCTGCTTTCTTCGATACCCAGTATGGCCATAACAAGGCTTAAGATACCCGGGAAGTACCATGAGTACGACGTTATTGATGGTGTTAAGGAAGATATACTCGAGATAATCCTTAATCTCAAGAAAGTCCAGCTCAAAGCAGCACTTGAGTTTTCAGAGCCTGTAAGACTGACTGTCGCAAAGAAGGGACCTGGACAGATTACTGCAAGAGATATTCACACGCCTACAGGTGTGGATGTTATGAATCCTTCTCAATACCTTGCAACACTGAGTGAGGATGCTGAAGTTCACATGGAACTCTTTGCAGAGATCGGTAAGGGTTTTGTCCCTGTTTCAGACATGGAGTTGGAACATGACGTAGAAATGATTTACATTGACGGTGTTTTCAGTCCTGTTCTCAAAGTCAATTTCCAGCAGGAAAATGTCAGAGTCGGTAAGAGAACTGACTATGACAAACTGGTTCTTGAAGTATGGTCAAAACGTTCAATAAAGCCTTCTGAAGCATTGAGAAGAGCGACCGATATACTCATTAAGCATTTTGGCGTTTTCACAGAGAGTCTTGAAATGGAGCAAGAACCTCTGGACATAATTGATCATGTTTCTGATGATGAAACGACTTCTGAAAAAGCAGCCGAAGAGCCGGAGAGTGAAGAGCAGCACAAAGAGGACTCTGGTGATTCCGTATTGTCAAAGAAGATTGAAGAACTGGATCTGTCCGTAAGGTCGCTGAACTGTCTGAAGAGAGACAAGATAGACACCATTGGCGACCTCGTTGAGAGATCTGAGGCAGATCTTCTTAAGATCAGGAACTTCGGTGGCAAATCCATGGAAGAAGTCATTCACAAGCTGAAGGACAAGTTCGACTTATATCTGAAAAAAGAAGAGTAGTGTGGAGGGAATAGCATGAGACATAGAGTTAAGAAAGGAAGCCTTAACAGGCCTCATAGCCACAGAGTATCTTTGATGAAGAATCTTGCCAGAGAATTGTTCGAACATGGAACCATAGTGACCACAACAACAAAAGCAAAAGCAGTAAGGCCATTTGTCGAGACGATAATCACCAGGGCTAAGAAAGCCGCCGTTATTTCAAGTGAAATAGATAAACGCGATCCAAACGATACTGAAATTGTTTTACTTAAGTCAAAGAATCTCTCTCTTCGCAGAGAAATAAACCGCAACTTCAATGATCGCCGTCTTGTAAGAAAGATCTGCGATGAGATTGCCGTGAAGTATATCGAAAGAAATGGTGGTTACACAAGGATCGTCAGGCTTGGTCAGAGAAGAGGCGATGCAACTGAACTGGCAATTCTTCAGCTCGTTGACAGAGAGCTGCCAAACGAGAAAAAGAAGAAATAGGTAACAACAGTTATCTTTATGAGGTGAAGCGATGAAGATCTTCCTTGACACAGCGAATCTTGATGAAGTTAAGAAAGGCGTATCATACGGAATAATAGATGGTGTCACGACGAATCCAACTCTGGTTCAGAAGGAAGGAAGCGATTTTCAGAGTAGAGTCAAAGAACTCTGTGAAGTTGTCAAAGGTCCAGTGAGTGCTGAAGCAGTCTCGCTCAAGTCGGAAGAAATGATCGCCGAGGCTAAGGAGCTTGTAAAAATAAGCGATCATGTAGTTGTCAAGATCCCTATGATTCCGGAGGGAGTGAAGGCTGTAAGAACGCTTTCGACCATGGGGATAAAAACCAATGTAACATTGGTTTTCAGTGCTGTTCAGGCACTGCTTGCTGCAAAAGCGGGTGCAACATATGTCAGCCCTTTCATTGGAAGGCTTGACGACATTTCGTCAACCGGAATGGCTCTTGTCGAAGAGATAATTGAAGTGTTTTCGCAGTATGATTATTCAACAGAAATCATCGTTGCCAGCGTTAGGCATCCAATGCATGTTCTCGAAGCGGCTATGCTTGGGGCGGATATCGTGACGTTGCCTTTTTCCGTCCTTGAGAAGCTTTTCAAACACCCGATGACTGATCTGGGACTTGAGAGGTTCCTTGAGGACTGGAAGAAATATCAGGCAGCTCAGAAACACTGATCTTGCCTTTTTGTTGACATTTGGTGTAATATTTAGGTGAACCCTCGTTCTCCATCGAAGCTTCGCTATTCTTTTCATATAACCCTTATTCATATATCTCCGCCTACGGAAGGAGGAAAGGTGTGTTCACTGTAGACAGCAGTGGACATTACCGCATTTCATGAGTCCTCGTAAGAAGCAATCAGATTCAAAGAAGGCATCAACCAGGAAGCCCGCACGCAGCAAGGATGTTCGTGAGGATGAACAGACTGTTCTGAATGAGAACAGTCAGAATAGTCAGAATACTGAGTTAGTGTCAGAAGAACAGAAGGAAAGAGCAAATGATGTCAAGGATCCCAAGGTAAAAGACAGAATCCGGGAAGTCGAGATCGATATCAACCAGCTTGAGGAAATGCCCATAAGGGAGATATATAAGCTTGCCCGGAAGTACGATATCGCTGGGTACTCTCAAATGACAAAACGTGACTTGATCTTCGCAGTATTGAAAGCTCAGACAGAGTCCTACGGGTATTTCTTCAACCAGGGTATTATGGAGATCACAGACGGGGGCTACGGTTTCCTGAGAGGGTTGGACAATAATCTCTTGCCCAGTTCGCACGACATATATGTGAGTCAGTCACAGATAAGGCGTTTCAATCTAAGTACCGGGGACCTTGTCGCCGGTCAGGTAAGGCCTCCGAAAGAGGGCGAGAAGTACTTTGCACTACTGCGGATTGAAGCCATAAACCACAAACCTCTGAGCTTTGCTGCAGAAAGAATCAGTTTCCACAATCTCACTCCCACATATCCTAACGAGATCATGAAGGTCGAATCAGGTCCTGGAGTCATGAGTACTCGGATCATCGACCTCTTCTCTCCCATAGGAAAGGGTCAACGAGCACTGATCGTCGCCCCACCAAAGGCGGGAAAAACAACCCTGTTGAAAGAGATAGAAAACGGAATTGCCGAGAACCACCCTGAGACGATCCGGATTCTTTTGCTCGTTGATGAACGCCCCGAAGAAGTTACAGACCTCCGACGTTCAACCAAGGCACACGTTCTTGCAGCGCCTTTTGACATGCATCCTGAAAAGCAAATCAAAATCGCCGAACAGACTCTTGACATGGC
>DLVL01000125.1 GCA_003444085.1 Kosmotogaceae bacterium | reverse complement strand
CGAAATTCGGGTTTTTGAGGTTTACCATCCTTCACAAGAGTACCAATCTTTGCTGATTCAAGCAGATCGACGGGGATTCGCCTTGTCCTGTCATTCTGGTAATCTTCAACGTCCTCTTGTGTTAGCAGTATCCGGTCCTCTTCTGTCAGAGCTTCCTCGGTATCGTCATCCGGAGCTTGAAAAATCCAATTCTTTTTCTTCTTTTTTCCTAGCCTCCCCGTCCAAACCTTCCAAGAGTTGTCCTCAAAGGCATAATCGAACTCTCTCTGAGTGTCTGCAAATCTATCAGGACTCTCAGCCTTTACAATATAGAAGTCTTGAGTTTTGCTTTCATACCTCAGAAAGCCGGCCTCAACCTTTCCTTCAGTTTCGGTCCCGATCGTATCGTTATACAGCTGGCGCAACGGGATACATTTGTCTGCAAATGATCGAAAATAGTACCTGGAGTCATCAACAAAAATCATTCGGGAGTAACTCGCTATCTCCAAAAGGGTTCTTATCATTCCACGGATTGAACTGCCCGGGATGATCGGTTCTCCGTTGATTTCAAAGAATCTCGCATCCCTTGCTTTGCGTCTGACGTAAAGAGGTGTCTTCACGTCAATGTCAATCTCCAAGTAACCGCTAAGAAGATCGGTACTGTAACGATCAAAAGGAGGAATCTCATTTCTTTCTGCAGGGACAATGCTTTCGTTCAGAGGAACGAAGTTATAAGGCGCGTGTGCTTCTTTACTGTGTTCTTCAGGTCCCTGCCTTGGGACTCTCTTAGGAAAACGTTGGTGAGATGAGGTAACGTCATGAGCTCTGGTGGATTGAGCTCTTTGGCTTTCTCTGTATACTCGTCCTTCAATCACTATTTTCGTAAGCTGTCCCTTTTCGTTTCTCTCAACTTCCGCTTCCTTGTTGTTTTCTGAAAGAGGTAAACCGAAGTGTTTTGGGATGGGCATGCTTTTTCCATTCTCAAAAAGCAGCGTTCCGGTAACGCCCTTCTTCGCTTCTCTTAGTTGAACCTTTGCTTTTTCCATATCAATACCCCCTAGGAGAAATGGAAACAAATCTGCTATCCACAAATGAGGCTTGTCCAATTTCATTGTGTTCAATGTAGTTTCTAGTTGTCAATATAAGCCTGGAAGAGATTGAAATGGATTCTTCTGAGAGAAACTCTTTGGGAATCTTGAACGATATACCTCTTTGTTCAGCCAATTCTACAGTTCCGTCTTTGAGTTCTTCGAACCTAGTTCCCCAAAGAACCTGCTGAGCATCAATGTAACTAGTCTCTTCTCCTTCTCCGTCTGTTCTAAATCGACCCGTCAGACCCTGATTGTTCTTCCACACATATATTTCTTCGTTTTCGTTGAATGCTCGGAGTCTCAGCAAATGCTTCCAAAAATACCCGTTATTATCGTCGATAAAGAAGATGAGTCGTTCTATTGTTTCAAATAGGATTCTATTGTGAAACCAACAGACAGAAAATCCCTGCTTAAGCCTTGTAAGCCTTTCAGTCAATTCAGACCTCAAAGGTTTGATTTCTTGTGCTTTTGACAATCCCAACAACAGTTGTCTCATTGTTGTTCACCTCCGGCGTACTCAACGAAAGCATTTACGTATTCTTCAAGTTCCTTTTGTTCTCCAGTGACGTTTAATATTCCGTTTTTCTCGACTACAGAATAAGTCTTGCCTCGTAAAGAGATCTGAAGTCTGTCTCCCTTTAGCACGCCTCTGCCAATTGCCTTTTCACCACCTATTGGAAGATCTCTATCCCACAGATCTTTTATGACTAGTAAAAGCAAACCTACCTCCCAGTTTTCTGGATCTCTCACGCATATTTTGAAAGAAATGTCTTCATCGTTTCTCCACAATGCCTTAGTCTCCATCAAGGCACCTTCAATCACTCCGCCGGTGAATCTATCGATCTTTATTCTCGGCTGAGATACTTCTGTGCCGCCTTGAACGATGGTTTCTTCAACAATCATTTTGCTCTTGATCTTTAGTTTCTCCTTCTCTGAGACCCATCCAAAAAGTGAGTGCAGCTTCTCCTTGTTGCTTTCTTTGCCGGCAAGCGTTTTGTAAATCCTTTCTGCCCTAGCTCTTAAAGCTCCTTTTAACGATGTCCCTGAAATTACCGGGAGATCACCGCTCTTGAGAGTTACCTTATCTTCTTCGTCTGCCGCTTTAGGGCTGGCTCCGATAAGAAGCGAGCTGACTATGCTCATGTTACAGACGATCTCAAGATTATCCTGTTGTTTCTTCACGATTGCTTTGATTTCTTCAGCTTTCTTTAAGCAGTGGTCTGGTGGGATTTTGTCCTCTGATAACAAATACTCAAACCAAGCCTTCCCTTTATCCGGAAAGTCAAAGCAATAAATCTTTGGCGTTTCATTTTTCAAGCTTGTATCGAATGCTACTTTTCCAAATCCTTTTGTAGTGATTGCTCCAAGTGAGAAATCAGATTCTTCTGAAGAAAGAATTTCGAGGATTGTCTTGATGAGCTTGAGAGAATCATCCAAGCTGGGTAACTCTCTACTCGTTGATGGTTCTTCAAGGATTGTCATTTCGATCAGGAGCTGGAATTTCGATCCTGGTTCAAGAATCTCATAATCGTATTTCTTCTTGGGCTGCGCAATTCCTTTTTCTGGATCAATTCTTACGCCATCACGAACTGATATCTTTTGAAAACTATCTAAAGAGACAAGGTCTTGAACCACCATTTGACTCTGCGTTTCTCTTTCACCAAAGATGGCCATAACGCTACTCGGAACTTCAAAATGATCGCAGATATAGTGTTTCAAGGCTCCCAAGAAACTGCTTCCCGGTATATATACCTTGCCATTTTCGTCTTTAACTATTTCAGCGTCAATGTTTCCTCCTTTTCCGCTTCCGATAAGAAGGGGTGATGTGTTGGTCAAAACTCCTTTCAGAATAACTTTGTGTGAGAGTCTAGCCATCTTTCTCACTCCCTTTTTTCTTCATCAGTTTGTTCATAAGGCGTTTTGCATCGAGAAAACAAAGCCAGTAAATCTTACAAGCCTCATATTTTGGAACAAGCTCACTCAAATCTATTCCGAACCTTTCGATCTTTGCTTCTTTTCCAAATGAATCGGCAATCCTTGTCGGGTGTTCGCTAATGCTAAGTAACGGTTCCCATAAGGCTGCTTTTTTGAGCTGTTTGCCAGCTGTCTTGTCATTCAATTCTCTAAATCGTTTGACGAACTCGCTAGTGGAGGATGATATGCTGATCATGTCCTTGAGGCGAGATATTAAGTGGTTCGTGATTGTGCCCCGATTCTTCTCTGCAGTCCTAAATGCTTCTCCCCTAAGTTTGCTTATGAGACTGCTTTTGAGAGATTCCTTGAGAAGATCCAGCGTCTTGCTGCAAATCTCCGGGACAGCTTTTGTTGTGAATGTAACGCTTTCAAGCTTCCTGAACTTTCCTGAAGACTCTCCTCCCGAAGCGTTTAATGCGATCTGCCCAAAACCTTCAGCAGTCCTTTCGCCCAGCCCTCTTTCTAGTATGGCAGCAAGTTTTGAAAGGAATACGTGATCTTCGCCCTCTTTGAGTGTGATGTGGAAAGAGGATCCAGGAGAAAACGCTAACTCTCTTTGTTCGGAGCATCCCCAGATGCCAACGTGATTCTCGAATGATTCAGTTTTTGTGAAGGCTTCAATGCTCTCCACAGTTGCTCCTAGAGATGCTTCGAGGTAGGTTTTGAAACATCTTATCGAAGGATCAGGATAACCCCATTCGTTGTATAAAATACCTGGAGAAAGTAAGGTCAACACGAATTCTTTGTCATGATTATCGCTTACTGGAGGAAATTCTTCAACACTATCATATTGGACTTGAACTTGTCCATACTGTGCACTCTTTGATTTTCCAATCTTCGCTTCGAATTCTTTGCCCAATATTTCCACAAGACCATTCAGAATCGCTTCGTCCCCGATAATCGTACCCTTAAACTCAGTTCCTGAAGGCACTGATTCATAGTAAAAGATAGAACCTTCAAGGTTCTTCCCGGCTACTCTGTCCCTGGCCCCATGGAAGTTGATCATGGTCTCTATGTTTGCTCCGGTCAGTTCAGATTGGCTGAAACTTGAAAACCCTCCTATTTGCTTTGGATTATGTAATTCTCCATCATAGTAGAAAAGGTTAAACCAGTTAAAGAATTTAGATTCTTTGTCGTTTTTCTCAGCATGCAGTTCCATAGGTGTCGGGAAGAAGACTCTTCCTTCTAAAAAAGGAAAAGCGTTGCCAAATAACGTACGGTTACTTAGAAATGCTTCAAAGAAAAAGCGATCTTCGTGCGCACTAGACAAGCTTCTATTTGTAATGATTGCGTTCGCAAGCGTTCCTCTCACTGTGGATCCGGGGATGAACTTGTAAGTGTCAACAGTATTCATGTCTGCAGAAGGTTTTGCCAGAACAACAGGCGAGAGGGTCTTGATGGTGTAAGGCAACTTAGAAATCTTCCCAGAAAGGGTAAAGTCGGTCTCTTTGATGAGAGCTTCTTTAGAAGAGGCTGTACATTTGTCGGGGCTGTCAAGTTGCTGTAGAAGTTTTTCCAGTTCCGTAGCACTGTTCTCTACTCTAATCTTTATGCGTCCAAATCCCCTGTTTCTTCTGACTCCAATTCTTCTGAGATTAATACAACTCAATATCAGGAGCGCTTCGTATGACTTTGGTAAAGGCTCTCTGCTTAATATCTGACCTTCGAAAGTTATTCCAGGCTTCAAAACTCTGTATGTCCTGAGAGAGTGCTCAAGTGCAGTTCCTGTTTCAGGGTCAATAGCCGTTTGTTGCCTGATCGCTGTGAAGCATTGAATGAGCCTTTCTTTGCTTAGGTGGAAGATTTCAGCATCTTTAAGGCTTCTTAAATCTCTTTTCACACCTTCATAGTCCTGAATAAGGAGATTCTCAAAACTGAGTGCACCTTCTTTTGTTCCTGGTTTACCAAAAAGGTAATTGACCATATTTTTGTTTTTATCAAGGATTTCGCAAACTTCTGTTGCACTTTCACGAAGAAGACCCTTCAGCCTTCTCGCCGGGATGAACGGTATCCCTTGTTCGTCAAATATTACGTCACTGTCGATAAGACCGGTGCCTTCTCCTGAACCTACAAGGGTGTAAGAATGTGTTCTAAGAGTTACCTTCATCTTCTTTCCCTCCAATCAAGTAGGCTCTGAGGATAGAAATCCTGAATCTCAATAGCATCGAAATAGGGGGTTTCACGATTACTCCACAGCTTTTCAAACCCGGCTACTTTGGGCAGTTCTAGTCCGGATACTTCTAGCTCAATCATGAAAGCTTCATACTCCTCACGGTCAAGCGTAAGCTTCTCACGTAGCTTCATGAGTTTGTTTCTGGGCAAGTAAGACAAGCTATTAATCAGTTTTCGCAGATGATTAGTAGTATCTGGGTCATCTCCCCTATCAACTCGGTAAGGCCCGTAATGAAGCTGTCCGTGCTGACAGGAAAGCGTTCTTTCGATTACTTCATCTGCTGTTCCAAGCATTCCGCCAGAAGACACATGGAAATCAATGCAAGATACGTTCGAGGTGGCTCTTGATTTTCGTTTTGCCCTTGAAGTCAGGCTTTCTGCAAGCTCGTAGGCTCTGTAGAAGGGGTATTTTGTCTTAACTATTGCTACTCCACCGCATGCGGTTAAAGTGACACCCTCTTCGGCCGTACGTCTTTCGAAGTTGGAGATGAAGCTTTCTGCAAGATACAATGCCAGTTTTCCATGGCACAAAAACGTTATGTCATCCCCGCCTATTACAATTGGACGAATCGGAAGAAGTGTTTTTGAATCTTCCCTCTGAACAAAGAATCCATCTTCTTTCTTGAGTACTCCTGAGTCAGAAAGCTCTATCAGGTCAGCGACAGTGTCTCTGAATGCCCCAAGAGTTGCTTCGGTCATCGACAGAGAAAGCTTTCTAATATCGTGAAGCGAACTGGTTGCAGAGAATTTCTCACCGACTCTGTTTCCATCGATATGAACTACTGCAACATATCCAGATTCGTTGCCATGCTGTTGAGGATCCTCGATCATCCAGAGTCTGTCAACATGCTCAGTAAAAGTAAAACGCCCACCAAGTATGTCTCCAATAGCTGACGCAAGAGTTTTATTCGATTGCTCAATCGCTTGCAGCTTCTTCCAGGTGACAGAAGAAAGAAACTCTGCTCCTTCTGGAGTCAACACGGGTGGAAACTCGGCGCTTTGTCCAGATCTTGGACATTCGGCTGTAATACCGTACTTCCTCAGTTCAACAACAGGATGGAACAAGTTCTTGTTTCTGTTAAGGTTTTGATGAATCGCTTTCATTGACTCAGAGAAGTTGTCAAGATCGAAACCTTTAAGTACTCCGAATGCTGTTCTTACTCCAGGAGCTTCAACAAGCAAGAGCTTTGAGTACTCCTTGATAAAGTCCTCTGCTTTGGTGCCGTCCTTGAAGAAGATGAGCGCATTGCCACCGCCGATGTAGCCAATATCGCATTTACTACCCTCCTCAAAAGGCTTCTGTTCTGGGCTCGCTTTCCATTTCTCGAAGTCCTCTGGATTGAAGTGGCATACTTCTCCCAGAGTTCTCAACAATGGCTCGGAAAAGAGATTGCTGACAAGAAAAGATGCGCCTATGTTATCCTTCAATCTGTTGCTCGAGTATATGTAGTTTTGAATCGAAGCTGTATCTATCAGCACGCCAGTTGTATCGGACACGAAAACACCTCCTTATTCAAGAAGATACTTGATACGTTCAGATAGGCTCACTAGATCATCAATCCCACATACAATGAAACTCTTTCGTGAAGCACCAGTATCAAAGGCAAGGCTTTCTTCCAGGATCTGACATTCAGGCTGTCCCAAGCAAGTTACCAGCATGGCTTTGCTTTCGTCACCCCCAATCTGCCTGGCCCTGAGTATCACTTCAAAACCCTTCGATTTGCAGAGAGGAATCCTGTCATGAGTTGTCGTGGAAATCGCCAGCAGTTGATACCCGCGCATAGCATATACATCCAGCTCAAACTGTGGGAGATCGGGTCTGTGCGCTACAAGATTTGCCCCTGAAGCAATTGGTTCTCCTTCGAGTTCATCAGGAATAGCATCGAGAACTATTAACTCAAGCCATTTACCGTCAAGAAACTCTGCTGACTTTGAAGCCCGGTTCCTGAACTCTCTATTGCTTTCTTCCGTAGGTCTTAGTAAGCATCCATATCCATCCAACAACTTCCTGTCATCAGGCAGAGCCGAGAGTACTGCGAGTGTCTCTTCAGAAAGGTTGGCTGGGATATTCTTCGCAATACTGGCTATTTGATGATCATCCTCAATTCTCCTTCTGAACACAGATGCTTTCTGGATAATCCCAGATTCTTCCTCCTTATACATTGGTCGCAGTTTGTCCTTCCAATCTTTCAAAAAACGCTTTATTGAGCCTTGGTCAACCTGGTTTTTCAGCACAAGAAGAGTATCCAAGAACTCTCCTGTTTCTTTGTGAACTTCCTTTAGTTCATAGCCATGTAATTCCAGCAGTTCTTCAATACTGATAAAGATGTCGTGCCTCAAGTCAGCAAAACCAGGTAGTTCATTATCAAAGAACAAGCTATGGGTTCTGGCATCAAGGTATGAGAAAGTTGCTCTCTTTCCTAGTCTTTCGCGAATGAACTCATGAGAATGAACTGACATTGCCTTAGTTCCTCCGGTATAGTCAAGATGAACGCATGTGTCTTCTGTTGTATGCTTGGAAAGCCATTCATCGATTACCAGGTCTATCTCGCTTTTTCGTGAGACGTCAGAAATTGAAATGCACGAACAATCAGCAAGTCCAAGCTTCTGTTGAAAAAACTTCTTCAGCCTTTTCCCGGTTTCGATAGTGCCACTCTGAGTCATGCTTTGCTCAGAACAGACTAGATAGATGTTCCTTACGACGTATCGCTGAGATAGCCGCGCAACAGAGACAAATACAGGAAGAGGATTTGTCCCAACAAGCGATACGATATCGACAACCTCCTTCTTGAAAGTACCACCCCCTTTATGAAGAGGAAAGCCTTTCACTGAAAGGATTCTGAATCGGCCTCAATGATGTACCGTCTCAATAATCTCTGCTGCCTTTTGCATCTCGAGTTCATTTCTTGCTGTCGTTCGGATGTCCATATAGATTGTTCCGCCTTTGCCTCCGAGACTCGCTTTTATGGAATCTTGTGCAACCGTTGCCTTGAATACAGGCTTATCATACTTGGCAGAGAAGCCTGTTACGGTCACAGCCTCGATGAACGGGAGCTGAACTATCTTGTCAATGAGCGATCTGTGAGCGGCGATAAACTTTTCGGAATGTGCTTCTTTTTCATTGCTCGAGAATCGCTTGTTTACTGGAATCTTGGAATCCTCGAGTGTTATGTCTCTTTCAAGACGGTTGAATTCAATTCTTGCACCCTTCACAAAGAGTTCTCCCATGGGACTCAGTGCAAGTAGTTTCTCTCCTTCCAACTTCTCCCAGTCGATGAGAGCTTTGACAGAAGGATCAAGGTGTTCAAACCTGAAGTCAGCGATCATTTCTGACCGGAGTTCCTTTTCTGTGATCGTTCCACGCCCCTCCAACAGGTCAAAGAATTCTTTGTTTGCTATCCACAGCTTTGCATCAAGTGTCATGGGAAGAGGAGGAAGCGTGATAATGTGTTCAAAGCCTTCAAATCGGTAGCAAACCGGCACTTTGAATGCTTGGCCAAAAGTAACTGCCATAGCTGTCTGTGCTTTGTATCCTGCAGTGGCATTTATTACCATTGAACCCATGTGCCTTGAGAATATATCAGCCAGCATACGGATGAAGGTTCTTAGACCTTTGGTACCAAAAGAATGCGGGTCTTTGTCGTCAAGACCTTCCACAACCAGGAGTTGACAATTGGCAAAGGCATAGCGACTGGACTGCAAGAAGTAGTTTCTGAGTGTGCTTCCTAACTTTCTTCCTGCCTCAGTATCTGAAACAAGAAGATAGAGGTTCTGTCTGTCGTCAACATACCCCCTGTCTACTACACTTGCAGTAGAGTTTATTTCCGCACCAACTTCTCTGTCTTGTAAAGGATTCTGGCAGCTGAGAAGTGACCTTAGTAGATCGGGCTCGTTGATTCGCGGGTTCCTGAGGAGACTGGTTCCAACTGTTGTGACAAGAGTGTTGATCATATGACTTGTTAACACCCCCAATGATTTGATTCTATCATTTGTTACATCTGGTTCAAAACGAGAAAACTTTGGTAATCATCTTCGATCAGATCACGGAAGGTTTTCTAGAAAGCGGCTCCAAGAACTGAGTTGACAGCCTGTTGGTGAACGGTTTCCAGAATGCTATCAGACAAGTACGTGATCTTCTCTTTTTGCTCTGATCTAGATAGCAACCAGTCAATGAGTGAGTAAGCCGCAATGCCCGCTAGAACAATTGCGCCAACACCTGGGTTAGCAACCAGAAGAAGGCCTGCTGCAGGCAGATACGTTATTGGTGAACGGAAAATCTTCCAAACAGATACATTATTCGAGAAGGCTTGATAAACATGAAACACCCCGAACCCAACGAGTCCGATTGGACCGAGAAGTTTTGGAAGACTTGAAAGTGTTATCAGTCCTAGTTTTGACAGAAGAGGAGATACTGCAAGAAAAGCTGCCTGGGGAATGAGAACCGGCAGCATGTCTTTACCTCCAGTTATTAGGGCTTCGGACAAAGGCATTCCATCAATCAGCGAAAACGTAAGCGAAGCGGAGAAAACGATTAGGTTGCTTAAGAGCAGTACTGGGAGACATCTCAGAAGATGTTCTGACGCTACGATCATTTTGGCTTTCACAAGACTGGTCTTGCTCAAACCCATAGGAGTTGAAGCGTCATCGATGATGTGCTTTGCCCACACAAGTTTTGTGAGTTTCTTCGTAGATGTTACATCGAAATTACTGAGGTTGCCGGATTTAGCCATTGAGGCCCAGTTCTTCGAGATCCAGTCTGTGGAGTGTCCCCAGTAAAGCCTGTGCGAAGGCCCGAGTACCTTGCCAGCAATGGGGTGAATGTCCATGTAGCTTGACATGGAGTAAAGCTGGGATATGCTTACTTGAGGGTAATACACACTCGTGATACCGTATGCAGATAATGCATGTGGCAGAGCTGACAGACCAAGCGCGGTTATCGAAAAGAGTGTGAGTGTAAGCAAAACCAAAATAGTTCTCATGACCCACCCCCTCCATACCGGGCCGATATGATAAGGTCAACAAATTCCTTGTATTCAGGGAGCTTGAGGCCTTTGGCTATGTCTCCAAACACAGCCCAGTAGTAGTTTTCGACTTCTTGAAAGAGTCGTGACGTGTCTACGCTTGCCAAAAGAGCTGCTGCCTTTTTGTGATCGCTATTATTACTGAGTGCTTTGTGAATTGTCTCGATCGCTTCTTGATTGATCTGCGCAAGTTCTTTCTTCAACTGGTGATCGTGGTACTTGGTAAGTGTTGCCTGAAGTTCTACGACGAGCGCGTTTATCTCCTTCACATCACCTGAATCGACAAAAGGATTCTCCAGGAGCGTCTGGGCTTCAAGCATGAGCTCAATTACAGCTTGTTCAACGGTCTGTTTATTGGGGGTTACACCGCTTCTCGCAAGAACTTCTGTTTTGAATAACCACTCTTCGACAGCAAGAGTCTTAATCTCTTCTTGAAGTTCGAAGAATCTTGCCTCTAGAGTGTTCTGAGTGTTCCTGATATCAGTGTATATCTTCAGTGATGTTTCCAGATCAAATCGGCTGCAAGCCACTGCCATGGACTCTAGCACAGGATAAAAGGCGAAGTATGCTTGATTTATCTGATCCTGAGAAAGGGTGTATGTCAGTTTGTTGATGAGTTCTGCTACGTAAACGTAGAAGTCCGGTTCATTCTGAAGAACCTGAACGTAGTGCCTTATAATGTGAGCAATTTCTTCAGGAGAATGCGAAATGGATTCCCTATCTTTGGGAAGAAGTTCAGAGCTGATCTGGGCGAAGCTTTGCAGGTAATAAGCATTTGTCTCCTTTCTGATTGACTCAGCACGAGATCTAATGTTGATGAGTTCAGAATCACTGAGCTGGCCAAAGGACCACCAAAGAATTGCCAGAGTTTCAAGATCCTGTGGCAGAAGTATCAACGCATCTTGCGGAGCACCCTGATATAAGCCGGCAAGCAGGGACGATGAATCAGGATAATCGAAAAGGGAAGCCTCCGTTTCTGTAGAGTAGCGGGTCATATGAGACGCCGAATTCGAAATGCTCTCTCCACAGGAAACAAGTGTCAGAAGACCCAATATTACGCTCAGGATCAAGCACATGAAAATCGATCTGTACATGCAATTCAGTACTCCTTTCTCTCGTCTGGCATAAAACAACCAAGCGGTTACATTGTTTTTGCTTGTCTATGGACATAGTAAGGGTTAGAAAATGTCAAGAACATTGATCACGTTTGTGGGAGGTTTGTTGAAAGCCGATGGAATGCAAAAGTTAGCGATAACCGAGACTAAAACTGATAACCCTCTCAAATAGGTAGTTGACCAGAAATACAGGATCGATTTCTATTGTTGGCTCTCCAAAATCTGCAGAGTTCATTTTCAGTTCAAATTCGGAAACAAGAGAATCTGTTTGTTGGAACACCTCTGACAGGGGCGTTCCTGACATGAGCGAATAATAACCGAAGCGGGCTATTTCAGACACACCACCGTTATGCGTTATGGATTCTTTGGCTGCTTGAGCCTCCTGCTCGTAGAATTCAGCGAATTGTCCGATTTGGTCCACTTGCCATCTGTTCTCGTGCCAAAAAGCAAGGCGTTGGGTACAAACAAGGCATGCACGACAAAGGTTCAAAGCAGCGCCGAAAGAGTCGCTGAGGACAATCTCCTGGATACCGTTCTGATTGATGTCATCAAATCGCAGAAGAACATATGTATCAAGTGCGATCATCTGGAGATTGATGACCTGGCCATCATAGAACGTGACGACGAGAAGAGAACCGTAGCCCCCTGAACCCCCAGCAAAAGTTACGACAAGTACTGATGAATAATCTGGTTCGGGGAAGTTAATCCTTCTTTCAACGCCGACTATTTTGTAATCGTATACAGTATACAAGTGCTCATCGAAGTAGAAAAGTAATAGCTGATCGAGCTCATATGGCACCAGAGTACCTTCGATATGCCTGAAAGAAATACCGGCTCCAAGAGAACCAGTTAACGGGATTCCATGACCTTCCTGAGGATCGAGGTGGAAAGACGCTACAACGCAATCTTCCTTTGCTAGAAGCACTATTGCTACAATTACCAGGAACAGTATGAGAAGAGCCCTAAACTTCCCGATTATGACACCCCCTTTCTTGTCTCAGAATGTTCTGAGACATCTGCTAATTGAGATAACAGACTATAGCTACCGGGTCATTTATAGCGAACACACTTTTCTAACTTGTCAGCAATCAAAGCATTGGATCCAGGTTTTTGTTGGTTTGCCGGAATGCTATGACGCTCTTGATAGAAACCAGCTTACTCTGGGGCCCGTCATGGCACCTCAACAACCTCACCCATCACGTAAGGTTCGTTTTTCTGCTCTGCTTGGCTTCTTCTGTCAACTGTGAAAACTTTAGTTATCTGGTTACCCCCCTGATCCTTTTCGAACTTCTCCATCATGCGAGTTACGGCATATTGCATGAATGAAGTCCCTCCTGTCAAGTTCACCACAAAACTGGTGTTTGCAGGACACAGCTGTTTGAATTGTTCGGAAAGAGCTTCAACCTCGCTGAAGCCGGAAAAAGGATTCTGTGCCACTATCTCATGAACTTTGCTCCTTTCGAATCCTGCTTTCGAAACAATCTCATCAAGGGCTTTTCGAGACTCTTCAGAGGTCAACACAATGATCTTATCAACTGGTGGGCAGTTGCTCTTTTGATCAAACCACTTTATGAGTGTGTAGAGAACTCCTTTTGAATTGCCAAGAGGGGTCAATAATACTCTATTGACCCCCGTATCAATATCTATCCTTTTTACTGAGTGCTCAGATAGCAGTGCTTTCTCAAATTCTTCAGTCAAATCTTCTCTTACCTCCCTATCTATTTCTATCTCCAGTGCTTTGTCAGATACGGTTTTATAGCTATCGAGCTTGACAGTTAGAAACAGCTTTCCATCAAGATCTCCATTCTTGCTCTTTTCAATAAATAACCTTGGATAAATATAGCTGACAAGGCTGTGCTTCTGGAAATGCTTGAATTGTCTTGACTTGAATGCGATCTTATCGATGCTACGAACAACACCATTTATGAGGGAAAGATCGTTCTGATTTAGTGCCTCTCTGATCTTCAAATAGACATATTCTTCAAGGCATTTTCCAGATTTGTCTAGCTCTACGGCGCTTTCTCGGTTGATCCCCCCCTTGCACGAAGAAAGCTTATCCTTGATTTCATTGATTTTCTGTCTTGGCTTGTTGTCGATTTGATTATCGGATTCAAGGTCTTCAATAATCGTGAGAATCTCATAAGCGGTTCTGTTCTCCCTCATCTTGCTGAAAGACTCATCAACAGTTCTGTCTGCTTGCACGTCCGCACCGTCAATGAACCTCAACCACTTTGCAGCCATTATTGTAAGTTTTGCCCACTTTTCATCGTCTTCAAACTCCTCTCTTGCCTTTATTTCCAGAGGTGTGATGTCAAGTGCGAAAGTGGCTGTGAAATCCTTCTTATCAAGCTTCTGCCTCGGAGAAATTGGAACGTGACTCCTGTGATACTTGGTGACCAGTTTCACAGCCTTTTCAAGCTTTTCGTAATCGGAGAAATCTTCCAGACCTTTTAGTAACGACCATTTTGCTTTATCTTTGAGCATCTGAACTGTGAGCTCGTTATGCAGATCCCTCACGATACTCGGTAGTCCGTCGAGGTTGATGACCTTGTTGTTTTTGGTTCTGTACTGAAGGTTTGTGTGCCCAAGATCATGCACATTCATAGCAATTGCAAGCACAAAATAGAATTCTTCTTTCAAGTCTATTGGGACTCCGTTGAGTAGATTATCTTCACCGATCGTGTTAACTAGATTTACAGTAAACTCCATGAGTCTTTTGCTGTGCCTCTGAGAATGTTCCACCGTTTCAGGTATTTGATCGCCTATCCATTGAAGCGACCACTTTGTAGCAACCATTTTTTTGATATAGTCTTGTTTATTCTTGTCGCCAAGCAGCTTGAGAAACTCTTCTCCGTATCCAAAAGGCATTTTGCGTGCCTCCTGATAGCCGGCGTCAACTCTGTCAAGAGGTATGACGCTCCTAAGCTCACCTGCACTAACGTTGAAGAGATTCCTAATAAACTGAGGCAAACCGGAGAATTCCGCATAATTGACTGAACGAGCTTGCGCGCTCTTCTTGAAGGCTACAAGCGATTCGTCAAAATAACCATAGTCCCACGAAACAGGAACCGCAGGAAACTTGATGGGTAGGTTTGATCCTTCGTAAGTATAGAAGAAAGGAATTCGGTTGAAAACACAGTAGAGAGCAGCCAGTATCCCCGGATACTTCAGTCCCCCTGCAACATCAACGATCATTCTCAAGTCTTCGTGCTTTCTACGAATATCATCAAGGATCCCCCAGAGTTTGCGGAAAGCGTCTACCACTTTTTCAGAGCAGTTCGTGTGAAAATCAATGTCTTGAAAGCCTGGCTCTATGGAGAACACATTTTCCGTAAGGCGGCTCAGATACTCGAATACCCTTGGATAACATCTGCCGTCTTCCGTTTTGCAATCAAATCCTTTTTCCGAAGGTGGAAAGACAATGTACTCTACTGCGCCTAACACATTGCCTTTACCGACGATCTGGTGCAGGCTGTCTATCTCCGCAGCCAATAACCTGACATCTTCGTATGATACATGATGACCTCTGCGAAAAATCTCTCTCAATTTGTATTGCTTCTTCTCATCAACATTACTTCTTCTGCTACAGAAAGTGCCTTCAGGGAAGACTACTTCGTCTGGCCCCTTCTCTCTGATTATGTTTTTCAGTTGATCGTCAGGCAGTTCAAGTCTAGCGAAGTTAGTGAAGAACGAGTTCCCCTGAAAAACCACCACGACAGCCTTCTCAGCAACGCGATTTTCCATGAACTCGACGAGTTCGTGGGAAACCCCTTTTCCACCTTTGGAGGCGATTCTTCTATTATCGTAACTGGAGTCTTCTATCAGCTTGACAGACTGGAGTTTGTGTTTTCTCAAAGTCTCTTCGTAGAGTTCAGTATTAGCTGTTCTGGGCAATTCGATTTCGAGAAGGTATTTAACGGGAGTATCACCGACTTTGTGCGAGTGTCCTGGAGTATCAACAAATTCGTCAAGAACCACTTCGGCGGAGCCCTCGTTAAAGCTCGAAATATAGTAGCGTATCTTACTAATGTATGGGCATTCCTTCAAGTCGGACAAGTCAATTTCTGCAGGATCAATAGTTTCTTCAGTCTCAAAACGCTCGTGCGGACCAGAGCCAGGCTCTTTCTTCGCAGAGGTCCAAACATGCCGGATTCCCGTGGGCTCGGGGATTATCTCAAGTCTTCTCCTCGATTCATGCTGAACGCTACTCTCTTTGTAACACTGGATAATCGCGCGTTTCGGGCTCTTTTCTTTGAGCCGTTCAGCGTCTTTTTCTTGCAGTATGTATTTCCGTTCCCGCTCGATACTTGTCAAACCTTTCACCTCCCGGATTCGCGGAACTGCTGGAAAAATGATTACTCTATTCTACCAAGGAAGTAGTTTTCGATGAACTGCCAGCGTTCCTGGTCACTCATCTGAGTTTCGAAGAACTTCCTGGTTATGGTGTCTTCTCTCCGAATTCTTGATCTTATTGCTCTGGTAATCTCGCAGTTGTAGTTTTTGAAGTTGTTGAGAATGTACTTTCTATCTGTGCATTTGAGATGAATCGCAGCACTTTCGCCCCCGCTGTACCTGACCGTGGCATATCCAAGAACATCCAGAATGTTAAGCACCGAAACTGTCAACTGTTTGTTGTCACCATCCACACTCATGAACTGTCTGCAATTGCCATTGTTACAATCTGCGATTATGTCATCGAGCTTTCTGAGCCACCTGGATGTCACAAGGCTAGTGTCCATAATTGCGCTGAATTTCTGATCGGCGATTTCTCCCGTGCATCTGAAGAAGGGCGCGCATACCCTGTTGCCATTGTATGCAGTCATATGATTGCGAACTATGTTTCTTACTTTGAAGAACTGGTCCTCTACATCCTGCAAGATACTGGCATTCGCAAGTGCCTCCTTGAGCCCATTGAAGAATTCATCTTCGGGTACTGCTCTTCTTCCGACTTGATGTCCATAATCTGAGAGAACCTCAATGAATTTCTGAACGTTTCTTCTGGCAGCAGATACGTCCTTCTCAAAAGATATTTCTGTGGATATTCTCGGGTATATTCTCTGTGGAAGAATTGTATGAGGAATATTCATGAATTCCCAAACAAGCTTCTGAAGTGATCTATCTTTGAATAATCGCGCCCACAAAGCAGCAATATCTACCCTGTAGATTTTTCCGACAGACCTGATGTTTTCACCGTAATACGCACCATTTCTCGTGTACTGATCGCACTCCACGGTGACCTCGGGATAGTCTCTCATAATCTCTTCTCCGTCATTATCTTCAGCGGTGAAGAACAGGTACTGATAAGTTTCAGCTCTTCTTATAAGAATAGGCTTACCACTTCTGTGTTCAAGGTCTTTCTGAATCAGGAAAACTGCTATTCTTGCCTTGTCTCTTAGACGATCCTCTTTATCCATGTCCTTTCCTGTGATAAGCAAGTACTTGATGTCATCCAGGGAGACCACGATTTCTCCATTGGGGCTTTGTCTTACAAGTGTGCCAAGATGTTGCATGATGTGCTTCATCTTCCATTGCTCTGGAACCGAGAGGCTAGAAAGTTTCAGACTGTCTGAAGGATCTTTTGAAGAATAGTGGGTAAGGGCTTCAGAAGGTCTGCCGTCTCTTCCTGCTCTACCGATTTCTTGTACATAATCTGCCATTACTGAGGGAACGGCGTGATGGTAGACTACATCAATGTCTGGAATATCTATCCCCATACCGAATGCTTTCGTTGCTACCACAGTTCTGAATATTCCCTTCCTGAAGAGGTTGTGTGCTGTTGTGCGCTCTTCTAAAGAAGTCTGTCCAGTGTACTCTCCCAGTTTGCCATTTACGGAAGGAATGGCAGAAGCAACTTCTCTAATGGTTTTTGCCTGCGTAACAAATGGACAATAGACAATGGACTTCTTCCCTTGCTCGGTGAGTTTCTCAATGGAATCAACCGTGTCGCTGATTTTCTGTTGGGTTCTACTCTCGCGTGCATTTGTGTCTAATGAGAAGGGAGTTATTGTGAATCTAATATTCATCCTCTTGGCATCTGTCATGACAACCATAGGAGAACGCAGATGAAGAAGATCGGATATCTCCGAAATCGTATCGAGCTCACCACCCCAAACTGCGGTTGCAGTCGTTGCCATTATGGGGAAATCCTCGGTAGATCTGGCATTTCTTATTTCATCGCCCAGATAGCCGAAATCTACCCTAAAGGTCTTTCCCCATGTGCTCACGAGGTGAGCTTCGTCAATTACCATAAGCCCAATCCGTCTGCCTCCAGTCAACGAGTTCAGACTGGATGAAACAAACATTTCAGGAGAGACATAAAGCATGCTAACTTTTCCTGAACTCACTGCTTCAATGACCTGGTTCTTCTCTTCGAGCGACATGTCGGAATTAATGAATGCTGCTATATCTTGTGAGAATCGATCTTTTAGTGAACTGACCTGGTCGTTCATGAGAGATTTCAGAGGTGAAATAACAACGGTTAACCTGTTCAGCCTGTTAGCTATGATTAAACCTGTGAGCTGGTAAATCAGCGATTTGCCGGAACCTGTCGCTGCCACGAAGAAAAGATCACTGCTCTCTTCCCTGTAGTTCTGGTCGATCAGGTACCTGATTAGAGTCTCCTGAGATATCCTGTATGTACTCGCATCATGGCCGTAGACGTCATACTGGCGAAATGATTCCAGCCCGAATAGACCATGGAGTTCTTCCTTTAGATTGATTGAGCTCGCCTCTTCGCCAGCACAATAACCTACGAATCTTATTGCCCTTGGCTTGTTTCCCTGGAGTTTCGCTAATGCAAATTTCTCGTCGAGTTCTCTCTGAACTGATAACCCATCACTATCTGCAAGAAAGACTTCTGGTGTATCTTCATTAGTGAGTTGCACTTCGCTCAATTCGAGAGCTTTTCTTAGGTTCTTTGAAAGCTTTATAGCTTGCACTTTCTTGCCGTCCACGATTGATACCAGTGAATCAAGGTCGTGAACCAAAGTTGGTTCTACACTTTCGTACAGAGTCAGTGTTCTTGAGAATTGAAACTGGTCTTTCAGTTCAACTGTGTTACCCTTCTGCTCAAAGATATCGGCGAGTTCAGTTGGTATTTCCTGCTTGAGGATTGCGCTTCTCTGAGAACCGCAATCGATACAGGTCATGTCGCCCATGTATTTCACAAAGGTCGGGGCAAAGCTACGTAGTATTGTGTGAAGATATTCCGTAATAACCACAGGTTTCTCACTGAAGAATCCTGTCAACTCTGCAAGCTTTCCAATATCGGAAAGCCCTGCGTACCACTTCAGATTTCCTTGGAGATCTTCTGATATTGTTCTGAAGCTTGCTGAACTCAATGCTTCAAGCAGCTTCTTCTCTGCCCGTCTAAGCACCACCGTTTCAGCGCCATTCTTCACCGCTTGCTCAATTCGCATCTTGAGGAGCATCGCTCTTGCAGAATCTTTATCCACTATATTTCACCTCCTGATTTTTCATTGATGGCTCTCTTGGTTTTCTGAGCGTCCATACCCTGTTTTCCTGTGAAGGTATTCGACGAGGTCTTCGCATATTACAAACACACTTTTTTAGAAAATACCTTGAAAAAGTCCAAGACGTTGTCTGAAGCTATATTTGGCGGTAATGTGAAGTTTCTTGCTTCCAGGAATGTCTTA
>DLVL01000010.1 GCA_003444085.1 Kosmotogaceae bacterium | reverse complement strand
GATCTAACTCCAAATAGCATTACTGCGGTCGCCAGAGCAACTTCGAAGTGATTGGATGCTCCTATCATGGCAGCAGGAGCGGCGTTCTCATAGTCCAATTTGATCAGTTTAGAAACACCGTAACCAATCCAGAAAATGAGGTTTGTCTGTATGAATAGTGGTATGGCAATCCAGAGTATTGTGAGCGGATTCTCCAGTATTACATCTCCTTTGAAAGAGAAGATGAGTATCAGTGTAACCAGAAGAGCGACCATTGTGATTCGAGTTAGAAGAGTAAGAAACTTCTCTTTGAACCACACGGCTCCGAACTTGCGAACAATAATCATTCTTGTGATGAACCCTGCGACAAGAGGTAATGCCACATATATTCCTATTGAGAGAAGTAATGCCTGCCAGGGCACGGGTAACCTGCCAACTCCAAGAAGAAATCCTCCCAGAACACCATAAAGGAGCAACATGGCGATTGAGTTTATCGCGACCATGACTAGAGTAAGTCCGTCATTCCCTTTTGCGAGGAAGCTCCAGACAAGCACCATGGCTGTACACGGGGCAATCCCCAACAATATGGCTCCTGCGAGGTAACTTCGCCACAGAGGAATCTCAAGCATTCTCACGCCGTTCTCAAGCACAACAGTTCCTGCACCGTGAACAGCCCCAACAGGCAAGTCCAGACCAAGTGGCATTTTGACAAGATCAACTGCTTCTGTGCCGATCATCCCTCTGAAGATAAAACCAAGAAAGAGCATAGCAATAACGTACATTGTAAAAGGCTTTATCGCCCAATTTAGGATGAGAGTAAGACTCACAGGCTTCACGCTCTTCCCAGCTTTGAGAACCTCTGCGAAGTCTATCTTTACCATTATGGGATACATCATGAAGAATAGACATATTGCAATAGGGATTGAAACAACAGGAGCTTCTCCCACGTAGATTGCAAGACCATCAAGGTAATCGGCCACACCCGGGGCGATTCTTCCAAGAGCGATTCCAGCAACAATACACAGCCCTACCCAAACTGTCAGGTATTTCTCAAAGAAACCGAGCCTCCTGGTTTCCTTATTAGCTTCAGCCATTTGATTCAACCTACACCTGGTCAATTGCAGGATTGTTAGTCTTCTTGAGCCCTGGTTCTATAGAACAAGAAGCGACTTCCAGTCTTTCCAGGTCCTGCTTGATAGTTTCGTGGTGTTTCATGTGTATTTTCAGGCATTTCTGCAAGCTTTCCTCTATTTCATTGTGTGGTTTCGCTAATTTGTAGTAGATCCAGGTTCCTTCACGACGAGACTCAACCATTCCCGCTGAGCGCATTATGCCGAGATGCCTGGATATCTTGAAGTCAGGTTCATCCAGTGCCTGAGCTAGCACACAAACACACTTCTCTCCAGCTATTGCCAGCAACGAGGCCAATCTCAGACGTATGGGATCAGAAAGAGCCTTAAACAGAATCGTTTCGCGCACATCCAACTCTCCTTTCTAATATATGTATACATGCACAGATAAGCAATTGTAAGATACTACGTGCCTTGCCGTCTTGTCAAGTTATCGCTCTGCTTACGCGTTTTCCCGAACTTGAAGGAATCATTTCTTGTGTTGGTAAGAATGCTGGATGCCATACATAAAATGTCTGTGTTAGGCTTTGATGAAAACAAGTTGAAAGGAGTCTGCTCATGAGTGAAGTGAAACCTGTAATTCTTGTCGAATACAATGATGAATGGCCCAAGCTGTTCGATGATGAGAAGGCAAGACTACGGAATCGTGGTGGGGAATTGGTTGTAGAGATAGAACACATTGGAAGCACATCTGTCCCCGGATTGTCAGCCAAACCCATAATTGACATTCTACTCGGAGTCAAGAAGCTTGAAGATGCAGACACCCTGGTCGATGTTTTTTCAAGAGAGGGCTACAAGTATGCTCCACAGCATGAAGATCTTCTGCCAGAGAGAAGATTTATGAGTAAACCCGGGTTTCATCTGCACATGACAGAATACGGGAACCTTTTCTGGAGAAAGCATATATTCTTCAGGAACTATCTTAGAAGCCATGCCGAAGTGAGGGCCGAATACGCACAACTGAAAACAATGCTGGCCGGGAAATACAGGAATGATCGTTCTGCCTATACAGACTCAAAAAGCGACTTCATCAACAGCATACTGATGAAGATGCCCTGAAGCAACCTTACTACGCCGTTCTGTAACTCAGTATCACCCTTTGACAGATCCTGCAAGCAAACCGCGCAGAAAGTATTTTCCAAGCGCAATGTAGACGATCAGAGTCGGAAGGGCTGCAAGGATTGCACCAGCCATTTGTAGATTCCACTCAACGACCTGGCTCCCAGCGAGATTGACAAGAGCAACTGTGATGGGTTGTTTGAGCGGATCACTGGTTACTGTTACTGCAAACAGGAACTCATTCCAGATATTCGTGAATTGCCATATAAGCACTACAACGAAACCTGGTATTGAAAGTGGAACGAGCACCCTGGTGTAGGTTCGAAAGATGCTTGCCCCATCTATACTCGATGCTTCTATGAGTTCATCCGGGATTTCCGAGTAGTAATTCCGGAAAATCAGTGTCGTAATTGGAAGGCCGTAGACAACATGAACGACCACAAGCCCCCAGATAGATCCATAGAGTCCCATCATATCCAGAGCATTTATGAGAGGAAACAGCACGCTCTGGTAGGGAATGAACATACCGAACAGCAGAAGAGCAAATAACAGATCGGAGCCTCTGAATTTCAACTTTGAAAGCATGTATCCGTTGATTGATCCCATAAATGCAGAAATAAGTGTAGCTGGTATCACAAGCATCAGAGAGTTTTGCAGGTTTGGAGCCAGTCTTCCAAATGCCTTCACGAAAGCGTCAAGAGATGGCCTGCTAGGAAGATGCCACATTCTTGCTATTCCAACTTCCTGCATGGGTTTCAGACTGGTTGCAAGAAGCACATACATGGGAAGCAGGAAGAAAGCTGCGAATACACACAGCAGTACTATAGAAAGGGTCTTCTTCACGATACTTTGACCTCCTTCTTGAAGGCGTTAACAAGATAGGGGATGATGACAATTGCGACCATTATCAACATCACAATACCGATTGCCGAGCCAGTGGCATACCTGTTTGCTCTAAAGGTTGTTTCAAACATATAGATGGCAGGCATATCAGTTACGTTTCCGGGTCCGCTTCCAGTCATCGCGTATACGAGGTCGAATATCTTCAATGAGATGTGACCCAGGATAATCATTGCACTGAAAGTGATAGGCCTGAGGAGAGGGAATTTGACTCGCCAGAAGACCTGCCAGGGACTGGCCCCGTCAACTTCGGCAGCCTCAGTGAGGGCAGATGGTATTCCTCTCAGTCCGGCGAGATAAAGCGCCATGGTGTATCCGGACATCTGCCAGACCGCAGCAATAATGACAGGAATCAGAGCAAGATTGAAATTCAGAAAGGATTCTGTACTCGTGAACCATCTCCACTGAAGGGAGTTCAGTCCGAGCATATCAAAGAGAAGATTCACCCCCCTGGGGCTTCCTGGGAGGTTTCCCGGCGCGAATATCCATCGCCAAACTGTTCCAGTAACGACAAATGATACCGCCATCGGGAACAGGAATATGTTTCTGAATATTCCAACCCCCTTTATGTTCCGGTCCACCAAAACGGCAAGAATGATTCCCATGGTAAGACAACCAAGAATGAAAAACAGAGTGAAATACAAGGTGTTCCAAAGGTCAGACTGGAACCTTGGGTCCTGAAAGAGCCTTACATAATTCTGCATACCAACGAACACATATTCTCCAGAAAGAAGACGCGCGAAGCTGTTCCAGTTTGACATGGAAGTTCTTATACTTGAACCGATGAAGACGTAGACAAAGACTGTTATAGCAGCAATTGAAGGAGACAAGACCGCCAATGAGACGAGCATTCGCTTTTTGCGTCTCTTGATAATATTCACCCCCAATAAACCGGGACTCGTCCAGATGACGAGTCCCGAGCAACAAGTATTAGTAGATTAGTACACGTACTCACCGGCCGCATTCCTCAAGGTTCTCAGGAACTGGGCCTTGTTCTGGTTAGCGATGAACAGGTTCAAAGCATCATTTAGAGCTGTTATGAAGCCTTCTGCTGCTGCGGATCCATGAGCAATAGACGGACACAGAGCATTTGTCGCAAAGTCGTTCATTGACCACACAAGGTAATCATCGTAGAGCTCCTTGTTTGCATCGACTCTTGCGGGAATAGATCCCTTGATTGGGTTGAAAGCGTCCTGGCCTTCAACAGAAGCAATTACCTTGAGCCACTTCAAAGCGTTTTCCCGGTTTGGAGCGTTCTTTGGGAGTCCGAAAGTATCCGTGACGACCATGAAAGTGCCCTTTGTTCCAGGAACGGTCATCCAGCTGAACTCAACTCCGGGCGTCCACCCTAGGGTTTTGAGATATCCCATCGCCCAATCACCCATAACGTTGAAAGCTGCCTCACCGTCAAAGACAAGTCGAGTAGCTTCCTGCCAGGTAAGCGCGGCATGGTCATCGTTCACGTAGTTCATCAGCTCATGGAAGATATCAACAGCTTCCTCAATTCCAGGATGATCAAAGCTGGTTCTTCCTTCCCAAAGGCCGTTATAGTTATACGCACCCAGGGTTGAGATGAGAATGCTCTCAAACAGGTGTGCCGCTTCCCATTTGTCCTTGTCTCCCAGGGCAAGAGGAATGTAGCCAGCATCTTTGATCTTCTTCAAGACTTCAATAAAGCCAGGCCAGTCATCAGGAACTCTTTCAATGCCAACATCTTCAAGAATAGCGTTGTTAATGAAGACAACATTTCCCCTGTGAACATTCACAGGAATTGAGTAAACTAGGCCGTTATAACTGCAGATATCCATGATGGCGCTGGGGAATTTGTCGTAGATTCCCCATTCCTTCAGATGATCTGATAGTGGTTCCATGAGTCCGGTAACCACATATGTGTCGATTAGCTCCATTCCACCATGGACCTGGAAAGAATCAGGCGGATTTCCTCCAAGCATTCTCGTTTTCAGAACGGCTTTTGCAGCAAATCCTGCTCCACCTGCTACTGTGGCGTTGATGATCTCAACATCTGGATACCATTCGTTGAACACCTCAAAGATTGCAAAGAGACCTTCCTCTTCACCGCCACCTGTCCACCAACTGAATATCTCGACTACTCCGCCTCCAAAGACAACGGCGAAGCTTAGAAGAACTACCAGAAGCACTAGCAGACGTTTCATGAAAACACCTCCTGTATAATATGGATTCTGAAGTATTGCCTCCATAAGACAGCTTTGAAGAAACTATGACCCCGAAGAATTGATAAACAATAGCGATCAACGACAACTTGACAAAGGTTCTCATTCAAAGAAATCAGAAATACTAACTCATACATCTATTGAAAAAGAATATCCTCCAGATCTGAGACGTTTCACGTAACGGATTGTTCACAAAATATAAGCTGAACCAGATCACAAAGAAGCTTACATGAAA
>DLVL01000012.1:10053-14123 GCA_003444085.1 Kosmotogaceae bacterium | reverse complement strand
CCTCACCTCTCATTCGTTGCCTGTATGCATATTATAACGTGACAGCTCTCACGATGACAATCAAGCTTGGAGTTTGGCCTCCACACTGCTTTATCAGAGACTGTGAGCAGGCTGCACCAATTGAAAAGGCATCTTCACTATGTTAGAATCTGCAAGACAGGGCGTAGTTCAGACGGTAGAACGCTGGTTTCGGGAACCAGAGGTCCGGGGTTCAAATCCCCGCGCCCTGACCAGTTGCTAAAACCCGTACTTTGAAGAGAGCTCGCAGATAGTGGCATTTGCAGGAATGGAAAATTATATTGTTAACAAGTGTACCATAGCGCTTCTTTGTGACCAATTACCATCTCAAAAGCATTATTGTCTCGCTTAATCGTTATCAGTTATGGTCTTCCGTCTAAGCAAACACTTCCTCAAGGATGAACTCTCAATCATTCGATAATAGGTTGATTTCGTCGTATAATATACTGTATGAGTATTGACTTCATTCTCAGAAGAAGAAGCATTAGACGTTTTGAAGAGAAACCTGTTGAACATGAGAAGATCAAACTGATTCTTAAAGCTGCAATGGCAGCGCCTTCAGCAATGAACAGGAGACCCTGGGAATTCATTGTGGTGACTGACGAAGCGAAGCTTTCCAGGATAAGGAAGAGTCTGTTGTTTGGTCGCTACAAGGCTCCACTGGCAATTGTAGTGTGTGGAGACACCAGTGGTCTTACTTTGAAGAAGCTTAAAGACCTCTGGGTGCAGGACTGCAGTGCTGCAACCGAAAATCTCTTGATTGCCGCTGCAAATATTGGGCTGGGCGCGGTGTGGCTAGCTGTTTACCCATTCAAGGGTGCTGTGAAGAGAATAAGCAGTATAGTGGGGCTTGATTCAAAGATCATCCCTCTTTGTGTGGTCTATGTGGGTTACCCCGCAGAAGAGAAAGAAGCCAGAACCCAGTACGATGAGAAGAAAGTCCACTGGAACACATTCGGTCAGCGACGTACCAGTGAAGAATAATACTTGCCCTAACAATTCATGAGCCAATCATTTCCTTGTAAGTGTTATCTTCTGAGCCGCTTCTGAAGAATACAGATTCTTTGTTCCTCCTGCGCGTGATGCTATTTGCAAAGCCTTCTTGCTGTCTATGATGCGGGCTCCTCCCAGAGATCTAACTTTCTGTGGGAAGAGTTCAAGGCTCATTGGTGTAGATGGTCCCATAACTACGACTCTATCGGTAAAACAGCTTTCCAGTACGGAGTCAATTGTCCTGTTCATAATGGAAGTTGCGGTTATCACTACACAAGTGCACTCAGGGAGTTTAAACGGTATTGACCAGTCGGGAAGATAGTTGTCTCCAAGGTGCCTTTCGAAGATCCTCACCTCACCTACCTGCTCGTTTATCAGAGAGGTGAGCGGGCGAAAATCCCCAACAAATCCGAGTATGTCTTGTTCAGTAATATGCAGCGACACAAAGGGGTCTTCTTGTGTATAATCATCGCGATCATGAGTGCTGTTGATCACAGCATTACAGGCTGCCAGAATCAAAGAGGCAGTAACAGGGTGAAAGGGATCCGTGTTTTCAAAGAATCGACGCAATGAGACGGGAGTTTCTATGAGGGATTTGAAAATAGAACAACCTTCCGGGAGTTCTTCGCGAAAGAGATGAGAAACACCACATCTGCCATCTTCAAGCAAGACAGCCGACATTCCTGTACCGACCACGTAATCAGCAATCACAGTATCTCTTGCTCGTTCCTTAGCATAATGCACGATCTTTGAAAATACATCACTCATATACAACACCTCTTTCCTTAAGTGCTCCACTATATGTAAATCTTAGACTTCGTTTATAGAATAGCAGGAGAGGGATTATTCCAAGCAACGAAGCCGCGGCGAACAGGTTCCATCTTGAGTAATAGCTTCCTATCTCACCGACATAAGAGTAGATCTTTAGAGAGAAGGGCATCATATCGATTCTGTCTATGAACAACAAGGGTGTGGTGAAGGTTCCCCACGCGCTAACAAACACATAGGTAGCAATTCCGCCAATCATTGGCAAAGACAGTGGAAGAGCAACACGCAGGAAGTAATTGATTTCGCTAGAACCTTCAAGCAGGAAAAGCTCGCGGAACTCTGCAGGAATACTCTTGAAAAACGCGATCAGAGAAATTACGCTCAGAGGAATACACTGAGTAGCTACCAGTAAAGCCACTCCAAGAAAGGAATTAACCAACCCTATTCGCTGGAACACCATGTGTACAGGAAGCAGGGTGTGCATTCCTGCAAAACTCGTTCCAAAGAGCGCTATCGAAAGGACAATGGAAGTTATCTTTCGCTGCTTGAAGGCGTGAGAATATGCAAAAGGGAAGACGCAAACTGCAACGATTATTATGGCGAGAAGTGCAATCCAGAAGCTGTTCAACATGTTTAGCAATAACGAATCTTTGACCAGAACTGTCTTAAAGTTCTCCAGGCGAAGCCCCTGGAGCCTGGGGATTACATCATTGACTGGAGACATAGCCAACAAGGCAATGTAGATCATCAGCACCACAGTGGGGGCAAGAACCAGCACCATTAGAGCCCTCTTCAGAACGGGCTTCACCGAAAGGTTGGGAATGCTTATGCGATATCTCATGGACAACAGCAGTGCAGGAATTGCAAGGAATGAAGCCGCGGGCAATGCGGCTAGACCTCCGGTAATCACCATAAGGACAACATAGATGGAATCTGCCAGTAGCACAAATCCCACAGAATACCTGAAAGATAACCTTCTTCCCAGGAATGAGAGTGGCAGAAGATAAAGGCAGAAGAACAAAATACTCCCGAAGACTCTACCGCTAAACAGGCCAAGGGCCAGATGTACAAGAGAAGAGAGCACCAGGAGCCTTGTGTGGCGTTTTGGAGGCTGTAACCGTGAGAACATAGCGGCCAAAAGCCAGCCAAATACGAGCACTCCGACAATCGCAGAATAGGCGGCCAAGAGGCCATAGTTTTCTGCGATACTAAACTTCCTGAACAGCAAAACCCCCATGAAAGTGGTTGAACCTACAATTGTTTCAGGAGTGAATCCTCCAGGAACAAGCGGACCGTTACCGCTCATCAGAAAAGGAACGGAGAACTCTTTAAGAGAACGAGCAAACTGAAAGAAGGCAAAAGGAATCAAGACAGTTCTTACTTGTGAGAAGAAGATGGCAACAGCGTTCAGATCGTTGATGCCGTCGAGTTTCATGTTGTCTTCGAGATCTGAAGAAACGGACTGGAGCATTGCGATTATTATGATCGTGCTGAGTGGTATGGAAAGCCATACAGCGACAAAGAGCGTTGAAATGAATGCTGCAACGGGTTGAGTGGTTATATCTACGGACATTCCAAGAATGGATGACACAAATGAGCGTCCCGCTGATCCCTGGATAAGTCCTCTCCAAGCAGAAACAGTTATGAATGCGGGAAAGAACCATCCTATTCCGAGAATGAACATGGACAATCTGGTTGCTCTTGAAGAATGTCTTAACCGAACAGCAACAAGGAAGGAGATCCCTATTTCGAAAAGTGTCTTGAGACCTGACCATAGAACAGTCAGGTTTAAAGATAGAACCAATCCCCTGTCTCTGAATACACGCGAGAAGTTCTCAAGCCCCACAAATACGGGAGTGGTGTCATACGCGCTGTAACGAAAGAAAGAAATTACGAGTGCCCATCCTATAGGGAAAAGGGTGGTAAGTGATATGAGAAGGGCCATTGGCAAGAAGAGCCCTCTATCCTTCCTGCCACGGATCAATACAGCCCCTCCTCAGGTGAAATTAACCCTGTCACCAGTTGTACTCAGCGTATGCCTGCGCACTATGAAGTGCATCTTCAATGCTCATCGAACCAGCGAAAACAACCTGAAGAACAGTTCGCATCCCATCCGAATATATCTGCTGAAAGCGCATGTCATTAGGCATTCTTACAGTATTCCTCATCACTACCTCAAGATCATCAAGTTCTTCAGGCAACAACTCGACCCACAACGGGACTTTGTAGTTTGCAACAGAAAACTCCATGCTTCTTGCGTAGAGAAATGACAGAAATGCCCTGGCTTCCTG
>DLVL01000012.1:0-9812 GCA_003444085.1 Kosmotogaceae bacterium | reverse complement strand
AAAACTTCTTCAACAGCCATTCTATAATGCTCAGACGAGAAGGCAGGCATTCCCTTGGAGTCGGCTGCATCACCAAAGCCAGAGAGAAATGAAAAAAACACGTAGGGCGACATGAAGTCCCACGCTACAGGAACGATGTTGGCAGCAGGTACAGAATACAGTGGTTCAAGATCATCAAGAGAATAATCCTCGTATGTGTTACTTAAGAAATCTGATGGTGCGAGTGAGAGGTTCAAATAAGCAACCTGAAGATCAGCATAGTACGGTATGGCATAAAGCTGATCGTTCAGGGAGAATGCCTGAAGGGAGTCAACTGAAAAACTCCCGAGGTCTTCAACGAATACCTCAGAAAGAGAAACAGCTTTGCCTGAAGCTGCCACGTTACCGGTCTGTGTGTCCTTGATCAGGCAGATATCGGGGAGATTTCCTGTTCTTAGTGAAAGCTGAAGTTTTTCTTCCATCCTGGGCACAAATAAGACATCGACCTTAATACCACTTTCTGACTCAAACTGAGTCGCTGTATTTCTGAAGAAGTCTTCCCCTTCCCAGCTTACCCAGACAGTCAGGCCAAGGGCAAAGGCATTGACAATAGTGAGTATGACAAATACAGTGATTTGGAACTTCAACCGCTCATACCTCCCTGCTGAGTATCTCAAAGAGCAGTTTCTCTGATTTGAAAGGAGCCTCCCTGAGTCTTATCCCGGTGGCATCATAAAGGGCATTTGCAATGGCCGGTATGGGTGAATCTATACCAATTTCAGCAATGCTTTTTGCTCCGTACGGTCCGGTGGGTTCATAGCTTTCTGCAAGCTCGCAGATTAGCTCTCCATAGTCCATTCGCGTTGGTACCTTGTAAGTGAAGAAATCAGTGGTCAGCATTCTCCCTGTTTGAGAATACATAACATTCTCAAATAGTGCCCAGCCTATTCCCTGCATTGTGCCGCCTTCAAGCTGGCCGAGGGCCTGAACGGGGTTGATAGGTGTTCCGCAGTCAGCGACGGAAACCAGCTTCTTCAGATCGATCTGCCCTGTTTCCATGTCGACCTCAACTTCTGCAAATGTTGCCATGAAAGGAATAGGAGATTCTTCTCCTACGAAAGACCCTGTAGCACCAATCTGTCTCTGGTTGAACGTGTAGAAGAGCTGTGTGCAGATGTCGGAGTAAGAAATCGTCTTTCCAGTTTCTTTTGAATGGACTTCTGCAAGGGTCAGCTCAAGGTTTGGCAGAGGTTCTTCCAGAATCTCGGAAGCCCCTTGAAGGATCTGCATGCGTACCTTCTCTGCAGCTGCCTTCACTGCATTACCCGAAACATATGTCGTGCTCGAAGCATATGCCCCCGTGTCAAACGGTGTGAAGTCCGTATCTGATGAATAGACGATAATCTTATCGACGGTAACATGAAGCACTTCAGCAGCTATCTGGGCGAGAGCAGTGTCGCTGCCTGTACCGATATCTGTAGCTCCAATAAGGAGATTGAATGAACCGTCCTCGTTCATCTTTATTGTGGCAGCCCCCATGTCAATCTTGGCTATGCCAGAGCCCTGCATGGCAATAGCACAACCGTATCCTTTCGCTCTCCTGCTATCGGGAAGCATCCCTTTTGATCGTTTCTCCCAGCCGATCAGTTCCTTGCCGCGATCTATGCATTCCTGGAGCTTGCAGCTTCGCACAATCTGCTCGACGCCTTCGCGACCCTCTCCCATAAGTTTGAAGATTGGAGAACTCTCACCTTCGCGAATCGAGTTCATCTCTTTGACAGTGAGTGGATCAAGTCCGAGTTCTGTCGCGAGTTCATCAACTATGCAGTCAAGAGCAAAGAGACCCTGAGGTGCACCATATCCCCTGAATGCTCCTGCAGGGGGAAGATTTGTGTAGACAACATTGCCCGAAAAACGCACGGCTTCCACTTTATTGTAGAGAGGAAGTGTTTTTGAACCCGAAACCATAAGCGTTGTCAGGGCGTGTTCGCCATAGGCCCCCGTATTGGAGACCCCATCCATTGATATGGCTCGTATTTTACCATCTTTTGATGCACCGATCTTCACTTCATATTGCATCTCGTGACGTATGTTTGTGGCCATAGAAACCTCTTCACGAGTGAAGATGAGTCTTGCCGGTCTTCTGGTGGCCAGTGTCACTGCTGCAACATACTGCTCTGTATGCAGTGCCTGTTTTCCCCCAAATCCACCGCCGATTCGTGGTTTTATCACTCTGATTGAAGAAATCGGAATATTGAATATCCTTGAGAGTATTCTTCTTGCATGAAAAGGCACCTGTGTGGATGAAACGATTACCAATCTGTTATTCGGATCCAGATAAGATCTTGAAACGTGTGGCTCAAGCATGGCATGAAGTTGAGTGTTGGCGTGATACGTTCTGGAGATTGTAACGTCACAATCTTTCAGTATTTTTTCGGTTTCGCCGATCTCCATTTCAAAATGAGCGGCGATGTTCCTTTCAGCATCGAAGATTCCTGAAGCCTCTTCTTCTGGATGGATAGTTGGAGCAGAAGGTTTCATTGCGTCATCCATCGATAGAACTGCCTTGAGCAGTTCATATTCGACCTTAACTGCCTTCACTGCTGCAGTGGCTGCTTTCTCCGTCTCAGCAGCAACAATGGCGACTGGCTCGCCGACATACCTGACTCTTCTGTCAAGAACAAAGGTGTCGTAAGGAGATGGCTCAGGATAGCCCTGTCCAGCCCTTGTAAAGCACACCCTCGGAAGATCGTCACTTGTCAGTACTGCCACGACACCAGGAATCTTCAAGGCTTCGGAGGCATCGATCGACTTTATTGTCGCATGGGCGTGGGGACTTCTTACGAGCTTCACCTGAAGCTCATCTCTTGCATCAAAGTCGTCTGTGTAAACAGGTTTTCCACTTACCAGCGCTTTGCCGTCTACCTTGTCTGTGTTTTTCTTGACCACATTGAACTCTCGAATCTTCTCTTCTGCCAAAGGAGTCATTCTTCATCACCCCTCAGATATCTGGATGCCTTCTTGACCGCTCTGGTCTGCGCCTCATATCCTGTACACCTGCAGATGTTTCCGACCAGCATCTCACGAATCTCAGATTCTGTGGGATCTGGTTCTACTGCCAATAACGCTTTGGTAGTCATGATCAGAGACGGGATGCAGTAGCCACACTGAGAAGCTCCTTCTTCCAGGAAAGCTTTCTGAATGGGGTGGAGTTCTTCACCACTACCTAATCCTTCAACTGTCTCGACGAATCGGCCGTCAGCAGTAGCGCTGAAGACGCAGCAAGACAGAACCGGGTTACCATCAAGCAGAACGGTACAGGACGAGCAACTTGCACTGTCACAGCTCCTGTGAACGCTCTTGTAGCCAAGTCTTCTGAGAGTATCAAGAAGCATTTCTGCGGATTCTATCTTCACAACATGTGTTTTTCCATTCACGTTAATGGTGATCTTCATAATATTATCTCCCCAATCTTCTTAACGGCTCTTTCGGCAAGAACCGAAGCAAGATGATTCCTGTACTCCGAAGATGCTATCATGTTACTTCCACCAGAAAAGTTATCGTATACCAGTGAACGGACAATACCGGGGGTTTGTTCATCAAAGTTCAGGTCCACGAGCGACTCTTCTACACTCTCCATTCGTGCAGGGAACATGGGTCTTGAACCACAAACAATCCTCGAGGAAACGATCCGCCTGTCATTGAGTTTCATCGCAATACCCATGTTGAGAGTTGCGATGTCAAATGCACTCCTCGCAAATCGGTAGAAGGCATAGCGCCAGTCTTCGTCTGGGAGGATGATGTGAGTTATGATGGGTCGTTCAGAGGACGGTATCTGAAAATAGTCACCTATGCACAGTGTCTGATAATCGTCTTGACCGTAGACCAGCAGAGAGGCTCCCACAGTCATCAAGCAGGTGGTAATATCTGACCACCCCAATCTTGGCGCAATCGATCCTCCAAGTGTGATCATGTTTCTGAGTTGCCAGTTGCCGATCAGGCCAAAGCTATCGTAGAAAAAGTCACCATAGCGATCAGCAATCAGACGGTCCTGACGAAACTGCTCCGCCGTCACCATAGCCCCAGCAGCAATCTCATCAGGTTTCTGAACGATTTTGTCAAGGCCGGTTTTTCGCAAGTCGACAATTGTCTCGATATTCGAAGAGCGCATCTGACTTACGATAGTGCCGCCAGCGAGCAGCACGGTGGCCTTTCGGTTCTTCTCGAGAAGTGCGTACGCTTCTTGAACGGTTTCGGGCCGGATAAACTCCTTCACGTTAGGTAACATCAGTTCCTCCCACATCGGGGTGTCCGAAGATTTTCATGAGCTCGCCACGGACAACCTGTCTTCTATACCAAGAACTTGCTCTCACATCATCAATGGGCGAGATGCTTTCCACGCAGCGCTCAACAAATTCGCCCAATTTGGTGCCATCTATTCCTTCGCGCGTGAAGAAACGTTCAGCTTTATGGGCTCTCACAACTACAGGTGCAACCGAACCAAAGGCAAGTCTCACTTCTTTGCCCTTTCTCAAGACTCCTATTGATGCAACCGATATACACATGGCGTTTCGCTGTCCGACCTTTATGAATAAGGACTGCCAGTCATCGGTCTTCTCAATAACAACGGCCCGGATATATTCTCCTGTAGAGAGAGTTGTTCTCCCTGGACCAATTATGAAAGACTCTATCGACTCATGACGCTCCCCTTTGGGACCCATGATTTCGACCCTAGCCTCAGACAGGACCATTGCCAGCACAGCATCTCCAGCAGGAGAAGCGTTGGCAATGTTCCCCACAGCTGTACCGCGGTTTCTGATCTGAAGACTACCTATCTGACGAATAGCTTTGAGCAGAATCGGTGATTTCTCCTGCAGGATATGGGATCTCTGGAGCTCCGAGTAAGTGACTGCGGCTCCTATTCTTATTCTTTCTCCAAGATCGGAGATCTCTTTCAGTCTTTCCAGTTTCTTGATCGAAACAACTCTTGTCGGGGCCACCTTGCCTGATCTCATCTGCACCATCAGATCTGTCCCCCCCGCAAGAATCCTTGCTTCATCATCCATGAGTTCTTGTTGGAGTTCACCTTCAGTATTAGGAATCATTAGCTTGAAAGTCATTGATCCTCCTGAGCGTTTTCTGTGTTCTTGACATGGACAACTTCTGCGGCAATGGCTACCGCTATTTCTCCAGGTGTTGATGCCCCTATATCAAGACCAACAGGAGTTCTGATTCTCTTCCAGTGTGAGTCACTGATGTTCATCCTCTTCAATTCTTCTCTTACTTCAGTGTTCTTCTTGTCTGAACCAATCATTCCTATGTAACGCGGATTGCTCTTGAGAACAATACTCAGTACTTTGGCGTCCTGTAGGTGACCTCTCGTCATCACAAGACAGAAGTCTTTTCTGAGTATCTTCGGGTATGATGATTCGTCATCGAAATCGATCAGCTGTGTGTTCAATGACTTACTTGCATTGTTCAAAAATGAAGAGTCGTTGTCCAGCACTGTAACAGAAAAACCGGCTATAGATATGATAGTTGCTGTTGCCAGGGCAAGATCTCCCGCTCCAAATACATAGACTACGGGTTTATCTCCAAAGTACTGAAAGAGCAGAGAGCTTCTCTGCCCGCAGGTCGAGCCATGTGCAGCGGCGTCTTCTCTTGACTGGAAAAAAGGCGCAGTAAAGGAATCTGCGATTCGCAGACACTTTTTCATGTTAAATGTGAGAAAGTCTTTCAAGGCTGGAGCGGCGGATCCTATAAAGGAGAGCTTCTTATTCATCCCGAAACAATCCCCCACTCTGACGGCTGATGATGTCTTGCACTCGTATATCGAAGCAACCACAAAAGGCTCACCAGAGTCCAGAAGCGTTTTCAGTATTGTTGATCTATCGTTCTGTCCCATTTTATACTCTTCTCTCCAGGTCTTCAGGGTGATCAACATCGAAAACGTGTCTGAGTTCACCCTTCAGGCATCTGTATTCTGCCAAGCCCTTCCTGACCAGATGGAAAATGCCGGTATCGCCTTTCAGTCTCACGAAATCAGGTAACAGATCAGCGGTCACGAGAGTTGGAAAACCCTTCGTTCCGTTGAATTCGAAACTCGCTACTGTTCTTTCTTCATTACCAAACGCACTGACAAGGTCTTCCGCATCTTGCGCTCTTATGTAAGGCATATCTCCAAGCAACACAATAATACCAGAGCCAGTTCTTCTTCCTATTGCCTCAATTCCTGTCATAACGCTTGACGATATCCCTTGTTCAGGCGATCTGTTAACTGCTACTTCAAAACCCTTAGTGTCAAACCTGTCGGTTTCTGCGCCGGTGCGTGTGACAAGAATCTTTGGATGGAAAATGCTTTCACGGAACTCATCGAGAACATGCTGCAACAACGGTTTGCCTTTCAGTGGCCTCTCAAGTTTATCACTTCCGAAGCGATTGCTCAGACCTGCAGCAAGAATTAGGAGTGCGAAGGAAGGGTTACTTCCTGTCTTCTCTGATAATCGATGCTGCATCTTCTACAGCCTCTATAATTCTCACATAGCCCGTGCAACGACAGAGATTTCCTTCAAGTGCAGCTTCGATTTCCTCCTTCGACGGAGAGTCATTCTTGTCGAGCAGGCTCTTGGCTGACATGATCATGCCCGGTATGCAGAAGCCACACTGTACGGCACCTTTGTCGATGAAGGAACGCTGAACGGGGTGCATTTTACCATCGGAACCTGTCAATCCTTCAATAGTCTCAACAGAAGTTCCGTCAAGTTCTGCCGCTAGCATAAGGCAGGAGTTCACAGCATTTCCATCTACAATAATCGTGCAAGCCCCGCATTCTCCTTCTCCGCACCCTTCCTTTGTTCCTGTAAGTCCCAGGTCTTCGCGAAGAAGATCAAGCGCGCGCATTGAGTCCTCAATTTCTGTTGTAATAGTCTCGCCATTCAGCCTGAAGTTTATTCTCACTTGAGTTCCTCCTTGATGAGTTTTTCATCAGGTGGAAGGACTTTAGACTCTTTGCATAGTGCTGCAACTGGTCTTATGTCTTTCAACCCGTTACCGGTAATCAGAAGGGCAACAGAAGCCTTTCTGCCAATAATCCCGTCTGCCAGTGCCTTTTCTAATCCAGCCAGAGCAGCGGCTCCAGCAGGTTCTGAGAATATTCCGCACGTTCTTGCGAGTGTGTAGATTGCAGCAACTATTTCATCATCTGAGACCCGGATGAATCCACCTCCATTTTGCTTTGTATATGAACATGCTTTGATAACATCTCGAGGTTTTCCCACGTTTATACTGTCGGCAACGCATTGGGTCGTCTGGTCTATCGGCTCAAAAGGAAACCCGGAATCATAAGTATCTGCTATCGCGGAGGAATTTTCACCCTGAACACCCAGTACAACGGGTGATCTGCTTATCAATCCATAGTCCAGCAAATCCATTATCGCTTTGTATACACTGCTGAGAATGGTTCCGTCGCCAGCCGATACGAGAATATAGTCGGGGACGTTCCAGTTGAGTGCTTCAAAAAGTTCGAAGGTCGCTGTTTTCTTGCCTTCAAGCAGATAAGGATTGATTGCGCTGTTCCTGCAGTACCAGCCCTTCTCTTCTCCGATAGACATTGAAAGATCAAAGACCTCGTCATAAGAAGCGTCAATCCTGAGGACTCTCGAACCAAAAACGAGCATTTGTGAAAGTTTTGCCTCGGGAGTCGCAGCAGGAACGAATATATAACAGTTGAGCCCGGCTGCTGCGGAAATACATGAAAGAGAGCTTGCAGCATTTCCTGTAGATGCGCAATAGATATTGCTGAATCCCAGTTCGAGGGCTTTTGCAACTGCGACATTACTCGCTCGATCCTTCAGCGACGCGGAAGGATTCCTGCCGTCATCTTTCAGAAACAGGCGTGAAATCCCGAGCTTCTTCGCGAGCTTGTCACACGAAATTGTGGGCGAAGGTCCAACTTCGAGAGGGCTGAAATCTGCCTCAACGCTCTTAAAGGGAAGAAGAGGCCAGTATCGCCACATGTCTCTTCGACCGATTGCCTGAAACAAATCCTCCGGGCGACAGTGCTTCTGCCTTGGCATCTTGTAGCGAACCTCAAGAGTGCCTTTGCGAGTTCCGCATTCTGGGCAAGTGTACAGCACCTCATCGGGTGAAAACTCTCGCTTGCATGTTATACAAACCAAAGAAAATGAATTCACTTAGAAGAGAACCCCCTCTATAGCCTTAACCGGACACCTTGATTCGCACAGCCCGCAGCCAAAACAGGCACTCTCATCGACGTAAATCTTGTCTTGAAGAGAGAGAGCATCGTAGGGACATATCTGGGCACACAGGTTACACTTTATGCACTTGAAGTGATCCACAATTGGAGTGCGTTTCTTGAATGACTCCTTCGTGTTGTTCTTCAGGGCGACTCCCATAAGATCTTCAATTCCACTGCCCCCACATGCCTTAATCCTCTCTGGAAGCTCGTTAAGTATCTTCGAGAAGACTTGTTTGCCACGTATCAGTGCACTGGATAACAGCTGGACGGCTGAAGCTCCTGCCATGAGAAACTCCAGCACATCGTCAGCAGACGAAATGCCCCCTGTACCGACTACAGGCAATCTGGTTGCCGAGACAATTCTTCGTATCATAGCCAGTGCGAAAGGCTTAATTACAGGTCCAGAAATCCATCCGAAGCCTTGTTCACTCCCCAGAGGCGAACTCCGTTCCAACAGGTTCAATGGATATACGGGTCCAAGAGAGTTGATAGCAACAATCCCATCGCCTCCAGCACTCTCGATAGCTTTCGCCATTTCGCCCGGGTCAGGTACAGAAGGGTCGAACTTGATGAAGACCGGTTTGTCTGTATGCAGCTTCACAGTTTTGATCAAATCGGATAGCAAGGACGGATCATCAGCAACATAGTGTGTTGAAAGCTCAAATGCATCTGCTTGATCTGAAAACTTCGGTACAAGGAACTCAAGGTCTTCTTTAGTGTATCCAAGACTGACAAAGAGTGGTTTATCCGACTCCTGGCGAAATCGGGGAATGAACTCGTCGTGCCAGGATTGCCAATCGTACTCAGACCATAGCTCTGCATTCAGCACATAATTATTCCCAGCAACTATGCATGGTCGTGGTACCTTTGCTGCTTCTATGGAAATCGTTTTGGTTACCATGGCACCTACGCCTTGTGAATGAATTGCAAGCATTTTCCTGTCATCACCGGTCAGTGGACCGGAAGCGGGCATGACAGGATTCTCCAGTTTCAATCCTGCAAAACTCACAGATAGGTTCATCAAATCTCCTCCTCAAAGCCTTGACCAGAGTCGTCTGGAGATCTTCCTCGCAGCTTCGTATATACCCTTCTCGTCTATCGTGGCAAGACTACCGTTTCTGAGAACGTGTTTTCCAGACACAAAGACCTCTCTTACAGAAAGTCTGTCGATCATGCCGAAAAAGAAATGCTGGCAAAAGTTCTCATGGTCTATGTCTGTTGGACTATTGTATTCAAGAATTGAAATATCCGCCTTATAACCCTCCCTGATTTTTCCCAGGGGAACATCGAAGAGTCTTGAAGCCAATTCATAGTTGGTATGCAGAAAAGTCTGGCACAGATCGTCAGGGCTGGTGACATTCACGTTACGCTTCAACAGATGTGGAAGAAGGACCATAGAACGTGCGTCGTGCGCGAGGTTGAATCCAAACCCGTCGTTCCCCAGAGCAATAGAGATACCCTTTTCAAGTAATCCTTTCCAGTAAGCAAACCCCACAGCATTGTTCATGTTTGACTGTGGATTCACAACAACCACAGCCTCGTTGCTTTCAATGAGTGCAGCTTCGTTCTGATCGAT
>DLVL01000103.1 GCA_003444085.1 Kosmotogaceae bacterium | reverse complement strand
GAAAAGAATCAACTGTTGGGTTAACTTTGCAGAATATCAAGATATTCAGTTATTCTGGCTGACGGTACGAACTCCTTGCTGCTCAGGTGACCATATAGGCCCATTCTTATTATAGAAACGTCTGTAGAAATCGTTGAATTCGGTTTCTATCATTGTCATGATTCTGTTGATGTCATCTCGTTCCTCAAGATGAAGATTTGGAACAACAGGAGTACCGAAATGAATTCTGACCCACTTTCTTCTAGAATACTCTCGAATCACTCTTCGGGCAGCTTTCAGAGGGGGCAGGTAATCAAGCTCAGGATCGAAAATGTCACCGTTTTCAATACCAACAGGAATTATCGGCACGTTCGCTCGATGCGCAATGACTGCTACTCCTGCGTAGAGTCTTCGTTCCCAATTCCAATACCCTTCAGGATAGACCATTATCGTTTTCTTTCGTTGGAGATAGGCTACAGCATCCGATATTGTTTTCTTGTTAAGAGACTCCTTGATAGACGGGTCCTGGCTCACCCTGAATCTCCAGAACGACCAGTATAGAAACCTGAGAAACGGATAAGGTCCATCCACCTGGTAAACTGCTTTCGTTCGATACCGTCGAGTTGCTCTAACAACAAATAACGGATCGAAATTCCCGACATGCATCACACATAGTACCGAAGGGAGCGGAGGAAGCTTTCCATTCTTCTTGCATCTTACGACAACCGGCACAATCAGAAAAATGATAGCAGAGTAGATCAGCCAGACGAACTCGCCGGCAATGAACAGTGTCCCCTTCTTCAGTAGTCTCAGCACTGAGCTTTACCACTTTCTCTCCTGTTAAGAGTTAAGAGAAAAATCAGAATCCCGATAAGAATTAGCATATGATATGTCACGAATCTCCAAAGCATTACGATAAGAGGAAGGAGATCATTCTGCACAACATCTTTTAGCAAAATGAACATCCCTCCTTCAAACCCACCGCTAGACCCTGGTGTTGGCAGGTAGTATACTACGAAGCTGAGAAGCGATTGTACTGCCACAGAATCTAAGAAACCAAGCCTAGATGCCGCTGCTCCGTCTCGCGCAACAACAGTCACTACGAGATAGAAAACAGCATAGAGGCAAAGAAAGTGTGATATTGCCAGCAAATAGTCAAGAAGCAGAAGTCTTCTAGATCTTTGCCAGAGCAGCTTCATTGATTTGTTGTAATTGCTGAATCTCTTCAGGATACTATCCGAAAGGTTCTCTTCGTCCTTTCTGAATAGTCTGGAAACTAGTTTGAGCAGAAGTCTTCTTCTTGAGAGAAAGTGAGAAAAGGACGATATCAGTCTTTGTGATAATGCAACAACCATCAGGAGTCCACCAACAACAACTGTTATGAGGGCCCCGGTTACAACGATTCCTGCTGCAGATCCTGTATGCCCAAAATACCATATGAATTGTGGAAGAACAAACAATGTGAGTGTCACCGAGGCAAGGTTGGAAATCATAAACATTGTTATTATCATCGCCGAAGCTGCAGAGAGCTCCATTCCGAGTCTTGTCAGATCATATATCTGGAAAGGTTGCCCTCCTGCAGAAAATGGTGTTATAGCACTGAAGAACTGATTGAGAAATGAATTGCTGTAGCAATCTATGAGCTTTATTCTGTATCCTATACTCCTTGATAGTATATAAACCCTCACTGCTATAATGAATATCGCCATGCAGAAGAGCATTAACCCTAATAGAACTGCCTTCCAGGATCTGAGCACGGTCCCCGCATCTACACTGCTTCCAAAGAACCGCTGCAGAACAACTAGCAAAACCACACTTATCAGTATGCCCAGAACCATACCCCTGAGAGGAAAGGAACGCTGTTCACTCACCTTTCTTCTCCCTGTCTCTGTAATAGTCTTCACTATAATAACTGTCATAGGTTATCTTATATCTTCTGAGTGCAACATCTAGCCAGAGACGGAAGGCTTCAAATGCTCCTTTCACGGAACCCGCCCTGGCATAACGCCGATTTGACGTATATATTACCATTCGAGGATCGAAGACAACTCTTCCAAATCTTCTCAATCTCTTGGTCAGAAGAAAATCCTGAGAAGCTATGTTGCTGTTTACTGAGTAACCACCAGCTTTGAAATACGCTTCTCGCAGAACCCCGAGGTTTGCGCCACCTGATAGTCTAATCCCTGTTAATAGAGAGAGTCTGTCTCCAACAACATATAGAGAAGCGATCAGGAACCTTCTGAACTTACCATCCTCGCGAAAAGCCATCGGGCCATACGCTGCTACCACGTTTTTCCTTCTTCTGAGATTCCTGACCATTCTATCAAGCCAGTCAGGAGGGTAGATCGTATCTGCATCACAGGTTACGTAGTACTTTCCCGAAGCTTCGACAATACCCCTGTGCATAGCAGCGATTGAACCTCTCTTACTTTCAAAGACAACAAGATCTGCATATTCTCGAGCAATTTGAGGACTATTATCAGTACTACCGTTATCCACGACTATCAACTCGTAATCCTTGAAGGTCTGTGCCTTTACGCTTTTCAGCGTATCTCTAAGATATTTCTCCTCGTTCAGTACTGGGACAATAACTGTCACAAGAGCCATTCAGACCACCTTCGCTTGTATTCAGTCAGCTTTTCGACTAACTTTGTACCAATTATCCTTCTTACCCAGAGCTTTGAAAAAAGAGACAAATATAACAGCCTGAAATATGAAATACATCGAAACCGCGCCCACGAGAAGATTAAACAGAACCTCTCTGCGTGGTCTCTTTTCATGGAAGATATACCCAAACATCGACGATGAAGCTAGAACAACCACATAAGCGCCTGCGATCTTTGCTCCAATCAACGGGAATCCGGTTGCAAAACCTGTCACCAGTGCAACATGAGGAAAGAAACCTATCAGGGCCACAATAACAATTACCATAAAACTTGCCGCACTTAACGGTTTTCTTTCTGGAAGCAACTTCCTTATTCCTCCAGTGAACCAACGACAATACTGCCTGAACAGGTCTCTGATTGTGAAAGCGTACTGAATCCTGCACTTGTTTCCAAGAATGAATTTGATATCTATTCCCTTTTTCTTCAAGCGCAACCCAAGATCAAAATCATCAACAGTCGTATCAGGATCAAACTTTCCAATAGTGTCAAGTACACTTCTCCTGATGAAAAACCCACTGTTCATGAAGACTGTCTTGACAAAGATCCCTGAATACACAAATGTCTTTACGAAACCGAAGAAGAGATCCTGAAATATCACTGAAGGGGTTCGAAGACTATTGTAGGGTTCGAAATCTGCGAAAATGGCATTCACAGAAGGATTTGAGAATACTGCAATGTATTGCCTTATGAATGACCAGTCAACGTGGGCATCAGCATCGAGAAAGACTACAAAGTCCCCCTGGAGATTGTCAAGAGCAACATTCAGAGCCCCCGACTTGCCGCTTCTTCCATTGTTCTTAATTGCCGATAAACAAGGGAACTCAGACGAGAGCTTCTGGAGAATCTCCCAGGTGCTGTCTGTTGAGTTGTCATCGACCACAATCAGGCAGGCATCTGCTGGCGCTCTTTCCAGCAAGCCCCTGACTGTCTTCTCAATAACCTGCTCCTCGTTCTTTGCAGCAATAATAACGGTTGTCTTGCCAAGCTCATCCGCAGATACTCCTGAAGCCAGTAATCTCAACGAGTGCAGGTTTCTGAAAAAACCAATAATCGCTAACATGAATCCGATCAATATACCAAAAGGCACTATCAACACTGTTCCACCCGCTTGTTACCAATAGTCCCCGATTTCCGACAGACTCAGTAATTTAATCAAGCTTATCATGCTAAAGTTGAATTGTTCTGCCAGTTATTGACTCTGTCGCAAGAGCCTCTCATTACTGGTCACTGCTCTTTGCTGTTATCCTTCCTATCATTTGACAGAAGCCCTGAAGGCAGCGTTTCCAGAAACAGCTTTGTCAACTCCTGATCAGAAAGGCTGGGAGAAGAGAAACCATATTCTACCCTCACAAATTCTTCAGTCAGGCTGATGAATGCACTTTGACTTTTCTTGGAGAGCAATTCGATTGGTGTGAGATAATCAAGGTCAGGAAAGAGTCTTCTTCTAGCGATGAGATACGCCTGTCTCACAAGATCTGCCCCTTCACCCAATATCTGTTCTTCAAAATCCTTTTCTGTCCCCTCAGAACTCTCATCTGCACGATTCGCCTCAGACGTCTTTTCCGAGAAGTACTTGATCAACCAGCGAAGAGCAATTGCAGCAGCTAACATCGCAGCCATAAGGACTACCAGTGAACTCAATATCCCAACGGGCAGAGAAGCCCTTGACCCGGTTGTCTCCTCGGATTCGCTTTTATCAAGTGTTCCAGACTCCTGGGTCACCTGAGGGACTCCCGCGACAGGCCCTCCGCCAGATCCAGGAAGATGTAATTCTGATGAAATCTGTGATGTCGGCACCTGCAAGAGAAAATGTATTGTAGCAATGAAAACTCCTATGATCACAAGTCCCTTGATCGCCGTAAGCAAAGCCTTTTTGCTCATTTTCCTGAGATTAAGTAGCAGTCTTATCGCCAGGAAGATGAAAGCAATTCCCATAATAATAAAGCTTACATAAAGAATCAATTCGGTGAATCGCTGATCATTTTCTTCTGTGTACATACTTTGCTCAGTAGAATCGATAGACGCGTTCTCTGAATGAACTGACCTTTCACGGTCTGCAGAAAGATCACTCTCTTCTGATATTACTGAAGTTCTTGCATCTGCTGTGAATAAGCTGTTGGAGAATGCACCTGGAAATCCCAGAGCCAGAGCAACAAGAAGTATCACAGGCAAGAAAGCAATCCATCTCTTTGCCAGAAAGAAGGCAACAGCCAGGAAAGACACAACACACAGCAGCGCGAATGGCCCGCCGAAAAGACCTGCTACGATTATCCAGACAAGACTCGTATAGAATAACAGGTGTCCTGGTTCGGCATATGCTTCATTCCAGAAAATCAGAACTGAGAAGCAGAACAATACTCCTATGCCCCAGGACCAGCTGATTTCGGAGAAGAAAGCCGACAGGGTCAGCAGTCCGAACGCGAGCGGAATACTCATCACCCGCAGTTTTCGGTTGATAAGTAGAACCAGAACAAGCACACCAAGAGCCAGCAACCTGGTCCACTCGAGTTGATCGATGAACGCGCAGTAGAAAATGGCAGGTGCAATCAAGAACATCTTATGGAACAAGGTCCAGCACCTCCTGAAGCGCATCATTCTCAAGCATGAATTGAACTATAACTCCATTTTCCACAAGCAACTCAGATTTCTCCAGGAGTCTCGCCGCTTCTGGATGAGGCATGGAGTAACTCCTGCTCGGTCTATACACTGCCGGACGGAATCCATAAGGCATCAGTAGGATGATGACTTTTGAACACCTCGAACGAAGCTTCAGAATTAATGGCAGCTCTTTGTCGCTCAAGTGCATCGAGACAAGCACAACGGTATCATTCTGATAGATCTGCATCAGAAAACGCTCAAGAACTTCAACAATTCGCTGATCTGGCAACTCACTGCCTGTCGCTCGCGTCAGCGTATCCAGATATCTCACGAACTCTCTTCCTGGAAATGATTCGATCCAGGTCTCCTTTCCTGCAATTATCAGCTCAACATCAGTTGATCGGTCTTTCAGATCCCGCAATATGCTTGCCGCTGCATCTACTGCTTGTTCTTCATAGTTCTTCCTCATCTGTCTCCACGTCTCATTTACAAGAACACCTTGTGGCATATTCAGATCAACAAACAGTTTCAAAGAACCTTGAGCAGTCGTATCGAATTCTTTACACATAAGCTTGTCATACCTTGCCGATAGTTTCCAGTGGATCCTGTTCAACGGTTCAGTCGAATACTCTCGAACGTTCCGTATGCTTGTTGTATCTTCGAGCATACGATATTGCGTCCTGCGACCAGGCAAAAGGTCTTTAAGTACTTCCTTACTGAAACGGAGTTCTTCAATGTGCGGGAAGACAATCACTTCGTCACTCATATGATATGAACGACTTATCCTATACAGGGAGAGAGGTCCAGCAATCGCCAAATGGGAAGAGCCGATGTTCTTAACTCCCCTGGTGTAAAAGAAACCACTCAATTCAATGGCTTCATTTCCACCTGGACTCATGTTGAGAAAGAGTGACTTTCGCGAAATGCCAGGAACATCCAGTGTTGGAAGAAACTCTAGACCAAGTCCAGTACTTGAATGATTGGTCACCTGGTAGCAAAGCTTGAATTTCTCATTCACGAACAACCGTGATGGAAAGAGTTTCCTGGAGATTTCGATTTTCTTAATCGCCCTTATCTTGACCAGAAAGTCAAACCAGAGAAGCACTATAATGTAGTCAAGAATGATTACGTAGATGTTCCAGAAGAGAATAGTGAGAACCCCCAGAAGAACACTCAACCTGATTAATGGCTTCAGGTGAACATTTGTCATTGAACAACCGATACCTCTTCCAGAACCTCATCAAGGATCTCGTTAACGGTCTGTCTTCTGATTCTTGACTCTGTGCTTTGGATGAGCCTGTGAGAAAGCGCCGGTTTCGTGAGCATCTTCACATCATCAGGTAGAACGAAATCCCTGCCTTGGACTCTCGCCATGACTCTTGAGAGCTTCATCAAAGAAAGGCTTCCTCTCGGACTTGCTCCAAGAACAAGAGAAGGGTGGTTTCTGGTGGCATTGACAATGTCTACAATGTACTTCATAACAGCATCGCTTATTCTTACACTGTCTGGCTCCTCGAAGATCTTCCGCAGATCCTCGTCACCTAATACAGGTTCCAGATTATCGATGGGATGACCTCTCTCTTGAGAAAGAAGCATCTCGAGTTCACTTTCGCCACCGGGATATCCCATCGTTACCCTTACCAAGAATCTGTCAAGTTGAGCTTCAGGGAGCATGAATGTCCCCTCATACTCTATGGGATTCTGTGTTGCCATGACGAAGAAGTTTTCGGGAAGTGTCCATCGCTCTCCATCAACAGTCACCTGCCTCTCTGCCATCGCCTCCAGAAGTGCAGATTGAGTTCGCGGTGTAGCCCGGTTGATTTCATCAGCAAGCAAAAGGTTTGTGAAAATGGGACCCTTTCTGAACACAAAAGAACTCCTCGAACGATCAAGGATATTCAAGCCGGTTATATCTGTTGGCAGCAGATCAGGAGTGAACTGAATCCTCTTTGATTCCAGGCCGAGGCTCTTCGCCATGGCTCTTGCAAGCATTGTCTTCCCCACACCCGGCACATCTTCCAGAAGAACATGTCCCCGAGCGAGAAAAGCAGCAAGCACAAGCCTGATAACCTCTTTCTTCCCCTTGATCACATATTCTACGTTACTGATGACTTTGTCAATTATCTCTTCGAACAAACTTGTTCACCCTTCCATATGTTTCTGCGATTCTTGGCAACGATCCCAAACACAGAAAAGCTTCAACAGAGGCTATTTGAGCGGTTCTTTCGAGTTATGTTGTGTCCTTCTTCACAAGGGCATATGCCCCAGAGAGATCCGAAGAACCCGAAAGATGCCTTTTGACATAAAGCCCGCAGTTACTACCGATTCTGTTCTCTTCAGGCTCTCCTACACTAACAAGAACATCAAAACCATCACTACGGAGCTCATCGACGAATCTCTGGTGATAGACCAGAGAACCGTCATCATCAACTGCAGAATCCAACTTCCTGTCTCTGGAACTGTATGTTGGATTGACCGGAGTGATTTTCACAAGAAACTTTGCTGGATCAAACAGCCTGGAAATAACGGCAGACTCGACAAGCGACCCGGAGGAAAGAGCGAAATTCAATGTGACTTTCCTGTCGTGCTCCCCACAGAACTGTGATCCATAATCTGCGATTTTTTCCAGATCCCACTTCCTCACAGGGATAAGATAATCGCGTTGATCCCTGTCCGTAGAATGCACGGAAAATTGAAGTTGGAATCTTCCCACATATCTCTCATTCTTTATCTCGAGAAGCTCTTCGAAAAAACTCTCTGAATTCAAGGGTGCTACGGAACTGACAGAAGGAAGCAAGCCTGGTGCATCATATTTTCCATCAAGTTCTTCCAGTACTTCCAGGACCGAGGGATTGAGTGAAGGTTCACCTATCCGTGCAAACTGAATCTTGAACTTGGCAACGTTTACAGCACCAGTGAATCTTCTTGCCACCATATAATGTATCTGATCCATTATTTCCTCTCTGGTAAGGTTTCTCCTGAACGAACCTCCGGCATCGCAGAAGCCGCATTTAACAGGGCACCCATCCATTGTTGATACAATCAAGACCCACTTATCTTTCCTGGGTAACGGAGGCTGTAATGATTCAACGAATTCTACCCAAGAGCCTTCCTTTGTGATGCCAACATATACTTTTGCCAGTTCATCATTACCAAAACTTTGAAGAACTTTCAAAGCCAAATCACCACTCTGTAGCTATTTTCATAGCAGTTCTCACACCGTCGCCTACAGCAATTGATGCTTGTCTGAAGGGCTCACCCCTAGCATCACCGATTATCTCATACCTGCAATTATCTAGCTCGGGCAAACGAGCATCTCTTCCAATACAGATCAACAGCCCATCTACAAGATACGATGCAGAAGAAGTTTCGATAACCAGCTTGGAGTTTTCTGATTTCACATGATAAATCGGTTCCGCACTGTGAAAATCCACCCCCGAACTACGCGCCTCACTCACAAGAGCCGGGATGGCTCTTACGTGCTTTCCTCTGCAGAATTGAAGAACTCCCATACTTCGGGAGCGTGCCTTTATTGCGCTGTCAAAAGCCATGTCTCCGGCTCCGTAGACAGCAATGTTCTTCGAATCAGCTGGAAGGTCTCTGAATTCATAGACCACGTTCGAAGAGACTTCAAAGTCGTGGAGCCTTCTTGGCCGGGTACCCGTGGCAAGAATAACTCTATCCGCACTGTACTCCGACCTGTCAGTTATGACCATGTTGTCTCTAACGCTGACAACGTGCTCATTAAACACATCGACATTATGAGAAGACAGGTGGTCCTTGAGTTTCTTGCAGAGAATTTCACCAGAAGATGGACTCAACAAAGGAAAGTTTTCTACTCGCCACGCATTATTCAGAAGTCCACCGATTTCACGATCCTCAAAAAGGATGACGTCGATCGAGTATCTTTTCAGCATTGTTGAAACCGCCACTCCAGCGGGGCCTCCTCCTACAACACATACTCGACTTTTCACTTCTTCAGCGCCTCTCAAGGAGTTCGACTATCTCACCAGAGCGCGCCACCGAAGCGAATCCATGCGAGAGACTCTTAAGCGAGCACACATGGTAACTGATACTTTTGTCACAAAGCCCGTCCTCAACCATGATGATCCTATAACCCCTCACGAATGCAGATCTTGCAGTAGTTTCACAACACAGGTGCGTCATAACACCGCAGATAACCAGCTGATTCACCCCTTTGCTTTCAAGAAATGCTTCCAGGTCGGTCCCGTAAAAGGCATCGTATCCATTCTTGGCGAATGTGGGAAATCCCTTGAATTCTGAGAATATCCACGGCTCTTCGACAGAGTTCCCCCACCACTCTCTCATCATGGGTGATCCCCCTTTGTGCACGGTAATCGCCACAGGCATTCTGCACTGCGAGAAAATGTCTATTAGTTCTGCTGTTCTATCCATGGCATTCTCAATTCCTTTGAGATATGCAGGAGACTCACGATCAGTGAAATACCTCTGGAAATCAATCAGCAGCAACGCAGGTGAGAGAATCACCGCAGGATGCCTTGAACGTTCGCGCACCAAAAGACTATTGAAAGCATCTTCAGAAAGCATGTGGCTCCTCCTGTTCATCCTGGATTGCTATCATAATGCTACCACTTATAACCATGCGATAATAATCTGTTGCCTGTTAGAGGTTTTCTATAGGCAGTTCGTCATCGTGTATAATACTGGAAGCACTCTGATCTGTAAGAAGATTGGACGCCAGTTGGGCTCCAGCCGGAAAATATCGCTGAATGGAAACTCACTTATCGGGAATTGGAGGTTGCGATATGATTTACACTATTGATCTGCTGGATAGCTTCTTAGAGTTTTTCAATGATCTTGAGTTCAAGAATGGTGAAACCTATGCAGAGGGATGGTTTGACACTTATTTGGCAAGATATCCAGAACTCAAAGGACGATGCGTTAACGACATAAAGAGCTACGGGCTAGACTGGAAGGAGGTCGCTGCAAAACGGATCTTCCCTGAGATATCAAAGAAGCTCGATGTACTTCCTGTTGCACGAGACAATCTTATCAAGGCTCACAACGAACTTGAAGGTGACTACATGGAGCTCTTCAAGAGAGATCATCACGACAGAATAAATGTCGTGATGTATATCGGAATAGGGAACGGAGCAGGATGGGTCACTTACTACAACCAGTATCCTGCAATCCTGTATGGGCTGGATCAGATTGTCAAGTTGGGCTGGGAAAGATATGAGGCAATCGCAGGTCTTGTTTCACACGAGTTGTGTCATGTAGGTCATGAATTGCTCAGAGGAAAAGAAAATGGAATAATCAGGATCTCCGAATCTCCAATGGACCCGGGAGATTATCTGCTGTGGAGACTCTACGAAGAAGGATTCGCTCAGAAGTGTGAACAATTGCTTAGAGGTGTTCAAACCTACCATCAGCAGACCGATGATGGAGAATGGCTTCAGTGGTGTGATGCCAACAGGCGATTGCTGGCATGCGAATATCTGAGATACTACAGGGAGAAACTACCTCCGTATGACTTCTTTGGAGATTGGCAGCAGATTATGGGACGAAGCCAAACAGGCTATTATCTCGGGTGTAGCTTCGTAAGCGAGCTGATATCAAGAAAAATGACGATAGGCGAGATAGCTCTGCTGGATATTGATACCGCGAAAAAGGAAGCGCTCGATTTCCTAAAGAATCTCTGCGAGTGAAATAAGTTCGAGAGATCCCTGTGGAGAAGAGCTTTCGGCTATTCATATATGGAAAGGGCAGTGTTTCTTTGTTGGGTTTTGGCTAATGGACTCTTTCCACTTATCTGACTTTTAGCATTTTCCTTTTGGGG